>DATIKE010000522.1:0-9107 GCA_035477895.1 Phycisphaerae bacterium
CTTCCGATCCGGTGGCCTACGAACTCATCGAACTGGACCGCGTCTATTCCCAACTGGCCGCCGCGGCCGCGCCGGGGCAGCAGCCCGCGCCAATCCTGCTCGGGATCGATCAGCAGGCCGGAACACTCCACTACGCGCTGCCAAACCCCCTGCCCGAGCCGATCACGGTCACATACGGCCCTCCGCGGTCCGCGGGTCTGGAGTTCGCCGCGCCGGCCGAGGCGACCGTCCGGATACCTCCGAACGGGAAGGCCGAGGCGATCCTGCCGTTTCGGGTGACCGAACCGTCCAAGGTGCTGCCGATCGAGGGGATGAAAGTATCGCTGTCGACGCCCGTCGGCTCGTGCGAGGTCCGCGTGGAGCCGCCGGATCTGGCCTGCCGCCGACTGGTTGCATCCGGCAGGACGCAGACGCCGATCACCGTCGACGGCAAACCGGATGAGCCCGCATGGAAAATGGCGCCGGCGATCAGCGACTTCAGCCAGGCGCGTTGGGGACGCCCGGTGCGGCCGGCCCGGCCGATCCAGGCTGATATCCGGCTGCTCCATGATGCCGACAACCTGTATGTCCTGGTGGACACGATGTGGGCGATCAACAAGTACCCACGACGAGGAAAGACCGCCGAGGAAAGCGATCATGTGTGCGTCTATCTGGCCGGCCCGAAGACTGCAACGACGCTGTACGTCGATTCGGACAACCGCACCACGACTCAAGCCGAACCTGAGGGCGGGCTTGTCGGCGTCCAGTCGGCCGTCGGACTCGATGGAATCCACGTTCGTTGGGAAATCGCGATTCCACTCGCGGTGTTTTTAGGAGAAGGAACATCCGACCGGACAATCAGCTTCAATCTCCAGCAGCGGCGAGGCTGGGATTACCATACGTTGTCGCCGACGTTCGGCGCCCCATTGAGCCGATCGACGGCTGGTTACCTTCGGCTGGACTGACATGAGCGACTCGACGCCCCCTCGGATGCCCGTCCGCTGGCTCATAGATCCGCCCGCCGACGGTCCGACCAACATGGCCCGCGATGAAGCCATCCTGACCTGCGTCGGGTCGGGCGGTTCGCCGCCGACTCTTCGCTTCTACCGATGGGAACCGCCCACGATCTCGCTGGGCTACTTTCAGGAGTACTGCGACTTTGCCGCCCTGCCGCCGCCCGCAGGCGCGCTGCCCGTGGTTCGCCGGATAACCGGCGGCGGTGCTATTCTTCACGATCGCGAGCTGACCTACTCACTCACCGTCCCCGTGGGCCACGCGTTGATGCGGGCCGCCGGCCCCAACGCCCTGTACGACCTGGTCCATAATGCCGTCGCCGCCCTGCTGGCGTCCCGCGGCATCACCGTCCGCAAGGGGCCGGCCGGCCGGGGCGGCTGCTCGCACGGCGGGCCGTTCTTCTGCTTCGAGCGACACAGTTGCTTCGACCTGTTGGCCGGCGAGTGTAAACTGATGGGCAGTGCCCAGCGGCGCGCGGCCGGCGCCGTGCTCCAGCACGGTTCGCTGATTCTCGAAAAGCGGTTTGAGCAGCAGATCTGCGCGGCCATTGCCGACCTTGCCGGCCTGGACATCGACGCCCACCTGCGTGAGTTGGCCGAATCCGTTTTCGGAATCTCCGTCGGTGACCCCGGTGCTTACATTCCCGAAGAGCGCCGGCTGGCCGAGCAGCTTCGGGACAAGTACGCCGATTCAGCCTGGACCCGGAGACGATGACACATCCGGAACCCCCCGATGACCGGCCTCGCGCGCGATCCGCCTCCACACGCGGACGACGAGCCACATATACGGCCATCGCGATCCTGATGCTGCTCTGGCTGGTGGCGATCTGGTACCGGTGGGAGATACGGGCGTACTGGTGGGCTTACCGGATCACGGCGGTAGAGTCTCCCGAATTGCAGAGTTACTATGCCGGATCTCTGGCGGCAATCGGCGACAGGGCTTTGCCCGCCCTGCCGCGCTTGCTCGACGACCCGCGCGAGTCGATCCGGCTTATCGGCGTCCGGATCCTGCGGTCCTGCCCGAACCTTCGCGCCTTGCAGTGCCTTTTTATGCGATTGGGCGATCCGAGCGTGGAGGTGAGCGACGCAGCGGCTCTCGAGATCGCCCTGCGCCCCGACCGCTTGCAGGCTCTGCCGGTGCTTCAGGAGATGGCCGCCGGACCATCGGCGACAGCGGCCATGGTGGCCCTTGAACGCATCGGCGGCCCGCAGGCCGAGGATATTCTGATCGAGCGTCTGAGCAATGCCGACGATCCCGACGTGACAGCCCAGGCGATCGATTCGCTGGGAATGTTGGGCTGTCGCGCAGCCGAGCCCGTGATCCAAGGTCATCTTGGCGACCATCGGCCGCTGACGTGCCCCCCTGCCTCCCAGCGTCGGGCCGAACGGGCCATCGCCGCGGTTCAGGGCAAACTCCTCGCCCAAGGCATCCGTCCCGAGGACCTGGCCGCCGTCGCGCGCACCGACCTGACCATCGCCGCCGTCGCCGCCCGGGCCTTGGCCTCCCTCGCGCCGACTCCCGCGTCACATCCCACGAGCAGACCGTGAGAAATGCACCGATTGGCATGAGCCTTTCTTTGTCAGGGACTTGTTGAAGCTGCTTTCGGGCTTTGGCTGCCATTCTGTGTGGCGGCCGGCCGGGTCGATGCCCGGGTGGCGGCTGGTCGTGTTTGCAAGGGATACAGGACATATCCCGGCTGACTCGATGCATCGAGGTGCGCGAAGCGTCCGAGGCTGTCGGCCTCCGTGCGTTCGAGAATAGCCTGTCCGCGAGCCGGATCATGGATCGCCTCGAAAACGCCGGCCATCACGATCATGGGTGCCCGGCCCATTTGCGGCACCCAGCCGGTGAGGACGTTGAACTGCTGCTGCCGCACGTCGGCATGAAATCGACCCCGCAGGATGCCGCCGCGCGGGCCGTGCACCACCGCCACGCCCGTCAGCGACAGCGATCGCAGATGCACCCCGCCGAAAGACAATCGCTGCCGAACCGAGTCCGCCCCAAGGCGATATAGTTTCTCGCTGCCGGCGGGCAGATCCTCAACCATCAGCGTCATCTGCCAGTCGTACTCGAAAGCCTTGCCGAGCAGCGAGGGTACGTGCCGGCGCAGGGCCACGTACACCCGCCCCTGCTCGTCCTGCCACCAGCAGGCCCGGTCGGCCTGCACCGTCTGAGCCGGAAGCTCGTTCGCGGGAAAGTCGTACCGAAGGAACGGCATCACGTGCACGACGCCTGAGCCGGCACAGCCTGAAAGACAGCAAACAATGACCAACCCCGCCACCCGCGCCGCCAGGTTCAATACGGCGTTGTTGCCAGCGCCTTCGTGGTCCCGCGTCACCGTGGTGAATCTGTCTGTCATTTGAAGGAGTCAATGCGGCAGCGGGAATCGTCGGCACATATCAAGAACCTGCCCGCGAACCTTTGTGGCCACGGCCGCGTCGCCGCGACCGCTGATAACCTCGTGAATCCAGCCGGCCACGGTGCGAAGCTCGTCCGGGCCGAGACCGCGGGTCGTGACCGCCGGCGTACCGATCCGCAGGCCCGAGGTCTGGGTCGGCTTGCGCTCGTCGAACGGGATCATGTTCTTGTTGACAATGATGCCGGCCAGTTCGAGCCAGCCCTCCGCGTCCTTGCCGGTGATGTCCGCGTGAACCTGCCGCAGGTCCACGAGCATCAGGTGGTTGTCGGTGCCGCCGGAAACGAGACGATACCCGTATCCCTTCAGGGCCTCGGCCAGAGCTTTGGCGTTCGCCACGATCCGCTGCTGGTAAGTCTTGAATTCAGGCTTCAGAGCCTCGCCGAACGCCGCCGCCTTGCCGGCGATGACATGCATGAGCGGTCCGCCCTGCGTGCCGGGAAATATCTTCGAGTCGATCGCCTTGGCAAACTCGGCCTTGCACATAATCATGCCCGCCCGCGGCCCGCGGAGCGTTTTGTGTGTCGTCGTGGTCACAAAGTCCGCGTGCGGGATCGGCGATGGGTGCAAACCCGTGGCCACCAGACCCGCGATGTGGGCGATGTCGGCCATGTGATACGCCCCCACCTCGCGGGCGATGTCGCCGAAGGCGGCGAAGTCGATCACCCGCGGATAGGCCGATGCCCCGGTGATGATCATGCGGGGCTTCACCTGGTGGGCGACCTTGCAGATCTCCGCCATGTCGAAGACTTCAGTCTGGCGGTCGACCCCATAGTGGATGATGTTGTAGAACGTCCCGCTGAAGTTGGCCTTCAGTCCGTGCGAAAGGTGCCCGCCGTGGGCCAGGTCGAGTGAAAGAACCGTGTCGCCGGGCTTGAGCACCGCCAGATAGACGGCCATGTTCGCCTGGCTGCCGGAGTGAGCCTGGACATTCACATGGTCGCAGCCGAAAAGCTGCTTCGCTCGATCGCGGGCGAGGTCCTCCGCCCGGTCGACGAACGCGCAACCGCCGTAATATCGCTTCCCGGGGTAGCCCTCGGCGTACTTGTTGGTCAGCACCGAGCCTACCGCCTCGAGCACCGCCCGGGACACGTGGTTCTCCGAGGCGATCATTTCGAGGCAATTCGTCTGGCGATCCAGCTCCGCGACCATCACTTCGTAGAGATCCGGATCCTGTTGCCGAATGGTTGCATACAACGCTGTCGATCCGTCCTCGCACGACGTCATAAAGGCACCTCATCACCGGAAAAAGTCTTATGGTATGAGCGCCGGAGGGAAAATCAAAAGGACGGCAGATCGTCCTTGTCGATTTTGATCCGCGTGGGTTCGCTGGTTGCCTGCCCGTAAAACCGCCCGAGGCCGACGGTGAGGTACGGCATGGCGGCCTTGAGGTCGGCATCGTCCGTGGTTCGTGCCGCCTGGCCTTCCCACACGACCCGCCGACCTGCCGGTTGCGACGGGTCTGCCACCCAGGCGGACACGAACAGATCATGCCGGAAGCCGCGGTGGTACGCGCGAACCTCCGTCCCCACGACCTCGTGCGTCGTGTACGTGTGCACCCGCCGGCCGCAGCCGATCATGTAACCTCGCGTCCAGCCGTAGACCGGGTAGGTCGCCACCCCCGTGCCCATGTCGACGATGTTGAAGTACAGGGAGAAGACCAGATCCGCTGCCGCCGGGTCGGACATGTCGCCCAACCCCGGCCGGGCTTGTATCGCGACCCGGGACCAGAGGGCGGCGTACTCCTGAAACGCGAGTGTGGTCTGCACGTTCGGATCGTCGGTCACCACGGCGAATCGCGGGCCGTTCAGCTTCCGCCAGAGCACCGGGTCGCTGGTCAGCCGGGTATCGACGGTGACATAGGGGTTCACGCACCCGCAGGCCGGCACCATCGCCGCGAGTGCCACTCGAGCCGCCGACCTGAGGATCAGCCTGCCGCTCATACAATCCCTCGCTGTTTCAGGGGCGATCCACCAGCGGCATGTAGTTTCGGGTCGTCGGGCCAATGTAGAGCTGACGCGGCCGATGGATCTTGGTGTTCGAGACCAGGTGGGCCTCCCGCCAATGGGCGATCCAGCCCGGCATCCGCCCGATGGCGAACATCACCGGGAACATGTTCAGCGGGATGCCGATCGCCCGCATGATGATCCCGCTGTAGAAATCGACATTCGGGTAGAGGTTGCGCTCGATGAAGTACGGGTCCTTCAGGGCGGCCTCCTCGATCTGCTTGGCGACGTCCAGCAGCGGGTCATGGATGCCCAGCTTCTTGAGTAGGCCATCGCAGGCTTCTTTGAGAATCCTGGCCCGGGGATCGTAGCTCTTGTAGACGCGATGGCCGAAGCCCATGAGCCGGATCCTGGAGGTCTTGTCCTTGACCTTGGCGATGAAGGTCTCGGTGCTCTCGCCGCTTTCTTGGATCTGGATAAGCATCTGGACGGCCGCCTGGTTGGCCCCGCCGTGCAGCGGCCCCCACAGGGCGCAGACGCCCGCGGCCACTGAAGCGTAGAGGTTCGCCTGACTGGAACCAACCATCCGAACCGTCGATGTCGAGCAGTTCTGCTCGTGGTCGGCGTGCAGGATCAGTATCTGCCGCAAAGCGCTCACCACCTCCGGCAGCGGCTCGTAGGGGTGGTACGGCTTGCTGAACATCATGTGAAGGAAGTTAGGAACGTATTGCAGGTCGTACCTGGGGTAGATCATCGGCTGACCCAGCGACTTTTTGTAGCTGGCGGCAGCGATGGTCCGCACCTTGCTCATCAGCCTCGCCGCCGCCTCCATGAACCGGCTGTCCTCTTCCGCCTGAAGAATCGCAGGCTGATAGGCGCCCAGCGCGTTGATCATCGCCGACAGGATCGCCATCGGGTGCGCGTTCGGCGGGAACCCTTCGAAGTGGTTCCGCATGTCCTCGTGGATGAATTCGTGCTCGCTGAGCAGCCGCCGCAGTTCCATCATTTGCGGCTGTCGTGGCAACTCGCCGAAGATCAGCAGATAAGCCGTCTCCACGAACGTCGAGTGCTCGGCAAGCTGCTCGATCGGATACCCGCGGTAACGCAGAATCCCTTTCTCCCCGTCAATGAAGGTGATGCCGCTCTCGCACGAGCCCGTATTGCTGTAGCCGTCATCCAGCGTGATCAGCCTGGTCTCGGCACGGAGTTTGCTGATGTCGACCGCCACCTCCCCTTCCGTGCCATAGCGGAGAGGAAGTTCATAGGTTTTGTCGCCGATTTTCAGCGTTGCTTTGTCTTCCATGGCTTCTTTTCACACAGGACATATTTCAGCCGGTCCACCAGCGGGTACACACCCCCCGCATCAAAGCCGCGGCATCGTACCGGATGGTATCGCTTTTTGGAAACTCAGGCGAGTCAAAACCGGACGGGAATTACCCCTCGTAACAGTCATCGCTCGGCACAATTATGCCGGCAGACGGAATTGGCCGTTCGGCCGAGGCGCGTGGGGAAAAACCGCCTCGTGGTAGACGTGTGGCATAGTCAGGCCGGCCCGGGCCATCTGGCGCAACTGGCGGCGTTGAATACGCGTGTAGGCCAGCGCGGCGTTGCCGCTCGGGTCCTCATGGCAGACTGCGGCTTCCCGTCCGTTCGCCAGCACGTCGACCATTCGCTCGAGGCTCTCCTGGCGGTACTCGCGCATCAACTGGCCGGGCAAATGCCAGCGCGACAGGTGCGCCCACTGCCACAATGCTCGGCGCCAGAACCCGCGCGAAACAAGCCGGTTCGTCCGGTAGAATACGCCCCAGTTCATTGTGAACGGCAGAAAAGTGTCCGTCATGCAGGCATGAAGGCTGGCCCGGTGGTCGGCCGCGACGTCTCGCAGGACCTGCCGGAGAACGTGACGGTATCTCGTCCCCAGCGCGGCATCGGCCCGCATCTCCCAGTACAAGTGGCCGAACGACATCGTCGTCCGCGTCAGGGTCATCTGGTGAGGGATGAACTTTCCGTGTGCAATGGTGTCAGCCGCCAAGTGGCACAGATACCCAAAGGCGAAGGCCCGCCCTCGCGACTCCCCGGCGTCCTCCAGAAGCGAAAAACCCGTTTCCCAATGGTGACATATTTGCCGCACGCGGCTCAGCCGCTTGGCGACCACCACGTCGGCCGCGATGTTACCGAACATGAAGTCCTTGCGGTGGCGGGCCAGGAGAATCGCCAGGCCGGCAGGCAGGAGTTGGAGGTGCCCGAGCAGGTCGCTGGCCAGCTTCACGTGGGTCATAGGCCCCCACGCCTGGGCCACGGAAGGTGCCGCCAACAGAATGAAAAACACCAGACCGAAAACCTTGTACGGACGCATTGCCCCCTCGGTTCGCTCGCCCCCATGCAGTGCGCGGGGGGATAATCACAACATCATAGCGGAAAACCCCCCGCCGGACAAAGCCCGTGAGGGGTGACTCCGGCTTCATGCGCCCTGACCGGTTGACATCCCCGCCCGGCGAGGCTCTAATGCAGACCGGAGCGAGGGTTAAGTGTGCATCCTGAAACCGGTGTGGCACAGGCGTCTGCCTGTGCGTGTACGCACGCAGACAGGTCTCGCCCGTGTGATTTCAGGGTTTTTAGGATGCACTCTAAGCGAATCCCACACTGGGAGGCGGTCAATGCCAGAGGCTGAGGCCAGTCTGACGATCGACAGGCAGGACGGCATCTGCGTGGTCGAGTTCGAGGACCGTAAGATCCTGGAGGAAATGGTCATTAACCAGATCCAGGAGAAGCTCACCAATCTGATCGCCGCCGAGAGCCCGCCCCGCGTCCTGCTCAATTTCCGGAAAGTCGAGCACCTGTCCAGTGCCGCCTTGGGTGTGCTCATCACCATCAGTAAGCTGGTGGCCGAGCGTCAGGGGCAGCTTGTCCTGGCCAACATACACCCCCAGATCTTCGAGGTGTTCAAGATCACCCGCCTGAACAAGCTGTTCAACATCCAGGGGACCACGGACAAGGCGCTTCGGGAGTTCGCCTGAAACCGGTTTGATCGAGGCCGAGGTGGCGTGTCTTTGCGGCGCCAAAGATCAGGCAGTCCGCAAGGGACCGGGCCTCGGTGGCATATAATGAGTGTTCCTTGAGCTTCCCCCACCGCAGCCGCTGGGAACAGGGTTGGCGCCGGGGTGTCCGTGTAGAGCTTATGCCCTTCAACCCCCGACCACTGCCTCACCGGGTTGTCATCCCCAGCGACCTGCACGCTGCCCGGCAAGTCGAGGAGGATCTGCTTGAGATCGTGCAGGAGCGGGGCTACCCCCAGGAATCCGCTTTTGCCATCCGGCTGGCGCTGGAGGAGGCTCTGGTCAACGCGCACAAGCACGGCAATCGCTGCGATCCCAACAGGAGGATCACAGTTACCTACGACATCGACGACCGGCGGGTTGTTATCCGCGTCCGAGACGAGGGTGCCGGGTTTGCGCCCATCTGCGTACCCGATCCCACACTGCCCGAACGGCTGTCACTGCCAACCGGCCGAGGGATCATGCTCATGCGGGCCTATGTGGATGATCTGGCCTATAACCAGACGGGCAATGAAGTCCAGTTGATCAAGGAGAAGCGGCCATGTCCCGACCGTCCGCCTCTCAGCCGATGAGGATTGAGGTCGACAAACGCGACGCAGCCATCGTCGTCCGATTAGTCGGATCCGCCAACATGGTCAGCAGTGCCGCCTTGGGAGAGCAGCTCACCGAACTCATCGACTGCAACCCATCCCGGGT
>DATIKE010000523.1:0-3824 GCA_035477895.1 Phycisphaerae bacterium
GTCCGCCCCGCCAAGTTCACCACCGGCTCGCCGGCCAGTTCCGCCACCCGGCTGGCCACATCCACCTCGTCCGGTGCCCCCGCCAGGACCACCACTAACTCGTGCTTCTCCCGGATCGTACGAACCAGTTCGGCGAAATGCTCGGCCGGCCAACGCTTCGTCTCCCACCGCGTGCCCGGGACCACCAACGCGTAACTCGCACCCGCGGCCAAGCCGGCCTCGCTCGCCATCCGTTCGACAGACGCCCGTGCATCCGCATCGACCGGCAAAACGAACTCGATCGGCTCGTCCACGAAGTCCAGCAGCCGGGCGACCAGATAATACCGATCCACCGCGTGCATGTCCCGGTCCGCCACCCGAAGCCGGTGCGTGTAGAACAGCCAAGCGAATTCCCGCGACTGCCGGAACCCCACCCGCACCCTCGCCCCGCTCGCCAACGACAGAAAACCGCTGCGGAACAGACCTTGCAGGTCAACCACCAGGTCGAAACGTCTGCCATGCAGTTCGCGAACAAACCGGGCGAACTCCAGCGTCACGCTCAGGCTACGCCCGATCCTGCCGAACCGTTTCCGATCGAACGGGATCACCTCGTCGAGCTGCGGATGCCCCTCCAGTAGCCCCGCGCACGCCGTGGACACCAGCCAGGCGATATGCGCCTCAGGATACCGCCGACGCAACCCGTTCAGCACCGGCAGCGCATGAACCACGTCGCCGAACGAGCTCGGCTTGATGATCAGAATCCGGCGATACTCCCGCTGCCTCAGATCGTGCAAAACGGCTGCCCCGGCACAAAGGCCACCTTGATCGCGCCGCTCGCTCCACGGTGAGCCAATGCTCTGAACGCTTCCTGGTACTGATCGACCCGGAACCGGTGCGTCAGCAGGCCGGTCAGATCCAGCTTCTTCTGCCGGATCAACTCGAATACGACCTTGTACGTGTGCGGACGTCGGCCGTCATACTCCTCGAATGCCCGCCCGTTCACCCCGATCACATTCAACTCGTCCAGCCAGAGCGGCGCCGTGTCCACCAGGCCGATCTGCGATGTCCCCACCTCCACCACCGTCCCCCGCGGCCGGGTGTACTTCATCGCGTCCGTCAGGCTCTGCCCGGTCCCCACGCAATCGTAAACAACGTCGAATCCCCCGAAAAACGCCTGGTGACCGAACTTCGACGGCACCACTGTCCCGCCCACCAGCGCCGCCACCTTCGCGTACCGCGCCGACTGCGGATCGGACCGGTACACATGGACCACCTCGTCCACCCCGTACCGCCGCATCACCGCCGCCAGCCGATCGTGCCGCACCACCGCCGCCAGCCGGCAGCCCGACCCCAGCGCCCGGATCGCCGCCGCCACACCGATGCCCACGAATCCCGAACCCAGGATCAGCACCTTGTCCGTGTCGCCCGGCACCTGCCGCATCACCGCATGCACACAGCCAGCAATTGGATCTGTCAGCACCGCGACTTCGTCATCGATCTCGTCGGGCACCCGGTAAAGCTGCGACTCGTGGGCGACGAAAAACGGCGCCCAACTGCCGCCGGTGAAGCTGTTCCACCCGATCATCGAGCCGATCGGCAACGGCCCGCGGCGAAAACACCGGCACAGCGTGAACCGCCCGGCGCTGCACGACGGGCACAAAGGCTCGATCTCCCGGACGGCACACGACAGCGACGACTCGACCACCACCCGGTCGCCCGGCTGCCATCCCGTCACATCCGGCCCCACCGCCTCGACCAGGCTCACATTCTCATGGCCCACGATGGCCGGCAGGCTGGTGATCGTCTGTAGAATGGACGCCGGATGCTGCCGTTGCGTGATCGTCGCCAGGTCCGAGCCGCAGATCCCGCCCAGCAGAGGCCGCAACCGAACCCATCGCGGCGACGGCAGCGCCGGTATCGGCACCTCCGCCAACCGAAGACCCGACAGACGCGACCAGAAGACGTCCGGCCACACCCAGCCGATCGCCTTGGCCGCCGTCCATCGCACCGCGTGGGCGTCGAAAACCAGTGCCTGCATCGTTCCTGGCGAGCCCTGCCACCGCATGGCAGCGATCATATCCGCCACTCGATCCGCTGACCACAGAGCGTTCGAACCGACCCGGAGCCCCCTGTACTTCCCGCATAGCCAGCCTTACCATAATACATGTTGCCGTGTGACCTCATCCAAGGAGGGAGCGGTCTAATGCGCACCATCATCCTGCCCGTTCATTCCCTCGTCGCGATCCTTCTGCTCTGGCTTACCGGTTGCTTGGCCGTCAATCCGTCCAACGTCAACGTGAATGTCGGCGGGTTCGGCAGCCCCCGCCGGGATACACCGCCGCGGACCCCGTATGCCTCCGCGTTGCGGGACGCGATCGAACAGCAGGGCGCGGTGCGCGTACAACTCAACGACGGCGACTGGGCCGACGCCGCAGACGAAGTCAACGACTGGCTGCAATACACCCGAACGCTGCTGGGCCATGCCGAGACGTCGCACGACCCCGCGAAGTTCCGCGCCTACGGCAACGAGCTGCTGGCCGCGATCGAACGCCTCCGCCAGGCCATCGCCAGGCACGACATGCGGGCTTCCCAGGACGCCCTGCGGGCCTGTGATCCGATCCTCGACAAGCTCTCCCGCGACTTCCCGCTGACCGCGCCGAGCCCCTGCCCGGCCGCATCTCCGTCAAACAACCAAGCCCCCCCGCCACGATCTTCCGCTGACCGCGTGCCGTAACATCTCACCGCGAAACTTCCAAGCAGTTTGCGCCCGTCTGTTGGATTGCATCGCATAAAACACTCCTGAACAAAGGGTTATGATTTGATCCATCGCCCCATGGTTGCGGGCAAAGTCCGATTGGGGACCGTAAACAGGCTGCAGGCACTTGGACGAAGCGGCTTCGCCGCAGAACGGGTGGGACAGGCGTTCTCTCGCGGGGTGGACGGGACGTTTCAGGCGTGTGGTGTCTTCCGACAGGGTTGGCGGGGTGAGGGCTTCCGATTTCACCAATGGGTTGGTGTTTTCAGCGGGCGCGGTTTCAGTCTCGGGTTCGGACTTGGGGGGAACGGTAGTGAGCTTCAACAGGGGTTCACGATGCGAGCGCATAAGTCCTAATCCTTTACCGTTAGGACTCTTACTGGTCGCATCGGGACGTGAGGGGCAGTCAACCCTATGGGTTGCCACCCTGGTGCGCTTGACCGATCACGGATTCGGAGTCTATTAAATTGTCATCACGGCGGACAACACACCGTCACAGGAACACAATATAACCCATGAATGGGATTTTGTCCAGCGCAAAACGGCGGAATGGAAGAAAAAGTTCTTCCCACCACCATACGGACGGTCGCTCGCCAAGCCCCCCTGTCTGTCGCCGTCCCTGCCGTCCAAGCTCGCCAGAATGCCCCCTTGTCCCTGCGGTCAACCGGTGGTATCCTGCGCAATGGAATGAGCAACAGTAAAGAAATCAGTTAATTAAACGTATACGTAACTTCTTTTTCTGTCGCAAGCTCTTGGGAATTCAAGAGTTATGTGGTGCGGGCGTAGCTCAATTGGTAGAGCATCAGCCTTCCAAGCTGAATGTTGCCGGTTCGAACCCGGTCGCCCGCTATAATGGAAAAGGTCGCCGAATCCGTGACTTATCGCAACTTCCGTAAAGTTTCAGTGACCCCATGTCTGCCTTAGGTACTCCCTCGCCCCCTCTTTTCGACGAGATATTGTCAAATCCTGTGGATCGGCCGTGATCAGGCGGCGTTCTTTTTCTCACCGTCCACGAATTGAATTCCTTTGATGACATCCGGCAGAAGCGAAGAGCCATTGAGGGCTCGCCAGTGCTGCTCGGCGCTCTGGA
>DATIKE010000524.1:0-8665 GCA_035477895.1 Phycisphaerae bacterium
TGGCCCGCCTCCGTACATGGCTTCCATACAGACCAATAATACATCATATTCCTATGGAAGTCAAGAAACAAATCTGAAATGTACGTGGCTACATTTGAAATGCAAAACAGGTCCCAACCCATTGCCCTTCAATCACTTACCATTTTTGAGGCGGGGTAAGTTGCGTCTTAAGAAACGGCGCGTTTAAGAATACAAGGTTATTCGTGCAGCGCGCCTATGAAAGTACAAGGTTAAACGCGGAATACAGCGACGCTTAAACGGCGAGGCAGGAATCACATGGGCACCGTGTGGCCGCATCCTGAAGGCGTATCACGACGGTTCAGGTCTCTTTCCCCTCCAGGCTCATCTCCCGAAGCGTCTCCGCGTACCACCCCTCGCCGAAGCATCGCCGGCCGTGGATGAGGATCGCGCCGACCGCAATGGGGGCGATCGGCTCGGCGGAGCGGATGAACGGAAGGGCGGCGTCGGGCGTGTCGCGGAGGGCGACAATGGCTTCGTGTTCCTGATCGGGATCGTCGGGCCGGAAGCGGGCCTCAACCTCGGTTCGCGCCAGGCGGACGTGCACGTCAAAGACCAGCTCGGGCTGGCGGATCGTCGCGTCGCGGATCAGGCCCAGACAAACCATTTCCGCCAGGTCGGCGGTCTTCAATCCGAGTTCCTCCGTCAGCTCCCGCCGGAGGCTTTCGAAGACATCAACTGTTCCGCCGACCCGGCGGTCGTCGGCCTCCAGCGTTCCGCCAAATGTGTGCACGTACCCGGCGTGACAGGCGACTTTGGGACTTCGCCGGCCGAGGAGCAGCCAGCCGTCGGAAGTGATCGCGTTGGCGCTGATGCCCAGGGGGTTGCCGTACAGATTCCAGCCGTGTTCCGCCCCCCGCCGCCAGTTATGGAAGTTGGTGCCAAGGAAGTCGGCGTACTCGGTCGGGCCAACATCGATCGTGAGTCGGCCGGCCTCGACGCGATGCCGCAAGTACCGGGCAAGCCGGCCGTTGAAGAGTAACGCCCCCGTCCGTTCGGCCTCACTGCGGCAGCGTTCCCACGTTTCGGTCACCATGGCGTCCAGGACGGCATGCGCCGGCCGAGGCTCGTCCCGCCAGAGCAGGGCCAGTCGGTCAGGAGAGAACTCCCCGAACACGTCGACGAGAAAGATACCGTCAGCGGCGTCGGGCACACGGTTGCCTCCAGCTAGAATGAGGCCACCATAACCCCAATGTTGCATAAAGCAACGTTGGGGCAGAATGGGGGCAGGATTTCGCCCCGAAGGAACGGCGAAGTCACGCATGATACGACGCGACGGCACAGCCAGCTGACGGCGAATTCAGACCGACTGGCATTGGCCTCATCGTTCAAGTATCATGGGGAATCGTCGTCCGACCCGGTTTGGCCGGTCGGCGGGACATAACCAGTGAGGTTCGAGACCATGGCGGAAACGATCACCACCATCAAGGGCGATCTGGTCGTCAAGAAGCAGCGGTTTGCGATCGTGATCAGCCGATTCAACGAGTTCGTGGGCTCGCGTCTGCTTGACGCGGCGGTGGACACCCTGCAGCGTCACGGGTGTGCGGCGGACAATATTACCGCGATCTGGGTGCCCGGTGCGTGGGAACTGCCGGCGACGACCCGCAAGGTGGCGTTGAGCAACCGGTTCGACGCGGTGATCTGCCTGGGGTGCGTGATCCGGGGCGAGACGCCGCACTTCGATTACATCGCCAACGAGGCAGCCAAGGGGATCGCCCAGATCGGTCTTGAGGCCGGGGTGCCGGTGGTCTTCGGGGTCCTGACGGCAGACACTCTGGAACAGGCGATCAACCGCGCCGGAGCGAAGGCCGGCAACAAGGGCGCCGACGCGGCCATGACCGCCATCGAGATGGTCAACCTGTTCACCCAGTTGGACACGCTTAAGTAAGCCCTCCCGAATGAAGCGATGAAACAATCACGACATCAGGCCCGAATGGTCGCCCTTCAGGGCCTCTACGAACTGGACATGCAGCGCGATCTGGCCGCCGAGACCATCCCGGCGATGCTGCGTCCGCTGCTTGCCGAGGCCGGCCTGGAAGGCGAATCCGCGGAGTTTGCCCGGCGACTGGTCGTCGGGGCATGGACCGCCCACGATCGTTACGACCAGATGATCACCACTGCGTCCGACCACTGGGACGTCGGCCGCATGGCGGTCGTGGATCGAAATATTCTCCGGCTGGGGCTATACGAGCTGATCGAGCAGCCGGACGTGCCCGCACGGGTGGTGATTGACGAGGCGATCGAGCTCGGCCGGACGTTCGGAGCGGCCGAGACCCCGCAGTTCATCAACGGCGTTCTGGACGCGATCTGGAAGCGTGATCCCGTGTGCCAGACGGCCCGGGCGGCCCGCGAAGCGCTCGCCCACCCCGCCGCGCCGACTCCGGCTGGAACCGAGGGCCGTGATGGGACTGTTTGACCGATTCAAGAAAGGGCTGGCCAAGACGCGGGAGAAGATCTCCCGCAGCTTCCACTCGATCCTTCCGTTCGGCCGCAAGATCGACGAGGCCCTGCTGGCCGAGCTGGAAGAGACCATGCTGGCCGACGACATGGGTCCGGCGGCGACCGCCCGGTTGATCGACGAGGTTCGCACCGCCTACAAGGCCGGCGAAATCTCTGAAACCCAGGAGATCATCCCCTTCCTGCAGAGCAAGGTTATTGCCTATTGGCCGGAGGCAGATCGGCAACTGCGGCTGGCCCCCAGCGGTCCGACTGTGATCGTGGTGGCCGGCGTCAACGGCTCGGGCAAGACGACCAGTGTCGCCAAGCTGTGCAACTATCTGAGCAAGCAGAGTAAGAAAGTCATCCTGGCGGCGTGCGACACGTACCGTGCGGCGGCGGTCGCGCAGCTCACGGTGTGGTCGGAACGGCTCGGCGTGCAGATCGTGAAGCACGACCAGGGAGCCGACCCCGGCGCGGTGGCCTACGATGCTTGTGAAGCGGCACTGGCCCGACAGGCCGACTTCCTGATCATCGACACCGCCGGTCGGCTGCATACGCAGGACAACCTCATGCGCGAGCTGGGCAAGATCCAGCGCGTCATCCAGAAGAAGTTCCCCGACGGCCCGCACGAGGTGCTGCTGATCCTCGACTCGACGATCGGGCAGAACGCGATCAACCAGGCGAAGATCTTCGGGCAGCACGTGAACGTCACCGGGCTGTTCCTGGCCAAGCTCGACGGGTCTGCCAAGGGCGGCATCGTGATCGGCATCCGCGACCAGCTCAACATCCCGGTGAAGTTCGTCGGCCTGGGCGAGGCGCCGGACGACATCGAGCCTTTCGACCCGGCGGAGTTCGTCAAGGCGCTGTTCTCCGAGCCGGAACAGTAAGGGCGGGTCCATAACGGTGTGGGACGGACTTCCCTGCCTGCGGCAGGCAGGCAGCCCGTCGTTTGACCGGCAAGATGCCGGTCCCACACCCGGCGACCGGAAAGATGTATTCCCCCCTACTGAGACCTGGGGTACAGCAAGCTCCCCCGTCCGTTCCCGCCGGCGGACGAGGGGGGCGGGGGCGTCGCCTCAGCCGGTTCCGGCTGGACAGGCAGATGGCGGTGTTGATCAGGCCGATGTGCGGATAGGCCTGCGGATAGTTGCCGAGGGCGTGCCCCCTCTCGGTCTCATACTCCTCGGAGAGCAGCCCCAGCGGTCCGGCCAGCGCAACGGCCCCGGCTTATCAATAGGACTTACCGAAGACCACGCGCTGCCGACTGGGCTTGCCGCTGATGACGCAGGTGCCGGTCTCCTCCCCGGCATCGAGCGGGATGCAGCGAATGGTGACCGCCAGATCGTTGCGGACCTGTTCCTCGACGGCCGGGTCGCCGGACCAGTGGCACAGGGCGAAGCCGCCGTGGATCTCCGGCTTTTCGGCGTTTTTCGGCGTGAAGTAGGCGTAGAACTCGTCCTTCGAGTCGATGCGACGGGTGTTCTCCTCGCGCAGGGCGCGGGCCCGCTCGAAGAGGTTCTTCTGCATCTCGTCGAGCACGTTGGTGACCGTGGCGACGAACTCGGCCCGCTTGAGGCTGACGCGCTCCTGGGGGCTTTTGTCGCGCCGGCCGACGAAAACGGAGTCGTTGGCGATGTCGCGCGGGCCGACCTCCAGACGGAGGGGAATACCCTTCTTGATCCAGGACCAGGTTTTCTCCCCGCCGCGCATCTCGCGGGTGTCCAGCTCGACCTCGATCGGCCGGCCGTCGTACGGGGTTGCTCGCAGCTCGGCGGCCAGTTTCGTGCAGTATTCGAGCACCTGGGCCCTGGTTTCCTCCTTGTGGATGACCGGCAGGATCACCATGTGCGCGGGCGCGAGCCGCGGCGGCAGCACCAGGCCGTCGTCATCACTGTGGGTCATGAGCAGCGCGCCGATGAGCCGGGTCGAGACGCCCCAGGACGTGGTCCAGGCGTGGACCAGTTCGCCCTTCTCGTTGAGGTACTTGATGTCGGAGGCCCTGGCAAAGTTCTGGCCGAGGAAATGCGAGGTGCCGGCCTGGAGGGCCTTGCGGTCCTGCATCATGGCCTCGATGCAGAAGGTGCCGACCGCGCCCGGGAAACGCTCGCCGGCGGTCTTTTCGCCCTTGATGACCGGCATGGCCATGTAGTTCTCGGCAAAGTCGGCGTAGACGCCGAGCATCTTCGTGGTCTCTTCCATGGCCTCTTCCTGTGTGGCGTGGACGGTGTGGCCTTCCTGCCACAGGAACTCCGTGGTGCGCAGGAACAGTCGCGTACGCAGCTCCCAGCGGACAACGTTGGCCCACTGATTGATGAGCAGCGGCAGGTCGCGATAGCTCTGGACCCACTTGGCGAACATGGCCCCGATGATGGTCTCGGAGGTGGGCCGGACGACCAGCGGCTCCTCGAGTTCGCCGGCCGGCTTCAGCTTGCCGTCGGCCCCGGCTTCGAGCCGATGATGGGTGACGACCGCGCACTCCTTGGCGAAGCCCTCGACGTGGGCGGCCTCCTTTTCCAGGAAGCTCATCGGGATGAACAGCGGAAAGTAGGCGTTGCGGTGCCCGGTGGCCTTGAACATCCCGTCGAGCACCCGCTGGATGTTTTCCCAAAGCGTATAGCCCCACGGCTTGATGACCATGCAGCCGCGGACCGGCGAGGCCTCGGCCAGGTCCGCCGCCTTGATCACCTGCTGATACCATTCCGGATAGTCTTCCGCCCGGGTGGGCGTGATCGCCGTCTGTGCTTGCTTGGCCATGGAAACCTCCTTGCCACGTCAATCTGTGCAGGAAAGCCAAGACCGGGATTCTATTGAACGGGCGTAGACTTTCAAATCGACCAGGGAATGAAAGGCGAGACACGAGACAAGGCTTTTTGGCGTTCAGCCCACGTCTGAGGACACGGAGCGATCGAAGAGGAGGACTTGGGCGGGGCGGCGGTGCAGGGGCCGGAACGGGGAAGCCGAAGGGAAGCGATGGGGAGAAGGGTATTAAAGTGGGAAGGGTTTGAAGGGTGCGAAGAGTATGATGGTTCCGCCGCGTTCGAAACCCTCGGCGATGTTGGACATCACGGAAACCGACGCTCGGCGAATCCGATCGGCCAGGCCGAAGTCACGGGAGAAAGGGCCCTCGCACGTCATGGAATACACCGCTTTGCCAGCTCGCGAGCTCGCTGGAAGACGTGGAGTTCCTCGAAGGACGCCGCCGCCCGACCCTTCGTAGCCCTCTCACCTTCGCCTCTGTCACGTCTTCACCCTTTACGTCTCTACCCTTCTCACCCTTCACACCTCTGATTTCTTCCTCACCCTGTACTCGTGCCGAACAGTTCCGCGGCGTCGAGTTTCTTGAACAGGATGACCGGCTCGCCGAGCGGGTGGTCGGCGGGCAGTTCCCGGGTCGCGCCGGACCACGGGAGCACCGCGTGCATGTCCGCCAGATACGACAGGCCCGGCCGGCCCGACGGGTCGAGCTTGAGCATGTCGACGCAGCGGGCGGCCGAGTGCGGCAGAAACGGGGCCATCAGG
This sequence comes from Phycisphaerae bacterium, assembly GCA_035477895.1. Classification (GTDB taxonomy): domain Bacteria; phylum Planctomycetota; class Phycisphaerae; order UBA1845; family PWPN01; genus JAPKGY01. Next base: position 5,977 of record DATIKE010000524.1, read on the forward strand.
GTCGCCAGCGCCTTGACGGTCTGGATGCAGACATTGATCGTCGTGCCGCAGGCGGCCAGGTCCTCCTTTCGCTGCTTCCACGGCTGCCTGGCGTCGAAGTAGCCGTTGGCCGAGCGAGCCAGGGCCATGATCTCGTTAAGGGCGGCCTTGAAGCGAAAGGCATCGAGGTGCTCGTTGACCCTGGCTGCGGTGGCGGCGATGGTGGACATATGCCGGCGATCGAGATCGCCGCGGTCGCCCGGCTCGGGCACCTTGCCATCGAAGTAGCGTGCGGCAAAGGTCAATGAGCGGTTGATGAAGTTGCCCAGCGCGTTCAGCAGTTCGCCGTTGTTCCGGGCGAGGAAATCATCGACATCGAAGGCGGTCCGCTGGGCCTCGGGCGCGATCGCGGTCAGGTAGTAGCGCAACGGGTCCGGGTCGAAGGTCTTGAGGTACTCCTCGATCCAGATGGCGGTCCCGCGGCTCTTGGAGATCTTCTCCTCCTCCTGCCCGGGGAACTTGATGTTCAGGAACGCGTTGGCCACGACCTGCCAGGGGATCTGGTAGCTGCCCTCGGCCATCATCATGGCCGGCCAGGTCAGGGCGTGGAAAATGGTGTTGTCCTCGCCGATGAAGTGGACGATCCGGCAATCCGGGTCCTTCCACCACCGCTCGTAGGCTTTGAAGTCGCCGTCGCGGTCCTGGCAGAGCTTGGCGGTGAAGGAGACGTAGCCGATGGGCGCGTCGAACCAGACGTAGAGAACTTTACCAGCGGCGTCAGGGTCGTTGAGCGGGACGGGAACGCCCCAGGTCAGGTCGCGGGTCATGGCCCGCTCGGGCAGACCCTGCTTGATCTGGCCGAGGGAGAAGTTGAGAACCGTCTCGCGCCAGGCGGGGCAGTCGTCGGTCGCCTCCCGCTTTGATGCCAGCCATTCCGACAGCCTGCCCTGGAGCTGATGAAGCTGGAGGTACCAGTGAGTGGTTTTTCTAGGCACGGGTGTCGAGCCGGTGATCGTGCTGACCGGGTTGATGAGCTTCATCGGCTCGATCGAGTTGCCGCAGGCCTCGCACTGGTCGCCGTAGGCCCCCTCGGCGCCGCAGAGGTGGCATTTGCCCTTGACGTAGCGGTCGGGCAGGAACTGGTCGGCCTGGGTGTCGAAGAGCTGCTCGGTGGTACGTTTGACGAAGAAGCCCTTGTCGTGAATGACCCGGAAGAAATCCTGGCTGATGCGGTTGTGAAGCTCGACGCAGGAGGGCTGGTGCGTGCCGCCGTAGATGTCGAAGCAGATGCCGAGGCCGGCGAAGTCGGCGGCCTGCCGGGCGTTGTAATGGGCGGTGAGTTCCTCGACGTTCCTGCCCTCCTTGCGGGCGGAGATGAGGGCGGCCACGCCGTTGTCGTCGCTGCCGCAGATGAAGCGGACCTCGTCGCCGCGGCCCCGGAGGTAGCGGACGTAGGTGTCGGCCGGCAGGTAGGCACCGGCGATGTGGCCGACATGCAGTCGGCCGTTGGAATATGGCAAGGCGGAAGTCACCAGAAAACGTCGACTCATCATTCGCGCTCATCAGCAATTCGGAACTTCCGCCGGGAGGGCAACAACCGTGCCCCACAGGACCGACGGAGTCCGGTATCATGCCATCAAACGTGCGGAATGGAAAGCAAAGCAGCCCGGCCACCCGTGGTGCGGGGAGCCGGGCTGCGAACCGTTCGGTCAGCCGTCGGCGGCGCGCCGAGAGTCTATGGCATCATGGTCGAGCAATCGACCTTTACGCCGTTACGGTAGCAGCCGTCGGATGGGATGAAATCGAGCCGAATCTTGTCGCCGATGACGAGATCCTTGAACCAGCTCAGACCGATCAGGGCGGCATCCTCAGGTGGGATCTGGTCGAGAATGCAACCGACGTTGGCCGCCCCGAACGTCAAGACGACCAGGACCGCGATCAGGAGCCGGGCGGGTCGGGCGATGGTCATTGTGCGATCTCCACGTGCGGAAGTCCCATAAGACGGCCGGCAGGCCGGACACGGCCCCCGGGTCCGCAGGGACCCATATTGGTCGTGATCGGCCGATTCCGGAGTGATCTGAACTTATGCAGAGGACAGAACGGGGGCGGAAAACGGCGGCGTTTACAGTGCTGGCGGGCGTTTTATAATGGGACGTTCGCGCGGGCGAACCACGGTGAAGCAGGATTCCCGCAAACAGGACACGAACAGATGGCCAGACTCGGCGTGAACATCGACCATGTGGCGACCGTCCGGCAGGCTCGGATGACCAACGAGCCGGACCCGGTCTGGGCGGCGACCGAGGCCCAACTCGGCGGAGCCGACGGCATCACCTTCCATCTGCGCGAGGATCGACGGCACATCAATGACCGGGACGCCCTGCTGCTCAAGGCGACGGTCACCTGCAAGTTGAACATGGAGATGTCCATCGACCGGCGGATCGTGGACATCGCGGTCGGCCTGCAACCGAACCAGTGCACGCTGGTTCCCGAGCGGCGGGAGGAACTGACCACCGAAGGCGGGCTGGACGTGGTGAGGCTGGCCCGGCGAGTCGGACCGGCGGTCAAGCGGCTACGCGGCCGGGGCATCGAGGTCAGCGCGTTCATCGAGCCGATCGCCGAGCAGGTGCGCGCGGCGGCGGACCAGGGCTTCCATGCCGTCGAATTGTGGACCGGCGGGTACGCCCACGCCCGCGGGCCGCGGGCGGCGGCC
>DATIKE010000525.1:0-27728 GCA_035477895.1 Phycisphaerae bacterium
AGGACAATGATCTGCCGCCGTCGGACGCATTCTTCGGCGAGTCGTCGCGGCGGCAGTTCCGGGAACGGCCGGCCCTGTTCGCTCGCGACCGCCTGATCGACTTGAGAAGCAGGCACCCGGTGGCCCAGGAGCGCCAAAGCGGATGACTCGAAGACAGACATGGGGTTTGATGCTGGTCCTGGCCCTGGTGGTCGGGCCTCGGGGTGTGCTCGCGGAGTTGCCGAACCCGCTGCCGCCCCTGATCACGGAGGAGACGCAACAGGCCATCGACCGCGGACTGGAGTATCTGGCCCGCACGCAGAGTCGCGAAGGTTCCTGGCGAAGCCAGGGCATCATGGGCGGACACCCGGTGGCCATGACCGCGCTGGCGACGCTGGCCCTGCTGGCCGGCGGCAACACCATGACCGAAGGCAAGTACGCCCCGCAGGTGAGCCGGGCGGCGAACCTGCTGCTGCGCTGCGCGGATTCGGACGGGCTGATTTCCAGGATCGAGGAGGAAAGCCGCTCGATGTACGGCCACGGGTTCAGCCTGCTGGTACTGGGCGAGCTGCACGGCATGGAGGCCGACCCCGAGAAGCAACGGCAGATACAGGAGGTTCTGCGGAAGGCGGTCGCCCTGACCGCGCGCAGCCAGAGCGGGCTGGGCGGGTGGTTTTACACACCGGACTCGCGGACGGACGAGGGGTCGGTGACGATCACGCAGTTGCAGGGCCTTCGGGCGGCCCGCAACGCGGGAGTGGCGGTACCGAAAAAGACCATCGATCTGGCACTGGGTTACCTGGATAAGTCGTCGCTGCCGGACGGCGGGATCACCTACCGCGCGGACCGCCAGGGCGGACCGCGTCCGCCGATCACCGCCGCGGCCGTTGCCTGCTGGTACAACGCCGGGCTGTACGACCACCCGCACGCGGTCAAGTCGCTGGCGTTCGTGAAAGACCACGTGGGCCGGGGCGGGCGGAGCAGCGGGACGTGGGGCCACTACTACTACGCCCACTTTTACATGGCTCAGGTGATGTGGCTGAGCGGAGAGCAGAACTGGCAATGGTATTTTCCGTCGATGCGGGACTGGCTGCTGGCCGCCCAGAACAGCGACGGATCGTGGGAAGGCGACGCGGTGGGCAAGGTCTATGGGACGGCCATCGCCCTGACCATTCTGCAGATCCCCTCTGGCCACCTGCCGATCCTGCAAAGATGACCGTGGGACCGCGGAGGCGGAACGTGGAACCACAGGCACGGAGGGAAAGTTGAGTGTAAGGGATACCCCGGAATCATTCCTTGTCGAAACAAGAGGGTTGATGAATGACCGAATCGCAAAGACAACCGGACCAGTCGGCCGGCGGGAGCGACCTGGCGGCAGTCGAACGGCTTCGGGCCGCCCACGACTGCATCCGGGCCGAGCTGGCCAAGGTGATCATGGGTCAGGACCGGGTCGTCGAGGAGCTGCTGATCGCCCTTTTCGCGGGCGGGCACTGCATCCTCGAAGGCGTGCCCGGCCTGGCCAAGACGCTGATGATCTCGACGCTGGCCCGATCGCTGAACCTGAGTTTCTCACGGATTCAGTTCACGCCCGACCTGATGCCTTCGGATATCACCGGGACGGAGGTGATCCAGGAAGACAAGGCGAGCGGATCGCGGTCGTTCAGGTTTCTGCGCGGGCCGGTGTTCGCCAACATGGTGCTGGCAGACGAGATCAACCGCACGCCGCCCAAGACGCAGGCCGCCCTGCTGGAGGCGATGCAGGAACGCCAGGTGACCGTTGGCGGACAGCGGCACAAACTCGACGAGCCGTTCTTCGTGCTGGCCACGCAGAACCCGATCGAGCAGGAGGGCACGTACCCGCTGCCCGAGGCCCAGCAGGATCGGTTCATGTTCAAGGTCTTCGTGGACTACCCAAGTTACGAGGAAGAGCTGCTGATCGCGGAGACCACGGCAGCGGACATTGCCGCCGCACGCGACTCGATCCCCGCGGTGCTGGACGCCGGGCAGGTGCTGCAACTGCAGGAGCTGGTCCGCAAGGTTCCGATCGCCCGGACGGTGACCGCACACGCGCTGGACCTGGCCCGCAGGACCCGCCCGGCGGAACCGGAGGCCCCGGAGATCACCCGGCAGATGATCAGGTGGGGCGCCGGGCCGCGAGCGGTTCAGTTTCTTGTCCTGGCAGCGAAGGCCCGTGCGGTGCTGCACGGGCAGTATCACGCCGCCATCGACGACATCAGGGCGATGGCGCATCCCGTTCTGCGACACCGGATCGTGACGACGTACTCCGCCGAGGCCCAGGGCTACTCGGCCGACCGGATCATCGACGAACTGTTGGACCAGACTCCCGCGAACGAATCGGCGCTCACCCAGGATGGCAGAATACGCAAAGTACTTGGATCCTGAGGTCCTGACGCGGATCTCCCGGCTCGAGCTTCGGGCCAGGATGATCGTGGAGGGGTTCGTCTCGGGAATGCACCGAAGCCCGTACCAGGGCTTCAGCGTGGAGTTCGCGTCACACCGCGAATACGCGCCGGGCGACGACATCCGTCACATCGACTGGCGGCTGTTCGCCCGCGGGGATCGGCTGTACATCAAACAATACGAAGAAGAGACCAACCTGCGGACGCATATCCTGCTGGACTGCTCGCGCTCGATGGCCTACCCGGAGCACGAGTACGGCGGGTGGCGCAACAAGTTCGACTACGCGGCCACGGCGGCGGCCTCGCTGATCTACCTGCTGATGATGCAGCAGGACGCCTGCGGCCTCACGCTGTTCGACGCATCGATCCGCGAACAGATCCCGCCGACGAGCAGAACCGCGCAGTTGCAGACGATGATCGAGCGGATCGAGGCCAACACGCCCGCGGAATCGACCGACATGAAGATGCTGCTGAGCCAAATGGCCGAGCAGCTCCGCCAGCGCGGGCTGGTGGTCCTGATCAGCGACCTGTTGGCGGACATGGACGCGACGATCGCCGGCCTGCAGCGGCTCAGGCATACCGGCCACGATGTGATCGTCCTGCACGTGCTCGACCACGATGAAGTGACGTTCCCGTTCCAGGAGAACACGCTCTTCGAGGGCCTCGAACGGATCGACGTGCAACTGCTGACCGACCCGCAATCGTTGCGGCCCAGCTACCTGCGGATCGTGGAGGATTTCCTGCGTCGCATCCGGTCGGCCTGCATGGACGGGCGGATCGACTACGCCCTGCTGACCACGCACGAGCCGATCGACGCGGCCCTCGCGGCTTTCCTGGCGGCGAGAATGCACCGGATGGCGAGAAGATGAGTGTGAACCCGCCGATGGATGCGGATGAACGCGGATGAAATCGAGAATGGAGAATGGTTTTCTCAAGCCGCGAGGATCTTCGCCGGGAGCAGGACTTTCTCCATTCCCGACTCTCGACTCTCTCCGGGTGCCTTGGTGTCTTGGTGGTTCATCCCTCTATTTATTGCCCGCGAGGGTGATGGCGTGACTCTGTCGGCACACACAGTCGAGGGTTGGCCGATCGCGGTACTGGCAGCGCCGGGCCTGCTGTATGCGGGCCTGGCGGCGGCGGCGGTGCCGATCCTGATCCATCTGCTGAACCGCCGCAGATTCAGGCGGGTGCGCTGGGCGGCGGTGGAGTTTCTGCTTCAGGCGGATCGCGAGAACCGACGGCGCATCCGAATCGAAGAGATGACCCTTCTGGCCCTGCGGTGCGTGGCGATGGGACTGCTGGGGCTGGTGCTGGCCCGATGGTTTCTTCGCCCTGAGTCGCTCATTGCCGCCCTGGGTGCCCGCGGACAGGTCGAGCGGATCGTCGTCGTGGACGACTCGTTCAGCATGGGTGTGCGCGAAAACGGAACCGCCGGTGATGCCGCGGCAGCCGGACCGGCGGCGACGCTGTTCGACCAGGCCAGGAGCATCCTCGGCCAACTCGTCCGCACGTGGCAGGACTCCTCGCCGGATGATTCGCTGACACTATTGCTGTCCTCGAAACCGGACGCGCCGATCGAGGCCGCCGACCGCGTCGGCGGGCTGGACGCCGCGTGGAAGAAGAATCTGGACGCTCTGGCCGTTTCGAACCGGGCGGGCAACTGGCCGGCCACGATGACCGCCGTCCGCCAACGCCTGGATGGTCTGCCGGCGGGGACGAACGCCGTTCTCTACATCCTGAGCGACTTCCAGCGGATCGACTGGGTCGGCCCCGACCGTTCAGGTTCGCCCGCGGCGGCCCTGACCGGCTGGGCGGATGGGAATCGATCGCTGCGAATCGTGCTGGTCGCCCTGGGCGGGCGTGAGGCGGACAACCTGGCGATTGTCGACGTGGAACCACAGCAGGCGCAGGCCGTGGCGACCATCGACAGCCGTTTCAGCATTCGCATCACCAACTTCGGCGCCCGTCCGTCCACCACGACAAACCTGCTGACGTATGTCGGTGACGCTGCTCTGCCGCCGGTGTCCGTGCCCGCGATCGAGCCCGGCCGGACCGTCGAGGTCGCAACCGAGGTCACATTCCCGTCGGAGGGAACGGATATCCTGACCGTCGAATTGCCACCCGACCGGCTGCCGGTGGATAACACGCGACGCGCGGTGGTTCCGGTGGCGCGATCGCTGCGGGTGCTGATGGTGAACGGCGAAAAGTCGGGGAATCCCTACGACGACGAGGTCTTCCTTTTGACGGTCGCGCTTCAGTCACAGGGACCGCAGTTCAGCGGCAACGAGGTGACGGCCATCGAGGACAACGACCTGGAGTCGGCCGACCTGTCGGAATACCACGCGGTCGTCCTGGCCAATGTGTACCGCATCACGGAGACCGCGGCCGAGCGGCTGGAATCGTACGTGGCGGACGGCGGCGGCCTGGCGGTCTTCCTGGGCGACCAGGTCGATTCGGAGTTGTATAACCGCCTCCTGTTCCGCGACGGCCGGGGACTGCTGCCGGGGCGGCTCGGGGAACGGATCGCGTGCCCGGCCGACGCGCCCGGCTGGGGCCTCGTGGATATCCGGGCTGACCACCCGCTGACCCGGCGCCTGGCCGATGCCAAGGGCCTGCTGCAGCCGGTTCGTGTGCGGCAGTGTGTGCGATGTCAGCTCGATCGGATGGGCGACACCCGGCCGACAGCGGACGTCACGACGCAGCCGACCTCCCGGCCGACATGGCCGGCTCGGACGCCGATTCAGTTGAACAACGAGGACAAGGATCCGCTGCTGATCGAGCGGGCTTTTGGGAAGGGCCGCGTACTGCTTTTTCCCTCCAGCGCGGACAAGGAGTGGAACAACCTGCCCGACCATCCTGCGTTCGTCGTGCTGGCGATGGAAGCGGTGCAGTTCCTGGCCCGCGGGCCATCGGGCGACGGCCAGCAGCTCGTCGGCCGGCCGATCCGCCGACCGATCGATGGCGAGCGGTTCCAGCCGACGGCGTGGCTCAAACCGCCGAGTTTCCCTGCTCAACCCGCCCTGAGACTCGATCCGCAACTCGAACCGGGCACAGCGGAGGCATGGCTGACCTGGCCTCACACCGACGAGCCGGGGATCTACCGCCTCGAACGGACCGACTCGGCCGGCAAGACCGTCTCGATACCCATTGTGGTGAACGTCGATCCGCGCGAGAGCGATCTTCGGCGGGCCGACGAAGCCGCGCTGCGTGAGGCGGCGATCGGCCTCGACTTCGACTATGTCACCAGCCGCGACCTGGTCGGCTTGTGGGAGGAACAGGTTCGGCGCGAGCTGTGGCCGGCCCTGCTGACGCTGCTGGCCGCCGTGCTGATGGTCGAGCAGTTTCTCGGGTGGTACTTCGGCTGCGGGCGGAATCTGAGTCTTCTGTGGCGGGGCGGCAAGGCATGAGAAGCCCCTGGCACATGCTGGCCGCCGAGACGATCGAGCGCCGACTCGAGTTTTCCTCGTTGCCGCACGGATGGATGTCCGTCGCATCCCTCGGGCTGCTTTCCGCCCTGCTGCTGACGGCGGCTCTGCTGTACCGGCGGGAACAACGGGCAGGACTGACCCGCGGCCGTCGCGTGCTGCTGACCATGCTGCGCGGCACGACCATCGCCGTGCTGGCCGCCGTCTGGCTGGAACCGGTTCTGGCCACGTACGTTCACCGGACCATCGATGCCGAGACGCTGATTCTCGTCGACGGATCGACCAGCATGACACTGCGCGACCGGTACGAGGCGGGTGACACCAGGCTAATCCCGAAGTCGATCGCCGACCCCGGCCGGCTGACGCGGGCCGAACTGGTCTGCGCTGCTCTTGAAGCCGACGACTCCGCCCTGCTGAAGAGAATCGCATCGAAGAATCCCGTCCGCCTGTACCAGTTTGCCGGGGATCTTCGGCCGATCGGGTTCATCCCCCGCGGCGGCTCGTGGCCGATCGCCGCGCCGGCCTCGCAACCGGACGATGCGGCGCCGGGGATCAGCTCCGTTCTCCAGTCGATCGCGCGGGCCGATGGAGCCGCGACGGATCTCGGGCAGGCCATGCGCACTGCGGTGGAGCAGGCGGGCGACACGCCGATCGCCGCGATTGTCGTGCTGTCCGACGGGCGGTTCAATCGCGGCGAGAGCGCCGAGGTCGTGGCCCGCTTCGCCCAGGCCCGCCGCATTCCGGTCCATGCCGTGGGCGTGGGTGACCCGGCCGATCCGCGGAACGCCGCGCTGTTGTCCGTGGAATCGCCGGCCAACGTGTTCGTCAAAGACCCCTTTCAGATCACGGCCAGGATCAAGGCCCAGGGCCTGGCCGGGCAGCCGCTGAGTGTGGAACTGCTCGAAGGTGACGGGCAATCGGCCGAGCCGTCGAGCCGCCGGACTTTCACTCCCGCGGCCGCCGACCAGGTCGCGTCCGTGGTGTTTCAGCATCAGCTCGATCGCGCGGGCCAGACCCGACTGCGGGTGCGCATCGCCCTTCTGGACGGCGAGATTCTGACCACCGACAACCAGCGGGACATCACCGTGCGGGCTCTGGACAACCGGATGCGGGTGCTGCTGGTCGCCGGCGGGCCGAGCTGGGAGTACCGGTATGTGAGCCGACTGCTGACCCGCGACGCGACGATGGACCTGAGCTGCTGGCTTCAGTCGGCGGATGAAACCGCGGTGCGCGACGGCAAAACAATCATCGATCATTTCCCGACCGCGGACGAGCTGACCGCCTACGACTGCATCATCCTGCTGGACCCGCAGCCGCGGGATTTCTCGCCGCAGTGGTGCGCGGCGGCGGAGTCGATGGTCTCCTCCAGCGGCGCCGGCCTGCTGTACGTGGCCGGCCGCACGTTCGCGCCGCAATTCGTCCGCAGCGGAGCCGCCCGCGCATTGCTCGATGTGCTGCCGGTTGCACTCGACGCGGGCGAGGCCGACCTGATCCTCAACGAGCTGGGTTATTTCCAGACAACGGCCTGGCCGGTGAGTGTACCGCCCGAAGCCACGGCAAACCCCGTGCTGGCCCTGGCCGACTCAACCAGCGAAAACCTCCAGGCATGGTCCCGCCTGCCAGGGTGGTACTGGCATTACCCGGCCTCGCGGGCCAAGCCGGTCGCGACCGTGCTGCTGCGGCATTCCAACCCGCGGATGCGCGGACCCGACGGCGGGCACGTTCTGCTCGCCACGCAGTTCGTCGGCTCGGGGCGGACGGGCTTCCTGGCCTCCGACTCGACGTGGCGCTGGCGCCGGGCAGGCGAATCGGTTTTCAACCGGTTCTGGGTAAAACTATTGCGGCATCTGGTCGAAGGGAAACTGTCCGCGGGTCAACAACGCGGCCTCATCCAAACGGAGCGTGAGGAATACGCGGTGGGCGACGCGGTGATCGTCGAGGCCCGATTGCTCGACGACCGCGGCCAGCCGCTCGTCTCCGACACCATCACCGCCGCCATCCAGCACGAAAACGACCCGGTCGCCACGCTGAGCCTGAAGCGACAGCCGCAGCGGCCGGGATGGTATCGCGGGCGCTGGGTTTCCCAGGGCACGGGGCGTTATGCCATCCGGATCGAACTGCCGGGCGGCCCCACGCCGGCCATCCTGACCCACGAAATCCGCGTGGCTGAGCCGGACCTGGAGTTTCGGCGGACCAGCCTCGATCGGCAAACGCTGGCCTTGCTGGCCGAGGAGTCCGCCGGCGGACAATACTTCAACCTGGGCGAAGCGGACAAGCTCCCGGAGCTGATCCCCGGCCGGCAAGTCAGCCTCGTGCTCACCGGCGAGCCATTCAGTCTCTGGGACCGATGGTGGACACTGGCCCTGCTGGTTGCACTGTTGGGTACGGAATGGTTCCTGCGCAAGCGGGCGTGCCTGCTATGAAGGCAGGAGATACTTGATGATCGACGCCGCGGTCAGGGAACAGTTTGACGCGCAGGTGCTTGGGCGACTTCGTCGCCTGCGGCGAAGACTGCGCCTATACCTGCTGCTGGACGGACTGGCGGTGCTGGGCCCGGCCTTACTGTGCGCGGCGGCGGTCACCCTGCTCGTCGACCGGACATTCAAGCTCGACCAGGGGATGCGACTTGGGCAACTGGCTTCACTGGTGGGCATGCTGGCGGTAATCGGGTGGCGATTCATACTGGGTCCGCTGACCCGGCCAATCGGGACCCTCCCGTTAGCTTTGCTGGTCGAACGACGATGGCCCGATCTGCGAAGTCGGCTCATCTCGGCTGTCGAGTTTGCGTCCGAGGCGGCCAAGGAACGACCTCGCCGTTCGCCGGCATTGATGGACGCGGTTATTCAACAGGCACGGCAGAGCGTCAGCGGATTACGCATCGAAGATGTGCTGCCCTCCGGTCGAGCCCGGCGGCAGGCGGCGATTACGCTCGGCTGCGTAGCCGTCCTGGTTTTGTCCGGTGTGTTCGCGCAAACAACGATGAGCATCTGGCTTCGGCGTAACGTACTCCTCCGGAATGTCGAGTGGCCCCAGCGAAACCGGCTGGTGGTCGAGGGGCTCGTCAACGGCCGGCTGATCGTCCCGCGTGGCGATGACGTCCGAGTCGTCGCGGCCGTCGAGCCGGGCTACGAGGCGCCGCGGCAGGTGTTCATCGAGTATCGCGCCGCCGCCGGCCGCTCCGGCCGACAACAGATGCCCGCCTTTCGCAGCGAGCCGGCGACCAGCCGGCCGGCCGGCGCCGCCATGCCGACAGACGCCGAAACACGCTTCGCCTGCACTTTCGAGAAACTCGCGGAAACCCTGGAGTGTCGCATCATCGGCGGCGACGCCCGGACCGACTGGTTCACGCTCGAAACGGTGGATCGGCCGGAAATCGAGCAGATCGCGCTGCGAATCACCCCGCCGTCGTACACGCGCATGGAAGCTCACGATCTGCGGTCGGGGCAAACGGTCGCCCAGGCGCTGGCCGGCAGTCGGGTGGGCCTGCACGTGGTCACCAATCGGGCGATCGGCGATATTCACCTGGTCCGCCGGATCGCCGAGCATCAAGAGGAAGTCCTGCCCGTCAGCCGCGAGAACATCCGCAAGTTTACGGCCGAGGACACGCCGCCCGCCTCAGCCGTCTACTGGTTCCGCATGACCGACGTCCTCGGCCTGAGCAACATCAGTCAGCGATCCCGCCCGGTGCAGGTCTCGATCCGCCTGGCCGCGGACGAGCCGCCGGCCGTCAAGATGTGGATCAAGGGCGCGGGCGAACTGATCCTTAACCAGGCCGTGCTGCCGATCGAGATCGAGTGCATGGATACGTATGGATTGTCCTCGGCCAGCCTGGTCGCCCGTCCCCTTGGAGAGAAGGAGCCATCGGCCCCGACGACGCAGCCCGTCGAAGGCCTTGATCCGGGCAGCAGAACCTTCCGCCGCTCGCTCGACTGGACGCCGTCCAGTCGCGGCTTCCAAGAGGGTGACCGGTTCAGCCTGCACGCCGAATCCGCCGACTTCGCCCCGCCGGAAGGATCCAACATCGGCCGCTCCCAGGCGATCGGCTTCAGGCTCGTCAGTCGCGAGGAACTCATGGCGGAGTTGAACCGGCGCGAGCAGGAATACCGACTGGACTTCGAGCGATGGGTTCGCCGGCAGGAGGAACTCTACGACGATTTGTTGAGCCTGATCGGCGCAGCCGGCCAGATACCGACGGAGGAACGATCTCGCCAACTGCAGCATCTCGGTCGACGTCAGCGCGATTACGTCGGCCGGGTGGGCATGGTCCGCGCCCAGTTCGAACAACTTCTGGCGGAGCTGAGGGTCAATCGACTGTCCACCGCGACCGTCGAGGCCCGACTTGGTGCCGGAGTCGTCGATCCGCTGGACGCGCTTCAACGCGAGCAAATGCCGGCCGCCGCCGATCTGATCGATCGGATTCCGCCAGCCTTGCCCGCCGACACCGTCCAGAATGCCCGCCAAGCCCAGACCAAAGTGCTGGCGGCCATGAAAACGATCCTGGCCAACATGCTAAAATGGGAGGGGTACCAGGAAGCCATCACCCTGCTGCGGGACATCGAGAATATGCAGAAGCAGATCAACCAGGAAACGGAGAAACGCATCCTGGACGAAGTGATCGGCCCGGCGACCGGGGGTCAGAGGTGATCCATCGGGACGAGCGAAACCGAGTTCCTTGAATGATGACCATGTGCCGCAAACGGCCGCTGCTGGGAACAATGCTGCTGGTGCTGACCGGCTGGGTGACAGTCACGGTCGCGCAGACGGATGCGCCGCCGCAGGCCCCCAATCGTCCGGACTCCGATCCACTGGCCGCCCGGCAACAGATCGCCCGCGATCGGCTGATCCAACTCGAAGACCGGATGTATCGCCTGGCCGAGAAACTCGCGGAAACAGAGCCCGAGCAGGCCAAGCGACTGGAGCAGGCGCTGCGCGGCTCGCGCGAGATGCTCATTCGCCACCACATGGACGAAATCATCGAGTTGCTCGATAAGGGTGACCTGACGACCGCCGCCGACAAGGAATCCGTGGTCAGCAAGAGCATCGAACAGTTGCTGGCCATCCTGCTGGCCGAGGCTGATCGAACCAGAGAGCTTCAACAGGAACTCGAACGACTGCGGGCCTATGACAAGCAACTTCAGGAGTTGATCGAGCGGCAGCGCGAACTCAAGGACCGGGCGGATCCCTCGCCGGCACCGGCGGACATGAAAGCCGCCGGCGAGCAGCGCGACTTGAAGAACGATACCGGTCGACTGGCCCGGAAGATGCAGTCCGGCCGGTCGCCGGACGAGCAGAACGGGGGCGCGGACAAAGAGACCGAATCCGGCAGCCGGCCGGCTGATCCCGGCGGCCGATCCACAAGCAAGCCCGACGATCGCGCAAACGAGAACGACAGGACTCAGGACCACTCCGGGAAAAAGCAGCCCGAGGCGGAGCCGGCGCCCGGCACCAAAAATGTCCGGCAGGCCGCTCAGCGCATGCAGGATGCGGCGGAGAAGCTGGACGCACAGCAGGCCGGCCAAGCCCGGGGCGATCAGCAGAAGGCGATCGACGAGCTGGAGAAGGCCCGCATCGAGCTTGCGGACAAGCTTGACCAACTGCGACGGGAGCAGCAGGTGGAGATTCTCCGCGGCCTTGAATCCCGCTTCCGCGCGATGCTGGTCAGGCAGGAGACGGCCAACAGGCAAACGTCCGATCTGGAGGCAAAAGGGGCTTCGGCGTGGACCCACGCCGACGAGATCGCGCTGGCCGGTCTGGTCCGGGAGGAGAAGGGGCTGGCCGACGAGGCAGGCGAGGCCTTGCACATTCTTCGGGAGGAAGGCACGACGATCGTGTTCCCGCAGGTCGTCGAGGAGCTGCGCGATGATCTGCAGGAGGCGGCATCGCGGCTTCAGGATCGGCAGACCGGTCCGGCCACCGCCCGCTTGCAGGCGGACATCGTGGATCTGCTCAAGGAACTGATCGAGGCCGTCCAGCAGATGCGGGACCAGTTGCAGGCCGGTGATGGGCCGCCGCCCGCGGGAATGGACCAGGTCCCGCCGCTGCTGCCCGGCTCGGCGGAGTTGAAAATGCTGCGATCCTGTCAGACGCGCGTGAACCGACTGACCCGAGAGGTTCAGCCGGACAACCCGGCCGGCGCCCGCCGACTTGCAGAACGTCAGAAAGAAGTCGCCGAGATGGCCCGCAAGATGAACGAAAGGATCACCGGGCAATGATGCGATTCATGCGACTCATGGGCTCTTTCGCGTTACTCGGTTGCTGTGTGACCGGCCGGGCGGAGACGCCCGAAACCTCGACGTCGCCCGCGAGCATGGAAACGTCTCGCCCGATTCTGACACCGGAGGCGAAGCTGGCCGCCGGTCGATCGCTGGTCGACCGATTCGTGCAACATGTGCGAGAGTCATCGCGGTTTCCCGCACACGCCCGGCAGGCAGTGAACCGGGCGTGGGCCGACCATCGCGCGGACGAACAACCGCAGGACTTTCTCACAGCCGCCCTGACGATGATCTGCGAACCCTTCAAAAAGGCGATGGATGCCCTGGACCAACAGGAATACGACGAAGCGGATCGGCTCTTGCAGCCCCTGCTCGCCGAGACGGACCCGTACATCGGTTTTCACGCCCGGGCGGCACTGGCCCGCTCGCTGCTCGAGCAGGATCGGCTGGAGGAGGCTCGAAGCTTGCTGGCCGGCCTGGCCGGCCGCCGGGCCGAACTGATCGACAGGAGTTTCTTAGAGGTTAAGGTGGATTTTCTCCTGGCCTACTGCCTGCTGACCGACCTGCAGTACGAGCCGGCCGTGACGGCCCTCGAGCGGTTTGAGCAATTGCACCCGGACGCTCCGGACAAGTATCGTCTTCCCGCCCGGCAGATGCTGAACGAACTCAGGGCCCGCCGAACAGGCGGCCTGGGCGATGTGTCCGACCTCATGACCCATGCCGGCCGACGATTGAACCGCGGCCTGGCCGACGAGAGGGCGCGACAGTCCCAGCAACGGGCGGTCGATCTGCTGGCTGAACTCATCAAGCAGGCCGAGGAAATGGAGAAACAGCAGCAGCAAGCCTCGTCGGCGGGAGGCCCGGGCGGTTCGCGAGGCGGCCGAGGAATCGGCAATCGGCCGGGCAGACCTGCCGAGCAATCCATGCTGCCGGAAGGCCCAGGTGCCAAGGGTGATCTGGAACACGGCATCACGGCCCGACCGGGCGAAATGTGGGGCCAGATGCGGCCGGAGGAACGCCAGCGCATTCTGCAGTCCCTGCGCGACCGATTCCCCAGCCGCTACCGCCAGCTCGTCGAGCAGTATTACCGCCAGCTCGCCAAGGAGCCGTAATCCGATGCTGCCAAGCCTTCACGCCGTACTCTGGTTCCTGTTCTGCGCGGCGAACCCGGCTGATGTCATTCACGCCGAGCGAATCGACGGCCAAGCTGTGGCGGGCTCGTGGGTCGGGCTCAACGGCCAGGAAGTGGTTCTGCAGCAGGAGGATCGGCAGATCAGGCTGCCGCTGAGCGATCTGCTGAACCTGTCCTGGACCGTAAAAGACGCCACGACATCCACGCCGGCCACGGCGTCGGCTCCCGCGGATTGGCCGACCCGCTTGTTCCTCAAGGACGGCAGCGAGATCCCCGCACGCATTGAGGCCGGCGACGCCAGGACGCTGACCGTTCAGACCCGGCTCATCGATCACCTGAACGTGCCTGTGAACACGCTGGCTGCCATCCGTTTCCTCACATCCTCGCCGCCTGGGGTGGATGATGCCTTCGCAAATGCTCTGGCTGAGCGACGTGACACCGAGGACACGCTGCTGGTGGCTGCGGGCGATAACATCCGGACGTTGATCGGCGTGGTCGAGTCGCTGACGTCTGAGGGAGGGTCGTTCCGCTGGCGGCAACAGCGTATCCCGATTCAGACTGACCGGACGGTCGGGATCGTCTTCGCGTCGACGGCTGAATCCGGCCCCGCGGCAGCCACCGCCTGCCGGACGCGCGACGGCTCGATCTGGGCCGGGCAATTGGTTCGCGGCGACCGGGAAGCCGTCCTCCTGAAGCTGGCAGCCGGCCAGGATATTCGCATCCCTGTACGAGGGTTGAGCGGAATACGAATCAATAGCGACCGCGTGAAGTTTCTCGACGAGCTTCAGCCGACGGGCTACGAATTCGAGCCCCTGGGCGCTACACGCCGGCCCTGGCGGCGCAATCGGTCTGTTGCCAACAACCCCCTGCGGATCGCGGGCAATTCCTTTGAACGCGGGATCGGCATGCACTCGAAGGCGACGCTTTCATATGAATTGACCGGCGATTTCTCGCGTTTCGCGGCCGTCGTGGGCATCGACGACGGCGCCCGGCCCCGCGGGAGCGTTGTTTTTCGCGTGACGGCCGACGGCAAGGAAGTCTTCAACAGCGGACCGGTCATCGGCCAGGACCAACCGCGACCGATCCTGGTGGATATTCACCAGGCGCGCAAGCTGAAACTCATCGTCGACTACGGGGAAGATCTCGATGTGGGGGACCATGCGAACTGGTGCGACGCCCGCCTGATCAGGTAATCGCTTTGCCCCCCACACAGTGAACAATGGCGGTGCGCATGACGCGACAGTGTTCAGATCCGCCGATCATCTCGGCCAATGGGTACGATGAGACGAAATGGATCCTGGAGCGGATATACGGATCGGTTAAACCACAAGCACCAGGTAAAGATCGAGAGCGGCCTTGTCGTCGTCGGTCTTCTTTGTGTCTTGGTGTCTTGGTGCCTTGGTGGTTCAAAACCGTTTTACCACAAAGCACGAAGAATCCCGGGGCCTGGGGCAGAACCCCAGGAACGCTCCCGCCAACCCACAGATTCCGCGGAATAGCCAAAAAAAGAGGCACCCGAAATCGGGTGCCTCCGTCTGTCGTGTCCCGCGTCAACGGGATCGGTTCGGCGAGTCATCAGGCGCGGGGGTGCGCCTGGTCGTAAGCCTGCTTCATGCGGGCGGTGGTCACGTGGGTATAGATCTGGGTGGTCGAAAGCGACTGGTGGCCCAGCAGTTCCTGGACGGCCCGCAGGTCCGCGCCGCGATTGAGCATGTGGGTCGCGAAGCTGTGCCGCAGGGTGTGCGGGCTGATCGCCGGGTCCAACCCCACCTGAGCCAGATACTTGTCGAGCTTGCGGCGGACGCTTCGCGTGCTGAGCCGCTGCCCGTGCTTGTTCACGAACACCGCCTGCTGGTCCCAGGCCGCCGCCCGTGAGTCCGCCCGGCGCATTTCCATGTATCGCCGGATCCAGGCCAGGGCCGTCGGCGCGATCGGCGTCACCCGGGCCTTCTTGCCCTTGCCGCGGACGTGCATGGCCTCGCCCACGAAGTCGATGTCCGCCAGGTTCAGGTCCACCAGTTCGCTGACCCGCACGCCGGTCGAGTACATCGTCTCGAGCATCGCGCGATCGCGGGCACCCAGCAACGTGGATACGTCCGGGGCCTCGAGCAGTTTCCTGACCTCTTCCTCTTCGAGGAACCGCGGTAGGCGCTTGTCCTGCTTCGGCGTCTTGATTGTTGAAAGCGGGTTGCTCGAAACGTAGGAGCGCTTCAGGCAGAACTTGAAGAAGCTCCGCAGCGTCGCCAGCTTCCGAGCGGTCGTGCTCTTGGAGTACGCGCGGTCCTTCAGGAACGCGAGGAACCGGCGCACGTCCTCGGCCTCGATGGCGACCAACTGCTCGCGGGTCGCCAACTGCTCGCGGGTCGTGGTCGGCGCGGCCTGTGCCCGCTGCTGAGGCGGGGCGGCCACGACGGTCGCGACACCGCCGCCTCCCGCGTCCGAAGCGTACGCCTCGTAACCCCCGCCCGCCGACGACGGGATCGGCCCGCCGTCACGCAGGTATTCGCAGAACTGATGGAGGTCTGCGGCGTAGCACTTGGCCGTGTGCGGCGAGAAGTGCCGTTCAAAACGCAGATAGTTCAGAAACTCTTCGATCAACGTATTTGCACTCATGATCCTACCAACGTAGGCGGCGAACCTTTTGTTGATACAACCTGGCCCGAGACGGCCGGCCCACCTCCATGCGGGCTTGCCGACTTATTGCGTTACCTGCTCCAGATCCACCTCCAGCCTGCGGCCCATCTGGTAACTCAGGACCGCGGCGTCGAACCAGTCGAAATCATGCTCGGCGTCGGCGGCCATCTGGGCAAACGAGGCGATGATGTCCGCCTCCTGGCCGGCCTGGTAGCGGAACACGTACCGATTGTCCCCTTTCACCAGCGACAGTTGCCGAACACAATCCATGATCCCTACTCCCCGCCGGCCGCCACCGCGCTCACCGGAAGCCGGCCTGACTGCTCCAGCAGATCGCGGCACACCGTGTGAGAGCAGAACCTCAGATACCATTCCTGACTGGCGACGTATCTCTTCCAGCCGTACGGCCCGTCGGTCGCGTTCCGTGATTCCGCGTACGCCTTGACCGCTTCCTGAACCACGTCGTGCCGCGCGTTGAACGTCCGCTGGCTCTGGGCCCACGGCCGCGACGACTGCCGATCGCCCGTGACCGGAAAAGGCCGGGCCGCCTGCGACGTCGCCACCGGGTCGAACGAACGCTCCTCCGTTTCCCGGCCGTACATCTGGGCCACGATCCCGACCACCGGCGTGTGCGCGTCGTACTCGGTTACCGCGAACACCACGATCGCGTCCGCCCCAAGCCGATCGCAGATCGCCAGAGCATGCTCCGGCGACTCGATCCGCCCGGTACCCTGTTCGGCCAGGATCGCCAGGACGCGGTTCACACCGATCACGGCCACTCCCGGCACCTGCGACAGCTCGCTGGCCAGAATGTCCGCGACCTTCACCGGGTCGAAGTCGGCGCTCCCGCTGAAGTTCAGGGCCGGGGCCACCGCGATCGCCGTGTTCGGCGTGATCGCCGCCCAGCCGCCCAGCGGCTTCTTCGATTGCGAACACCCCATCCCCGCCAGCAGGCACAGCACCACTACCCAGTAACCGGAGGCTCTCGCCATCCCCGGCTTGGCCGCGCCCAACTCAATCTCCCATCGAACCGCGATCATCCTGACCCGGCACCATCCTGGCAGCCGGACAAGGCCTGAACGGTTACATAAACCGCTCCCTCTTCGTCCGGCCATCCCCGGCCCGAAACATTCGCGGACCCGGGACATGACTAACTTCGTCCATTTCCAGGACCACCTTGAACGTGAAAACCGCGTTCTCGGTCATCCTCAACGCCCGCTATTTATTCCCACCGAGACTGCCGGCGCGGGTTTCGGGTTTTCCGGCCCGCCTCCTTCTTTCGCCGCCGTCGGCTGGGGAATTATCGGAACCCCCTGCGGCCGGACCGACCGGATCGTCTCCGTGCCGCTTTGCAGACTCGTGAAAAAAAACCGCCCATCCCGGGAAAACGACGGGGCGAAATGCGTACCCGCCCCGTCGGTCAGTCGCAGCGGCGAGCCGCCGTCGGATCGCATGACCCGGATTCTGTCCATGGTTGCCCTGAATCTCCCTGACGCAGCAGCCTCTCCACTCACCCCGTGGAGACCGCAGGATGTATCGGCTTGTTCGAGGCGGCATTCGACCTATAAAATCGGCCCGGACGCGTATCTCACGAATCGCGCACGCCCGCGGACAACCGCCTCTGTCCGATAACACGAGACATATCGACGCTCGCCGGGAGGGGGCTGAAGATGTTTATGTGGTAATTCCTCCACCGCGCGACTTCGCGCAAGATCTGCCTTGGGAACCGGCAAGGATGATCGTTTCGCCCAGGGCACACATGTCGCGGGGGACATTTTTCCGAACCAGAACGACCTCGTTTTCCAGTGCTGATATCCATGCTGTGATTTCCAGCGAAACCGGCGCTCCTCTACAATGGCCATCGTGGATCATCACACGCTCCAGGTGATCGAGTTCGACTGCGTGCGGCAGCTATTGGCCGCCCACGCGAGCTGCGCGCTGGGACGCTCGATGGCCTTGAAACTCAAACCCGTCCATCGAGTCGAACTGGTCGCCACCTGGCTCGGGCAGCTTGAGGAACTCCTGGAGGCCGACGCCAGCATCGGCCTGCCGCCGTTTGCAGGCGTACACGACATCCGGGCCGCCGTCCGGGCCGCCGTCCCCCCCCACTGCCTGGAGCCTGAGGAATTCGCCGTCCTGGCCGAGACCTTTGACGCAACCGCCCAAGTCGTGAAATGGTCCGCCCAACTCGGCCCCGGCGCGCCGCACCTGCAGGAGATCTGCGCCCGCGTCGGCGATTTCAGCATCCTCGGTGAAACCATCCACCGCATCGTAGACCTCAAGGGCCAGATCCGCGACGATGCCAGCGCGAAGCTCCACCGGATTCGCATCGCGATCGCGGGCGACCGGATCAAGGTCGGGCAGGTCGTCGACCGGCTGCTCCGCGACCGCCACATCACCCGCTGGCTCAGGTACCCGCAGGCCACGTTCCACGAGGACCGGCTCGTGCTGCCGCTGTCCGCCGATTACCGCGGCCGGGTCCCCGGCATCGTGCACCGCAGTTCCGATTCGGGGGCCACCCTGTTCGTCGAGCCGGCCGAGGCCGTTGAACTCAACAACCGCATCATCGCCCTCAAGAGCGAGGAAACCGCCGAGATCAACCGCCTCCTGTGGCACCTCACCCACCAGATCCAGCTCAACCAGGGCGAAATCCTCAACACGCTCGAAGCGTTGGCCGTCCTGGACCTCGTGACCGCCAAGGCCCGGTTTGCCAAGGCCTATCAGCTCACCTGCCCGAAAATCGCCGCCGACGGCCAACTGCGACTCCACCAGGCCCGGCACCTCCTGCTCGTTGAGTTGCACCGCCGGACCGCCCCGGCGGGCGAGCCGGCCAGGGATGTCGTGCCCGTAAGTCTGCGGCTTGGCGAGGATTTCGATGTGCTCGTGATCACCGGCCCGAACACCGGCGGCAAGACGGTCGCGCTCAAGACGGCCGCCCTGGTCTGCGCGATGGCCGCCGCAGGCCTGCCTGTCGCGGCCGCCCTCGGCAGCCAGGTCCCCATCTACCAGGACATCCTGCTCGACATCGGCGACGAGCAGAGCCTCCAGCAGTCGCTCAGCACTTTCAGCGCACACATGAAGCGGCTGCTGACAATCCTGGATCAAGCCCGCCCCGACACGCTCGTCCTCATCGACGAACTCGGGGCCGGCACCGACCCGGACGAAGGCGCCGCGCTCGGCCAGGCCATCGTTCAGGAACTGCTCGATCGCCGCTGCCCTTCCCTCGTTACCACTCACCTGGGTGTGCTGAAGACAATCGCCTATTCCCACCCCCGCGCTCAGAACGCCAGCGTCGACTTCGACGTCGAGACGCTCCAGCCAACGTACCACCTGCGGATCGGCGAGCCCGGCAACAGCAATGCCATCCACATCGCCGCCCGCCTCGGCCTGCCGGCCAACCTGGTGCAGGCCGCCCGAAGCCGGCTCAGCGAGTCCCACGAACAACTCGCCCGGGCCATCCGCGGCACGCTGGTGTCCCGTCGTCAGGCCGAGGCCGCCCGAACCGAGGCCGACACCGCCCGGCAGGCGGCCGAGGAAGCTCGCAAACAACTCGAACGTCAGCAAGTTGAGTTGGCCGAACGCCAACAGGCCTTCGACCGCTGGGTCCAGACCATCTCGGCCTTGCGCCCCGGCGACAAGGTCCACGTCCAACGCTTCGACCGCCCCGGCCAGATCGTCCGCGTGCTCCTGCACAAGCAACTGGCCGTCGTCAACGTCGGGGTTATGGAGGTCGAGGTTCCGCTTCGCGAGCTTCGGCCGCTGTAGATTCAAATACCCCGCACCCATGAATAAACATAACCATCTATATGATAAGAAGTTACCGCATCCCCCCCGACAAGGTCCCGGGCTGGACCGCTTCGAGGTCGCCGGGGCCCCTCACAGCCCCTCCAGACCCTACAGTCGGCATACAAGCCCCACTATCCCCGTAACTCTTGTTTTAGAAACACTTTATGGAATAGCTTGACTGTTCCAGGCGTGTCCGAATCCGCTGGCACATCAGGTGCCCCCGATACATGCAGCGGATCGGTCCGCGCGGAGGGAAAGAAATGATGCCAGGCAGGTGGACAGTCGGGGTGTTCCTGTTGGTCGGGCTGGCAGGTTGCAGTCAGAACGACGCCCATCGCTGCGGCCGATGTGCCGGCACAGGCGAGGAAAAACCGGTGGTCGAGGTTCTGCCGGCCCCCACCCTGCAGGCCGGCCACCCGCAGGCATTGTTGTTCGATCGCCGGCCAGGGTGGTACTCGGCGACCGACTTCAACTGGCGGAGTGATTGGCCGTCGGGCAATGCCTATTATGCGCCGGGCGAGGCCATCTACTACCACGAGCGTTTTATCGACTACCAGGGACCCGGGCGAAGTCCGTGGAACGGCACGTATCGGCGGTTCTCCTCCCACCGGGTCGGGATGGGCTACCGGTAGACCTGTTCGGACGCGTTCTTTGATGGACAGACGTTTACAGGGAGCCGACGCGCCTGACCCCCGCCGCGAGTGAGGACAGGAACCTGCGGCTGCCTGTGAAAAACGAACTCCCGCGTGCGGTGCCCCCGGCGGTCTCACGAACTGTGCGCGGAAGCCTCATTTGTCGTGTTTTTTCTTGACCGGTGACGGATTTCCGATATAGTGACCTTTAGTTCGGATTCCCCGGATTGAAGCGCGCGGCATATCCGGGGATTTCGCAGAGCACGGCGTGTCGAACGCGACCTGGAAGGTCGTCGTCAGGCGCAAGGACGGTGCCGCACCGCCCGTCTCGAACTGAGGGATCCTATCATGCGACGCGATACCAAACTGGCGATCCTCGTGGCTGTCGTCTTCCTGGGACTGGGCGCGTGGTACGTGTTCAAGGACCGCATCACCGGCGGCCCAACCACAACCGAGCAGCCCGTGGCGGTCAAGGACGCCGCCACGGACAAGCCGGGCGCGACCGCCGCCCGCGATTCGCGGCGGAAGCCGGACGGGGCCCAGCCGCGGCCATCGCCGGACAAGAACGCTTCAGAAGGAAATAGAACTTATGGCCCGCTGGCCGCCGCCAGCCGCAGGGACCCGACGGGCACGGACGCGCCCATGGGCGTCGGCGGAACGATGGCCAACCGGCCCGTGGCGGCACCGACAAGCCCGACCGGTCTCGCGGGGACCACACAGCCGGCGGCCCGCGTCGGCGAAGACCCGCGCCCGACGCTCGCGCCGGCGATCGGCACCGAGAGCCCGCGGCCGGGCATGGGCGCCCGCGTCACCCCCGGCAGCGGCGAGATCACGCTGGCCGGCGACAACAAGCCGGCCGACAGTGCGCGAACCGCGGGAGCATTGACCCACAAGCCGGCCGAGCAGCCCAGGACGCACGTAGTGCAGGCGGGCGAGACGTTCACCTCGCTGGCGGTGAAGTACTTCGGCCACGCCAGGCACGCCAACCTGATCACCAAGGCCAACCCGGACATTGAGCCCAGGAAGATGCGTGTCGGCATGAAACTGACCATTCCGCCGGCGCCGGACAGCGCCGCGCCGACGATGGCGGCCACAGCCAGCCCGACGCCGCCGGGCGGCCCGGCCATACCCACGGCCACGCCGATCACGCGCTCGACCAAGCCGCTGCCCGTGCCCACGGACCGGGCATACACGGTCAAGGCAGGCGAAGGATGGTACACCATCGCCCAGCGGTTCCTCAGCGACGGCCGACGGTGGACGGAACTGTATGAGTTGAACAAGGAGCGCGTGCCGCACAACCCGATGCTGGTGCCGCCCGGCCTGACCATCGAGTTGCCCAAGGATGCGAACATGGGCACCACAGCCGGCCCATCGACGAAGCCGGCCACGGTCGAAAACCCGAAGATGACCGCGGAATAAGGCCCGGCCGCACCGGCGGGAATACCGATCCAGTCGCGCAAGCCCGGAGGTACGCGCCTCCGGGCTCTTCTCATTGATGATATCCCTCCGATGCAACCTGGCTCATGATTCCATAAGAGGTCGCGGAGCTACGCGTGCAGTTCGACGATGTAGCGGTCGGCGAGGGGGTGGGCGGCGTGGACCTGCTGGCCGTCGAAGATGCCGGGACCCCAGAGGCGGGCATACTTGAGGTGATCGGCGATGTCCTTGTGAATCTGGCGCGCGAGCTCGCCGACAGTCGAGCCGGCCGGCAACACAAACGGCTTCTCCTTGTCCGGCGGCTTGCCCGGCAGCTTCGAGTACACGCGGATCACGTGCAGCATCTCGAACAGGCGCTTCGTCAGTTCGGGCAGACCCTCGCCGGTCCGGCCGGAGACCGGAAAGATGGGCGGCTCGGCCGGCCTGAGCTCGCGCAGAACCTCAAGGTTGTCCGATGCGCCGGGCACGTCGATCTTCGTGCCGACGATGAGGCCCCTGGGCCAGACCTGCATGATCTGACCGGTGTCGTCCTGCTCGGCGGCCTCGAAAGTGATGTTCCGCTGTTCCAGAATGGCCAGCAGCGATTCGGTGTCCTCCAGCACGCTGCCGGCGCTCAGGTCGACGACCAGCAGGATCACCTCGGTGCTCCGCAGAGCGTTGACCATGCCGGGCGGGACGTGCTCGGGCATCACGGGGGGCAGGTCGACCATCTGAATGGGCACGTCCTCGTGATAAACCATGCCGGGGACCGGCAACTGGGTGCCGAAGGGGAAGTCGGTGATCTTCACCGGGGCTTTGGAGAGCCGCCCGAGGATCGACGACTTGCCGCTGTTGGGCAGGCCGAAAAGCAGCGCCTGGCCGCCACCCTGCGACGGCACGTGATACGGATCGACGGTCGCGCTTTTGCTTTTTCCGGTCGGGGTTGCATGGCGGAGTTCGCTTATCTTGCTCTTGAGGTCGGCCTGCTTTTTCTCGGACCCCTTGTGCTTGGGGATGACCCTGAGCATCTGCTCCAGGGCCGCGAGCTTTTCCTCGCGCGTGCGGGCCTGGCGATACTTCCGATCCGCCTCCAGGTAGTCGGGGGTCAAGTTCAGCGGCATGAGGGCATTATATCAGGCAGAGGTCAAGGCACGTGATAGCCGGCTCGAACGAGAATCCCTGCCTGCGGCCTGTCTGCGTGCGGACACGCACAGGCAGGCAGGGAATCTCGGTTCAGCAATTCCCCTGCCGTCCGAAGAAGGCAGGTCAACCCTTCGCCTGCGGCGAAGGAACAACCTGTCACCCGGACCGGACCGGACGGCGAACGCCGCGCGGTTGTAGACGGAGAAGTCCGCATTGGCCGTGCAGGGAGAAACAGAACCGTTGTGGGTCGGTCAACGGGCCGGATGGCCGAAGCCGATCCCCAGATCGCGGGCCCTGCGGAGCAGGCGTTGATGCCAGAACCGGGCGGCCAGCGTCACGAGGCCGCCGGTCAGGATGGCGATCACCGCGCCCAAGCCCCAGCCGTGGCCGACCGCCGCGGAAAGAATGCCCGGGGCGAGCATGAGCACCAGACCGACATGAAACGCCCGACGGCTGTGGGCAAGTCGCTCCTGCATCGCGTTCCTCCTCTCGGGACCGGGGGTGGCGAGCTCCCGTCCACGCTTTCTATCGTCCGAAAACCGGGCGGACTGAAATGGAATTGCGACGGCCAGAACATGATTGCCGAGGAGGTCTGGAACAATGTTTGCCATGTCCGGGGATATGGCTACTATGAACCGTCACGATGGCACGTCGCGGCCACCTTGTGCATTTCGTGCTCGCGAACGCTTCCGCGCGTTTCTCATCCAGATCGGACCGGGCTTGGTGATTGTCGCATGCGGACGATGGGGGCCGCTGCAACGGGCGGCCCCGTCGATTCCCACGTGCCTCGTCGTTACATGACCACACCGCGGGTGATCGTTGCCCGCACCCTGGCGTCAACCGGCATAAGGAGGTTCGACATGCTCGCCCCCACGAGACAACGGTGGCGGGTCATCCTGCTGATCGGGACGGCCTGCCTTCCCTTCGGCTGCCTCCCTCCGCCTCCGCCCGAGCCCTCAGCCGGCGTGACGGCCGTCAATCCTTCCGAGGTAAGCCCCGGATCGATGGTCACGGTCACGGCGGACAAGGCGGTGTTTCAGGGCGCAACCACGCCGAGCATCACCATCGGCGGTCAGGCCGCGACGATCCAGTCCGTCGCCGACCCGACCCAGGCGGTCGTCATTGTCCCGAACCTGTCGCCCGGCGCCGCCCAGGTGCGGGTTGTCGAGGCGGGCAAGACGCCGGGCGCGCCCGGCCCGTTGACCGTTCTGTCCGCGCCGGTAACAAGGCTGATCCTGTCGTTCGGCAGCAACCAGGTCAACCTGGTCTCCGCCCAGCCGGCAACCGGCGGTTTCAGCGAAAACGCCCGGGAAAGCGGCCGACGGCTGTCTTACGACGTGCTCGACAGCCAGGGACGTATTATCTTCACAGGCGAGGTGATTCATCCCACCCTGGGCCGCGCCGAGGTCTTCGAACCGCTCGACCAGGGCAAATTCGTTCTGCGACACGTCGCGGTCAGTCCTTCAGCGGCCTTTGCCCTGAAGATCCCGAACCTGAACGGCGCGACCAAGGTGCGGTTCCATGACGCCTCGGCCGACCTCGATCTGGGGACGGCCGCAGGACGGGCCGGTCGCGTTTTCCTTAACGAAATCAGCGTGGGAGGCTGACGTCATGAAACCAGGAACAATAATCGCAATGCTTATTCTCGCGACCAACACGGTTGCCGGCGGCGCAGTCAACGTCGAACTGCAGCCCGACGGTCACTACTACACCGGCGTGCTCGTCCACGGCACGACCGCCGCAAAGTACGACATCGTTTTCATCGGTGACGGATTCACCGCCTCCCAGCAAAACACGTTTAACAATGCCGTCAACGACGCGGTCGCCGCTTTGCAGGCGCGGGCGCCCTACGGCGACCGGATGTGCGGCTTCAATATCTGGCGCGTGAACGTCATCTCCACCGAGTCTGGTATCGATCATCCCATGGAGAGCATCTTTCGCGACACAGAACTCGGCTGCCGCTACGGCAATACCGCCGTCGGGGAGGCGGAGCGATGTATCACCAGCGATACGCCTGCGAAGTGCTTCGAGGCGGCCGGCCATGCGCCTGATTACGACGCGGTGTTCGTGTTGTGCAACGACACGCAGTGGGGCGGCTGCGCCGGATCCCTCGTGTTCTCGTCGATCTCTTCCGGTTTCGCGGGCATCATCACCCACGAACTGGGCCACAAGCTTGGCGCCTTGGCCGACGAATACACCTGCTACGTTTGCGATGGATCGGACAGCAATCTGACCTACACCGGCGCGGAGCCGACGAAGGTCAATCTCACCAAGCAGACGGCGTTCGCGGCGATCAAGTGGAACAGCTTCATGGATCCCGCCACACCGCTCCCGACCACGGTTGACAGCCCGGCCGGCGTCGTGGGCATATGGGAAGGCGGAGGCTATCACCGCTATGGCATCTATCGCCCGCAGGCCCACTGCCACATGCTGGACGGATCCGCGTTCTGTGCGGTCTGCAACGACGAATTGTTCCACCGCCTCAGCTCGCGGTGCACCCCCTGCGAGATCAACCCGACGGGCTTCGTGTGCCTGTATGGAGACCTGCTGAAACGGCTGAAGTTTCTCTACGCGAGGAAACCCTTCTGGCGCTGGCCGATTCCGCCCCCGTGCCTGTCCTGTGGGTTTGTGGATGTTCTCGATCAGGGCAACGTGCTGCTGGAGATTGCCGGCCTGCCGGACGGCTTCATCCTCCAGGTCTTTGACGATCAGGGCAACCTGGTTGCGACGAACAACGCTCTGGTGAGGAAGGGCCAGGCGATGGTATCCTTCCAGGCCCGCGGCGACCGGCAGTACTTCGCGGAACTGTCCAGCGGCGTGGAGGCTGTCCCGACGGGCGAGGAACTGAACTTGTCTATCACGCTGACGCGGAACCAAGTCCAGCAGCCTCTGCCCGGCGGCGGATGAAGGGTGTAAAAAGAGGCGCAGCTCTTTTTCGCGCGTGCGCCTACTGCGTCATGCCGAATCACTGGCGTATGGTGCTTTTTATAGCGCATACTTGTCATAGCATGGCAAGGACGCCAAAACCCAAGATCGAGGAGAAGGATCTCCACGGCTTCAAGCACTTCAAGTTGCTGATGCCGGTGCTGGAGAAGCTGCATGGCTGTCGCCGGGACAAGGGAGTTGCTGGTCCATATCGAAAAACCGGCTTCCCCATCCTAACCGGCCGTTCCACCCCGAGCGGCCTGGCGTTGATGCTGCGCGCAATTATCTCGGCAGCCTCAACGTCTTTGCCGGAATCCAACGACAAGTCGCCACCCACAGGGTGCAGTTGACGGCGAATCGGCCCTATCATTTGCCGTGCCGAACAGGATTGTCACGGACCCGGTTTGTTCCGGGGTACGCCCCCGGGGCTTGACTGGAACGGCGGGCGGGGCCATAATTCAATAATCGTACGATTATTGAATTATTGTCCGGTCGCTTGTCCGGCTTCCGGGTGGGCGGCGGGGCCAGTGGAAACGAATCATGGCTGACAGAGTCGATCTGGCTTTTCGAGCTTTGGCGGATGAGCATCGGCGGGGCGTACTGGCGGCCTTATGTCGCGGGCCGTTGCGAGCGGGAGAGTTGGCTCGGGTGGCGGGGCTGGCAGCGAACGCGATGTCGTTCCATCTTCGCTGGCTGAAGGCGGCGGGATTGGTATCCGTGCGGCGGGAGGGGCGTTGGCTCTGGTACCATCTTGACGGACCAGCCCTGAGGGCTTGGCTGGAAGGTGTAGTGCAGGTTTTTGGCCAACAAGAAGCGGCGGCGACGCGCGAGGATATGAAGGTTGGATGGCGAGGGCCTCCCGATGGCCGGGTACACTCCGGGCGGGCGGACGTAAAGGCCACGGCGGTACGCAGGAGTCGGCGGCGGGCGGAGGGGGGCGGCCGTGCAGCTCGGCGGAAAGTGCCGGCCGTGGCGAGCCGTGGATCGGGGGACTTTGCGACCGAGGTCTTACCTGACGTGCTGCTGTGAGGCATACGGGGTAGATGGTCCGGGGGGCCTTTGATCGTGCCTTCCCACACGAGGCGATAGGATGGTTGCTCAATGAATCCGGGCGTTTGTTCGGCGGTCGATAACAGCGACTGGGCCGGATGGTCCAACCGTCAACCTGGCGGGGCGATTGCCGGAGAAGACTGCGGCGCTCCGCGGCGAGCTGGCCCGGTGGCGATCAGGGGTGATGCCGTCCCCGCCGCCGTCCACCAGGCAAGTGAAACCCTGACGCGGGAGGGTTCTGGAAGTAATGCGGCGGTACTCGGTCGGCATAGGGGTGGTGCTGACGGTCGCGGTTGGTTGTCAGCAGCCGGCAATGGAATCAGCGGCGACGAGCCGGCTCGACGGGATGAGCGGAGCCACGAAGAAATGGACCCGTGGGGGGCCGAGGGCGTATCCGCTGGATCGCCACGGTTTTTCGCCGGTGGATAAGAAGCTTGCGGCGGGCGGCCCGGTGGAAGACGACGCGGCAGGCTCGCTCAACCCATACGTGCTGCGGGTGGTGGACGCCTATCCGCTGGACGGCTCGTACCCCTACCACGCTGATTTCAAGGAGCCGGAGTACGACATCTACAACGGGGTGACCCAGGACATGTGGCACCGCGGATACGTGGTGGCCAAGGCCCACCCGGACGGCTCGCAGTGCAGTTACTGCTGCGGGCTCAAGAATCTTATCTGTGAAGATGTCGCGGATTACATTCGCCGAGCACAGGAGAGACACCTCGGCGAAGATTCATTCCCTCTGCACAAATATCTTCATCACGGGCTAAGCAGTCAGGCGATGGCATTTAATCTGATTGGCCCCCTGATCGTCCGAAACGATCTTGCTCCTTTGAAGACTGCGATTGAAAAGTTGGGTGTCCCATCGCCGGAAGGGAAGGTCAGAGCGGTTTTTGAGCACGACGAGAGATCAGTTTTTAAGAGACTGTAGCATCATTACAGAGTACTTACCCTGTCCTGGCGAGGTGTAACGTGGC
>DATIKE010000526.1:0-11371 GCA_035477895.1 Phycisphaerae bacterium
CCGTCGTCGATCACCCTGAGCTGCTCGATCCGGTCGGCCAACTGATCGAGGTCATACTTCCATTCCACGTCCACCTGGGCGACCTCGTTGGTCAACTCACGCAGCTTGAACCCGTCGGCCCCGCCGGTGATGCCCTTGAGCTGAATCATCTCCGTCTGGATGGCCTTGAACCGCTGCCGGGAGCAGGGCTGAAGGACAAGCTGGACGGTCTTGCCGACGGTTGCCCGTTTGCGCCAGGCTTCGCCCACGTCGGCCAGGACTTTCGGGGCGGACTCCCGGGCCAGGGCGACGAGCTGCTCGCGGCCATTGCCCGTGGCCGGCCGGGTGGGAATGTACGTTCGCGACATGAGGATGGCCGCCGAGTCCGTCTGGACCGCCTTGACCGTCAGCATGAGTTCCCAGCGCGGGAAGGTGTGCTCGCCGAGCCGAATGGACTGGCCGGGCTTGCCCTCTGCTCGGCCAAACAGGACCACGTCGGCCCGGAACGCCTGCCCCAGGGCGGCCAGCTTGTCCTGGTCACCGTTGATGGCGGCCAGATCGAGGTCCCGCTTGCGCACCGCGTCGGACACCTGTTTATCCATAAGTTGGACGTCCTTGCCGAGAAAGAAGTCCTCGATCGCGGCCTGGACCGGCCCGCCGGCATGCGGCGGGCGCGTGTCGGTGATATCGTCGTCCTCGATGATGGCCACCACGCAGCGGGGATTGCCCTCGCGCTGCTTGATGTGGGCGAACTCCGCCCAGCGCCGCTGGAAACGGACCGGGAACACCTCCACCTCTATCTGGAGCTGCGTGATCTCGCCGGCAACGATCTCCGGCCCCTTGAGGACCTTCAGCTTCTGGGCGAAGCCCACCGGCTGCTCGAGGACCTTGTCGCGAACCAGTTCGTAGTTCTCCGTCTCGCTCTGGGCATTGATGAACGAGCCGCACACCTGCCGCACCGCCTCGCGCAGAGCGTCGAGCGTCGCTTCTTCCTCCGCCACGAGATTCGTTCCCGCGGCCCGCCCGATCACCACCACCCGGCGACTCTCCTCCCCGTCGGCCGGCTGCTGTGCCGCGGCCGCGGATACCATCCACCCTCCCACCAGCATGACGAGCGCGAATATCCGCATCATGACGCCGACCTCCTGCCTTCCCCGGCCCCCGGCGAAGATTATGAACCGTAAAGCCTTTATAAGAAAAGCGTTACGAAACGCAAGGGCCGCCGCGACCATGACGCCCGACAGCCGGTGCCCTGCCAGGAAGCCTCATATGCCGGCCCGTTTACACTTGAGGACAAGCCGATTATACTAGCGGCACTAGGTCAAGGAACAAACTCACTGGCAAGCTCTTGCGTAATGGAAAGGATGTTCGCTGGCATGATCAAGGTGAAAGCCCGGGGCAATGAATCCCTCGACCAGATGCTTCGCCGCTTCAAGAAGATGTGCGAGAAAGAGGGATTGACCAAGGAGATCAAGCGTACCGCCTACTATGAGAAGCCCAGCGAGCGTCGTCGTCGTCGTCTGCGGAAGTCGCAGAAGCGGGAGATCAGGCCCGGGATGGGCGGCCCCGGCCCCGGCCCCGGCCCCGGCCCCAACCGCAGTCGCTGATCGTCCGCGGCCTTTCCGCCGCCATCGTTCAGAAGAAAAGCACAATCGCCAGCCGTAATCTGCCATGGGGCGGACTGCGGAGAAGATAAAGGACACACACGGCGATCCCCGGGCCGACGGCGTCCAGCGTTGATGAACGCACGGCTCCCGGGGCTGATTACAGGAGACTCACCGCCTGCTGATCGACCGGCCGACTGGCGCGGGGCCGGTGGAGCGGCTCATCCCGGGACGAATCGCTCTCGCGTGATGTCATACGAGACCGATTCTCTTCCGTGAACGAGTCGGAGCGGACGGTTCACCCCAGCGAGCGGAGAATCCCGCTCAGGGCCGGGAGCAGACACCAATATCACGAGCGCAAGTTGCTCGGGGTAACAGGCCCCGGGCCAGACAGCTTTCATTGAGCCTTCATTGGGAAAGGGAGAACCAGGTATGCGAAGCACGCAAACGGAGAGCATCTTCGGGGGGCGGGTATTCATGGCGGCCGTGGCCCTGGCCTTTCTGGCGGTCCCGGCGCTGGCCGGCGAGGCGGACATCAAACTGCCGGACCTGACCCAGGTATATTTCGGCGGGATCAGCGGCCTCAGTCTGATGTACGCCGGCCTCGTGATCTGCCTTATCGGTCTCGTCTTCGGCCTGATCCAGTACAACCAGATCAGGAATCTGCCGGCCCACAAGTGTATGACCGACGTCTCGGACATGATCTGGGAGACCTGTAAGACCTACCTGATCCAGCAGGGCAAGTTCCTGGTCCTGCTGTGGGTCATCATCGGCGCGTGCATGGTCTACTACTTCGGTGTCCTCCAGGCGGGGGCCGAGGTGGCCGGCCAGGCCCAGGCGGCGGTGCATCACATTGGCACCGCGCCCAAGCTGGCATGGATTCTGGGCAGTTCGATCCTGGGCATCCTGGGGTCCTATGGCGTCGCATGGTTCGGTATCCTGATCAACACCCGGGCCAACTCGCGGTCGGCGTTCGCCTCGCTGCGGGGCACGCCGCTGGAATCACTGCTGATCCCGATGAAGTCGGGCATGAGCGTCGGCCTGCTCCTGGTCAGCGTCGAGCTGTTCTTCATGATCTGCATCCTTTCCTTCCTGCCCAAGGAGATCGTGGGGCCCTGCTTCATCGGCTTTGCCATCGGCGAGTCGCTCGGGGCCTCAGCCCTGCGTATCGCGGGCGGTATCTTCACCAAAATCGCCGACATCGGATCGGACCTGATGAAGATCGTCTTCCATCTCCCCGAGGACGATCCCAAGAACCCGGGCGTGATCGCCGACTGCACCGGCGACAACGCCGGCGACAGCGTGGGGCCGACGGCGGACGGCTTCGAGACCTACGGCGTGACCGGCGTGGCCCTGGTCGCGTTCCTGGCCCTGGCCATGGCCGCCCCCGAGCAGCAGGCCGTCTGCGGCACGCTCATCATCTGGATCTTCGTGATGCGTATCCTGATGATCCTCACCTCGCTTGTCTCGTACTTCATCAACGACGCCTACACCAAGGCGGCCTACACTGGCAAGAAAGACTTCGACCCTGAAAAACCGCTGACTCACCTGGTCTGGATCACCTCGATCGTGTCCGTCGGCGTGACCTACGTGGCCAGCTTCCTGATGCTGCCGCCCGGCGAGGGCGAGGGCAAGTTCGGCTCGCTGTGGTGGGTCCTGGCGACGATCATCAGTTGCGGAACCAGCGCCGGCGCCCTCATCCCCGAGTTTACCAAGATATTCACCAGCACCAACTCGCGGCATGTGAAGGAAGTCGTGACCTCGTCCGAACAGGGCGGAGCGTCCCTGGGCATCCTGTCGGGCTTCGTGGCCGGCAACTTCTCGGCCTTCTGGCAGGGGTTGCTGATGCTCGCCCTGATGGTCATCGCCTACGGCCTGTCGACCAACGACGCAGTCATGAGACTGATGCCGGCCAACTTGCCCTTCGCCGCCCCGATCTTCGCGTTCGGTCTGGTGGCCTTCGGTTTCCTGGGCATGGGCCCGGTGACCATCGCCGTCGACTGCTTCGGGCCGGTCTCCGACAACGCCCAGTCGGTCTACGAGCTGAGCCGGATCGAGGCCCAGCCCAACATCAAGGCCGACATCAAGAGCCGGTTCGGCTTCGAGCCGGACATGGACAACGCCAAGCACTTCCTGGAACGCAACGACGGCGCGGGCAACACCTTCAAGGCCACCGCCAAGCCGGTGCTGATCGGCACGGCCGTCGTCGGGGCGACCACGATGGTGTTCGGCATCATCCTCCTGCTGGACCACATGTTCGGCAACGTGATCGAGCACCTGAGCCTGGTCAAGCCGCAGATCGTTTTCGGGCTCATCGCCGGCGGCGCGGTGATCTACTGGTTCACCGGCGCGTCCACCCAGGCGGTGGTGACCGGTGCCTACCGCACGGTCAAGTACATCAAGGAGAACATCAAGCTGGATGCGGCCACCGCCTCGATCAGGGACAGCAAGGAGGTCGTGCGGATCTGCACGGTCTACGCCCAGCGCGGCATGCTCAACATCTTCGTCGTGCTGTTCTGTCTGGCCCTCGGCCTGCCCTTCATCGACTCGTACCTGTTCATCGCCTACCTCATGAGCATTGCGTTCTTCGGGTTGTTCCAGGCCATCTTCATGGCCAACGCCGGTGGGGCGTGGGACAACGCCAAGAAGATCGTCGAGGTCGACATGCGGGCCAAGAACACCCCGCTGCACGAGGCCACGGTCGTCTGCGACACCGTCGGCGACCCGTTCAAGGACACCTCCTCGGTGGCCCTCAATCCGGTTATCAAGTTTACCACCCTGTTCGGCCTGCTGGCCGTCGAGATCGCGGCGACCATGCAGAAAGAACACCCCGAGTCGCCCGCCCCGTTCGTCATCGGCGGCGTGTTGCTGCTGATCGCCCTGATCTTCGTCTACCGGTCGTTCTACTCGATGCGCATCCCGGTTGACGCCAAGATGTGACCGGGCCGGCGACGATCGCGCTGCGTGAAAACCCAAAGCCCCCGGCAGGCCTGCCGGGGGCTTTTCCTTGGTTTGCGGTACGCTGGGCAATCGCGGTCGCAGTTGCCGCCGGCCTGCGGGGCGGCCTTTGGCAGCGATACTGTGAACTGTCGTGACGCTGGCGGCGGGGTGAGGGGGGGGCCGCCTTATCGGGCCGCCGTGGGGGGCAGCGACGCCGGAGACAAATACAAAACCAATCATCACTGATACCGGTTTTTCTCTTCACCTTATTGCCTGTAAGGTCATAGGATAAGTGTGTTGTCCAGGCAACGACACCGATTTCGGCATTTTTCAGCGCTGCTACAGCGGTGAGAATGTCCCGCCGGGGCTGAACTGCGGGAATCCATAGGCAGCCCTCAGCGGCCGCCCGATGTCTGATTCCAAACGCTTTTTTGTTGACGGCCGGGTCGGGCGGGGGTACGTTGGATTTCCGTTCACGGGGCGAAAAAGCGGGAAACCGGGTAGTTTTTCCGGGAATGGGCCCGGAAGACCCTTTGTCTGCGCAGGCAGGCGAAAAGTGACACCTTTATCAAGAAGTATGTCATTGTTTGAGTGAATTCGCGCGTTTTACCCCGTAAGGGGTTGCAAAGCGCGGAAGAGCCAATGAACCTGCGCGAAAAAGAGTTGCGACCCTCTTTGCCGACTGTGTACAAACCGACGGTGACGCGGCCGATGCCGGCCGAGGCCGAGCTGTTCGAGCAGGACGGTCGGCCGCACGCCCGCTGGCGCGACGGTCGGGGGAGACTGCGGACCGCCCCGGTGGTCGTGCCCGACAAGGGGCCTTACGCCGGTCAACAGCGGATTGCCCTGGAATCCGACCGTTATGTTGTGCGGTACCGGGACGCGGAGGGCGTGGTCCGGACAGCCTCGACCGACTGTCGGGATGAGCGGCAGGCCCGCCAGTTGCTCGAGCAACTCGTGTCCCAGGCGGCGGCGTCTTGCCCGAAACCTGCGGCCGCGGGCGGCGAGCGCCGGCCGATCGCTTTCCGGGATCATTTTCGCGAGTACCTCCAGGATCTGAAGGGTCGGGGCGCGCCCACGGCCCGGCTGGCGGACATCGAGCGGCAGGTTCGGCGGCTTGCCCGGCAGTGCGGTTTTGTGCGGCTGACGGATGTTGAATCCATTTCCGTTCAGCGGTGGGCGCTGGATCGGCAGGCGGACGGGATGTCGGCCGGGGCATGCAACGCCCACCTTGGCCACCTGACGGACTTTGTCGAGTGGTGTATTCGGGGACGCCGGCTTGCGGAAAACCCATTAAGAGGTATATCGCTCCTTGGGGAGTCAGGACCGGTTGTATCCGATGCGCGCCCGCTGACCGAGGAAGAGCTGACCCGGCTGCTCAAGATCGCGTTGTGGCGGCCGCTGGCCGAGTACGGCCGGGCGCCGGATGATGCCGTCGCCCCGGGCGCAGTGGGGGTGGCCGGGCGTTTCGTGCCGGTGACGATCCAGACCCTGGAAGGGCTGGTTTCCCGGGGACGTCAGCAACTCAGCGCGAACCCCGTGCAGATTGCCCGGCTTCAGCGACAGGGGTGGCAACGCGCGCTGATCTACAAGGTGCTTGGGCTGGTCGGCCTGCGACGCAGCGAATTAGTGGCCCTGCGGATGGGATCGCTCCATCTGAAACGTTCGCGGTCTTACCTGCGGCTCGGGATGACCGGCCGGGGCAGCGGGGGGACGAAGATACCCTTGCGGGTGGATCTGGCCGACGATCTCAGGTTGTGGTCGCGTTACCGCTGGCGAACGATGGGGAAGTCGTACCCCGACCAGGATCGCGCGGCCCTCAAGCAGGCGTTTCTGAAGATGCCGTTGTTCAAGCTGCCCAGCGGCCTGGCCAAGCTGCTGGCCGTCGATCTGCAGGCGGCCGGCATCGCGCAGAAAGATGAGCAGGGCGTCCGCATCGAGGTGTACGCGGCCCGCGAGGCTCAGGCGGCGGTGTTGTCACGGAATGGTATTCCGCTGGCGGTGCTGTGGTCCTCGATGCGCGAGGCATCGAGCGGTTCCGGTGTCGCTTACACGCTGAAGGAAGGGCTGTTGCGGGCGCTCGGGCTGCGTTCCGGCATGGATGAGCAGCCTGGTTGAACTCGCCTCTTGTAGCAGGTCACGCATGTTCGTGGCGGTTCGCGGCTCCATGGTGACGGAGAGGTTTGCGGGGTGATGGTTTCAACGCATATAGTCACACGCTCGCGCGGTGGCATGGCCGATTGGGGATAACCGCCGGCGCGCGGGCGCCGGCCTCTTTCGGGCGTTGGATTTTGTTCAGTCGGGTTGGTGAATATGAGCGATCATGCGAATGAGATGAGTCGGCCCTTAAATCGTCGGGATTTCCTGAAGTCCTCCGCGGGAATGGCCGGCGCGCTGAGCGGCGCGGCCTTGGCCGGCTGCTCCGAGATGCGCGGCATGGGCGCGGGTTTCGGGCCTGAGCCGGTTGCCCGGCCGATGGACGTCGTGCGGATCGCCTACGTCGGTGTTGGAGGCATGGGGACCGGTCACGTGGGGAACCTGCTGAAGATCGAGGGGGCCGAGATCCGGGTGGTATGCGACATCCGCGAGAAGGCCGTTGCCAACGCCCAGCAGCTCTGCGTCGAGGCGGGCAAGCCCAAGCCGGAGGGTGTTTGTGCGGGGCCGCGGGGTTACCTGAAGATCTGCGACCGCGAGGATATCGACCTGGTGTACACGGCCACGCCGTGGGAGTTCCACACGCCGGTGTGCGTCGCGGCGATGAAGGCGGGAAAGCACGCGGCCACCGAGGTGCCCGCGGCGATCACGACCGAGGAATGCTGGGAACTGGTCGAGACCTCGGAGAAGACCGGCAAGTACTGCATGATGATGGAGAATTGCTGCTACGGCCGGACTGAGCTGATGGTCCTGAACATGGTGCGCAAGGGATTGTTCGGCGAGCTGCTGCACGGCGAGTGCGGGTACCTGCACGACCTGCGGGGTAGCAAGTTCAACGGCCACGGCGGGGCCCTGTGGCGGACAGCGTACTCGATCAAGCGGAATGCGAACCTGTATCCGACTCATGGCCTGGGGCCGGTCGCACAGTACATGAACATCAATCGGGGCGACCGGTTTGATTACCTGGTGTCGATGAGCGGCCCGTCGCGCGGGCTGAACGAGTATTGTGCCAAGAGATTCGGGCCGGACAGCCCGCAGGCCAGGCAAAAGTATGCCCTGGGCGACGTGAACGTTACGCTGATCAAAACATACAATGGGCTGACAATCTACCTGGTGCACGACTGTAACCTGCCGCGTCCCTATAGCCGCATCAACACGATCCAGGGCATCAAGGGGATCTTCGAGGACTACCCGCCGCGGATTCACATCGAGGGGCGCACCGAAGGGCACGAATGGGAGACGCTTGAGAAGTATCAAGAGGAGTTCGACCACCCGCTCTACAAGAAAATGGCTGACAAGTCGAAGGGGGCGGGGCACGGCGGGATGGACTTCATCGAGGACTATCGGCTGATCGAGTGTTTGCGGACCGGCCAGCCGACAGACCAGGACGTATATGACGCGGCTTCGTGGAGCGTGGTGACCGCGTTGACGGAGACCTCCGTCGCGAACCGCAGCAGGTCGGTGGACTTCCCTGATTTCACCCGCGGCCGCTGGAAGACCCGCCCGCCGCTCGGCATCATCGAGGGGTGACGCCGATGGTTGGTTGCAGAATGGTTTTCCGGGTGTGAGCGACACCCCGGGAAGCGTGCGCTCCGCCCGCGTTTATCGATCTCAACTCTCCCAGGAGGCAAATGATGAAGGCACGCAAACGATGACGGGCAAGGAGCGGGTGATCGGCGTAATGTCGGGCCGGCCGGTCGATCGAACGCCGGCCATGCCCATTCTGCACACGGGGCTTGCGGCCTTCGCGGGCGTGCCGCTCGGGCGTTATTTCAGCGATGCCGGCGCGATGGCCGACGTGATTGCCGGCGGCCACGAGCGCTTCGGTTTCGACGGCGTCCAGCTTTCGCTGGGCGTGACCGGCGAGGCCCAGGCGCTGGGCGCGAAGGTCGATCAGCCGCCGGAGGGCCCGCCGCTGTTGCGCGAGCACGTGGTTAAGGATTACGGCGTGCTGGACGATCTTCGCAGGCTCGATCCAGCCACCGGCGGGCGTATGCCGCTGTACCATGCGGCAGTGGCTGAAGTGAGCCGGCGCATCGGCAACCGGGCGTTCGTGTTGTCCACGCTGCGTGGGCCGTTGAACATCGCCTCGCAGTTGCGCGGCGTCGAGGATGTGCTTGTCGACATGATCGAGCAGCCCGAGGCGGTGGGGCGGCTGCTCGATTTCGCGACCGACATGGCCCTGCGGGTTGCCAGGCCGTCGCTGGAGGCGGGCGCGGACGGCCTGGTGTTCGGCGAAGCGACGGCCTCGCCGAACTTCATTTCCCCGAAGTTGTATCGCAGCCTGGTGTGGCCGCGGCACAAGCGACTGGTCGAGGAGGTCCGGGCGATGGGCTGGCAGTGCGTAGGCTGGCACATCTGCGGGAACATCGTCCCGATCATCGAGGACATGATCGCCACGGGCGCGGATTTCTTCGATGTCGATCACCAGGTGCCGGCCCCGCGGGCGATCGAGCTGTCGGCCGGGCAGGTCGCCTTGCGCGGCAATCTCGACCCGATCGGCGTGTTCTTTCAGGGGAGTGCCGACAAGGTCCGCGCCGAGACGGCCGATCTGTGCCGGGCCGTCACCGGCGCCCGGTGGATCGCCGGCTCGGGATGTGACATCCCCCCGGGAACGAAGCTGGAATGTGTCGCGGCGTTCGCGGAGACCGTGGCGGCCAGCGGCCCGTCGGCGGGTGAATAAGAACCAAGCGGGTTCGTGTGGGAGAGAAGTGAGGCGGAATGGGGATTTGAATTGATCTTCCTGGGATGCTACAGTTAACAAGTCGTGCTTCGGCTCACATGTGTAATGTCCGTATCGCTGTGGATCGTGCTGGCCTGCCCGGCGTTCTGCTTCGGGCAGGCGGAAGCCTGCGATTCCGCGCACGATGAGCCGGCGTCGGCGGCCCCCGAGCGGTCTTGTGATGAGCATCCCTGCTTCTGTTTGGTGTCCATGCCGCAGAATCCGACGCCGCGAGTCGGAGGTTCTGAAGACCAGGTTCCTTATGTGGCGGTCGCGTCCGTGCCGGCAGGGTTGCTGCGTCTGGATCAGACATCCATTTTCCTGCCCTTGTTGGCCGACCCATCGGAACTCGGGATCCCTCCCGAGTCCACACCGCTGCTGATTTGATTCCAGCCTTCGGCATTTAATGCCCCGGCCGGTCCGTACCGGCTCCTCGGCGCTACGACGTTATCGGCATTGTTGCATAATCTGTTCGTGAATCAGGAGCCACCTCATGACGCATCGAGACTGTTGGACACGCCTTGTGATATCGGCGCTTGGCTTGGGACTGGCGGGCTGCGCGGTCGATCCAAAACCGGATTACCAGCGCGCGGGGGATCATATCTCACGTGCCGTCGGACCGGGCGAGGTTTACCAGCCCGGAGACGAGGCCCGCGTGGAGCGGCGCGTGGGCGAGCTTTGCACGGAGGGCATTACGGCTGACGAGGCGGTGCGAATCTGCCTGCTGAACAATCCCCGGCTTCAAGCGGCGTTTTTCGAGGTCGGCATCGCCCGCGCGGAGGTGGTTCAGTCGCGGCTGTTCTCGAATCCATCGCTGGCTCTGTCGCTGCGTTTTCCCGACAGCGGCGGGCTGGCGAATTTCGAGGGGAGCCTCTCCCAGAACATCGCGGAATTGTGGCAAATCCCCGCTCGGGGCAGGGCGGCAGAGAGATTCCTGGATAGGGCGGTGCTGCAACTCGCCCGGCAGGTGAGCATGACGGCTCTGGATGCAAAGGCGGCACACGATGCAGCCGTGCTCGCCGACCGCGCGGTCGAGATCGCAAAGGAAAACGCGGGAATCACTCGTCAACTCGTGGATCTTGCGGTCGCCCGGCAACAGGCAGGAGCGGGAAGTGTGGTCGACGTAAACCTCGCCCGATCGGAACTGCTCGAAACGGAACTGGAACTGCGGAGGTCGATGCTGGTCCGCATCGAGGCCCGGAGTGATCTGGGCAAGTTGTTGGGGTTGAACACGCTCCTGGATGATATCCGACTGAGCGGAGGTTCGCCCGAGACTGAAACGAACATGCCATCCGCGGAACGCGTGGCGGAGATTGCCCGCGAGCGTCGGTTGGACGTGCAGGCTGCGGACCAGGCGGTTCTGGCGGCTCGCGAGCGGTGGGACCTGGAGCGGTTTCGGGTTTTTCAATCCGTCGAGGTGGGCGTAGCCATGGAGCGGGGGGAGCGGCGTCCGACCGAGGGGCAGGATTACCTGGCGGATACCGCTCGGGCGTCAATTGCCGCCGGCCAGTTGGCCGCGCCGGAGATTCAGCCCAGGCCGAAGAAAGAAACGGACTTCATCATCGGTCCGACGCTGGGCCTGGAGGTGCCGCTGTTCGACCAGAACCAGGCCCGGATCGCGCGGGCGGAATATGAGCACGAGCAGGCCTCCAAGCTGCTCGATTCCATTCTAAGTGAGCTGGTCCAGGAGGCGCACGTTGCCTGCGAGCGATTGCGGACCGCCGCGGAGAACGCGCGATTCTACCGTGATGAGGTGTTGCCGCTTCGCGAGGTGAGTCTTTCGCTGTCGCGCGAGGCTTACCAGGCGGGCAAGATTCCCTTCCTGTCGGTGCTGGAGTCCGAGCGGGTGCTGTTGCGGGCCCGGACGGGTTACCTTTCGGTTTTGCGGGAGTGGTCGGCGGCCAGAATCGGGATCGAGAAGGTGGCCGGTGTTCCGCGAGCGGAAATCCACGGGCTTTCCACGGCGACAATA
>DATIKE010000527.1:0-20711 GCA_035477895.1 Phycisphaerae bacterium
AAGATCACTTCATCCAGTACACGCTGCCGTACTCTCTCCGCCTCAGCCGTCCACGCAGCAGGATCGGAGGGGGCAACGAACGGGCGCACCTGCCGAAGAAGATACGATCGCAGATCCGCCTGTAACTGCCCATCCATGAGGATCGTCGTCTTGGGCCTGGCCTGCGTCGTGGCCGGCCGGGTCGCCGCCTCGCCGACCGAACACCACATCCCAGCCGCCACAACCGTCACAATGCCCGCCCAACACCCACGCCCCATGTATCACCCGCCCCTCTACTTCCTCGATCCTCTATCTTCTTTGTGTCTTGGCGTACTGGTGGTTCAATTCCCTCAATTCCGTCCGCGCGTCCTGCCTGTTACTTTGCGTTCGCAGTCTCCGTCCAGATCTCCAGCACGCGTTTGCGATGCGTATCATCCGAACCGGCGTACGACTCGATCGTCTTTTTCAATCCAGCCGCCAGGTTGTCAGCCGTTTTGAGATACAACCTGTCCGCCGCCTCCTGCGACGCAGATGGAAGCGGGGCGATTTTCCCTTCCCCAAGCATCCGCAGTCGTTCGTGGATCGTGGTCACGTAATCGGCCGCCAGCCGGGCGTGGGCCGTCTCGTAGCTGTCCCCGAACTCCGCCTGCTCCATCGCCACCCAGAACCTGACCAGCCGGGCCGCGCCCGCGTCCAGCGAGTCGAGTTCCGCCGGCATGCCGGCCTGTGGCGTTACCATGACGACATCGCCCCGCATCGGATCCCAGGCGTCCTTCCGAGGCTCCGCCCCACCCAACAGAATCTCGATCCGGGCGGAATCGGGCGTCTCATCATAGGGCAGCCAAACCGATCGGGCATCGAATTGTTTCCACGGTTGTCCGTTGACCATCACGCCGGTTACCGCCCCGCTGCCCGTCATCGCCAGATAGAGCCGCTTGTTGCCGAGCCGGATCGGGAACCGCTGATCCATGGCCGTAATCGCCGGCGGCACCTGCGGGACGAGTCGCAGTCCTTCGGCGGAGTACTTGTACGCAAACAGCCCGCGGATCATCGCCGCCGCCGGGCCGAATGTGTCGTAGCACAGGTTGATGGGTTCCTTGGGCTGGTAGACCTGGTTCCCGAAATCCGTCAGCGGGTTGTCCATGCGGAACTGCCGGGCAAAGTCCAGGATCTTGTTCATCGCCCGCCGGGCGTCCTCGAACCTGCCCAGCCGATAATACCCCATGATCATCCGGGCCTCGCATGTCGACCAGTGCCCGCCGTTGACCCACGTGCCAAACCCCCACAGCCCCCTGGGCTGCTCGTACATGTCATCCAGCGACGGGCAGTTGGCGATGATCAGGCCGTGCGGCCTCAAGCCGGGGATCGAGGCGATCTTCGCGTAGATCTTCGCTG
This sequence comes from Phycisphaerae bacterium, assembly GCA_035477895.1. GTDB lineage: Bacteria > Planctomycetota > Phycisphaerae > UBA1845 > PWPN01 > JAPKGY01. Next base: position 1,375 of record DATIKE010000527.1, read on the forward strand.
CCCGATCATCGTCCACGACGTCGAAACAGATCGCGTCGTGGTTCGGCGAGGCCTCGAAGTACCCGTACTTTTCCGCCCCGTACACGCCGTGCCGCGTGCCGTCCGGGTCCAGAGACTTGATGAAGTACCCTTCGTCGGTTGTGACCAGCGGCAGCCCCTTGCGGGCCAGTTCGCGACGCTGCGAATACAAGGCGGCCTTCTCGGTGTTGCCCGCGAGCCGGTTCAACTCGATCAACCTGTCCAGGGCCGCGATGTAAGTGATCGAGAGACCGGTCAGATACGCCTTATCATACGATCCATCGGGCTTCTTCCACCCCGCGTAGCTCGGCGCCAGCAGATTGCCCGCCGGTCCGGCCAGGAACAGGTTGTTCTTCGGGTCCCGCCGACTCTCGACGAAGCTCGCACACCGCTCCAGCTTCGGCAGGAAGCTGCGAATCGCCACCGGGTCGCGGTCGATCAGCAGCAACTCGGCCTGCATGAGCAGACCCGCCGCGGTGAACTCCATGCCCCAGTCGTGGATATCCACCCGGCCGTCGCCCTGCTTGGCGACGAACCAGCCCGGCGAGGCAGCATCGCACAGGCAGCCGTCAGGAGGCACCCAGTCGTACCGTTCGTTCTTTCCCCGCTCGAAAGGCCGAACCGTCTTGCCGTCGCCCATCTGGTCAAACCACAGGTTCTGGGCGTTCTGGATGAACGTCCGCAGGGGCTCGACCGCGAAAGGCAGGGCGCAATACGTCGTCCCGTAGCTGTTCTGCACCCACCACGCCCCCCACGTCGGCCCCTCGACCAGCCCGTTCCACGCCGGCGTGTACAACATGGGCACGTTCTGAAACTCTGGGTCCGGGTGAAACATCCGCGCGGAGATGTCCAGCAATTGCAGATACCCCACGTCACCCTGGCCCCCGAAGAACCGCCCTTCGAACCGGCCGTCATCCGCCGCCGCCGGCCGGGCGGTTCCGATCGCGCACAGGAAAACGCTCAGCGTCGACACCAATAGATAGCCGTGCATCAGCGTGTCTCCGCAAGACAAGAGACCGCAACAACGAAAAACGAGCCTGTATGGTGCTCCATCGTATCTGCCCGACCCCCGCGGGCAAACCATACGCCGCCGCCGGTCGTTGTGAGCCGCTCTCGTGGCACGCTGCTTCGCCGAAGGGGCAACTCACCATCTTCCTTTCCCACCCGACCCGCCGCGACTATCATACCCGCCATGCGCTGGCTGGTGGACATTGTGTATTATGTGCTGGCCGTCATTCTCATGCCGGTAATACTCTGGCGAGCGCTGACCACCGGCAAGTACCGCCGCGACTGGGGACAGCGCACCGGCAGAATGCCCGATCTTCCGCCCCACCCAAAACGCGTCTGGATACATGCCGTCTCGCTCGGCGAGGTCAACGCCGTCCGCGGCCTGATATCCGCCTGGCGAACACACAACCCCGAGGTCGAGATCGTCCTGTCCGCCACCACGGACACCGGTATCGACCGGGCACGCGAACTGTTCCCCGACCTCACGATCGTCCGCTACCCGCTGGACATCAGCCGCTTCGTCAACCGGGCACTGGACCGCATCAAGCCCACGATGATCGTCCTGGTCGAGTTGGAGGTCTGGTACCAGTTCGTGACCCTCGCGGCAGCCCGTTCCATCCCGGTCGCCGTCGTCAACGGACGGTTCAGCAAGCGCAGTATCCAGCGCTTCGGTTGGGTCCGCCCCATCGCCCGGCGCATGTTTGAACCCATCGCCTGGGTCGGCGCCCAGGACGAGGCTTACGCCGAACGCTTCCGCCAGGTCGGCGTCCCCCCCGATCGCGTGGCCGTCGCCGGCTCGATGAAATGGGACACCACCGACGTCGTCGACGAACTGCCGGGCGGCGAGGCACTGGCCGCCGCCATGGGCCTTGACCTCGCTCGCCCGATCTGGGTTTGCGGCAGCACCGGCCCCGGCGAGGAACGGATCATCCTGAACGCCCGCTCGCTGCTCCGGGCCGACCACCCCGGCCTGCAGGTCGTGATCGTCCCCCGCAAGCCCGAGCGTTTCACCGAGGTGGCCGACCTGATCCGCCGAAGCGCCATGGCGTGCATCCGCCGCAGCGAATCACCCGACGGCACCGAGCGAACCCCCACCGAAGGCCGCATCATGCTCGGCGACACCATGGGCGAGCTGCGCCGCTTCTATTGCCTGGCCGACGTGGTCTTTGTCGGCCGCTCGATCGCCCCGATGGGCGGTTCGGACATGATGGAGGTCGCGGCCCTGGCCAAGCCGATCGTCGTGGGCCCGCACACCACAAACTTCGCCGACACCGTCCAGCAGCTTCAGAACGGCAACGCGATCAGCATCGTCCAGACACAGGCCGACGCGCCGGACGCGCCGCACAAGCTCGCCCAGGCGATCGACGAACTGCTCAAGAGTCCCGAGCGGGCAAAGGCCCTCGCCGCCAACGCCCGCCAGGTCGTCCAGCGGAACCGCGGCGCCGTTCAGCGCACGCTCGACTCACTTGTGGAGATCCTGCAACGTGCCCAGCACAGTTCTGCGTAAACAACTGATGTCCAACGTCCGCCGCGTCGTCGTCAAGGTCGGCACCAACGTCCTCACCGACTCCGCCGGCCGGCTCGACAAGGCCCTCATCGCCCGCATCGGCAGGCAGCTCGCCATGCTCCACAACCGGGGCCTGCAAGTCACCCTCGTCACCAGCGGAGCCGTCGGAGCCGGCATGGGTGCCTCGGGCCTGGCTTCGCGGCCGAGAGAGCTGCCCATGCTCCAGGCCTGCGCGGCCATCGGCCAGCCCAGCCTCATGACCTTCTATGCAAAGGCCCTCGCGAGACACCGGGTCCACTGCGGCCAGATCCTCGTCACCCGAACGGACTTCGAACAGCGCGCCCGCTACATCAACATCCGCAACACCATCGACGCCCTGCGCCGCCTCAACGCGATGGCCATCATCAACGAGAACGACACCATCGCCGTCGATGAGCTCGACCGCTTCGCCGACAACGACACCATCGCCTCACTTGTCACCAACCTGCTGCGGGCCGATCTCATGGTGCTGCTCACCGTGGTCGACGGACTGCTGAACGCCGATGGCCAGCGCATCGACCTCGTCCCGAACGTCAGCGACGAGGTGCTCAAGCTGGCCAAGGCCACAAAGTCTTCGCTGGGCAGCGGCGGGATGGCCAGCAAGCTCCACGCGGTCAGTCTTGTGACCGACGCCGGCGAGGCCGCCGTCATCGCCAACGGCCGCGAACACGACGTGCTGCTCCGCCTGCTCGACGGCGAACGCATCGGCACCTTTTTCGCGCCCGCCGCGAACAAGCTCTCCGCCCGACACCGCTGGCTTCGCAGCGCCGTCCGGCCGTCCGGCCAGATCACCCTCGACGCCGGCGCCGCCGAGGCCGTCCTGCGACAAGGCCGAAGCCTCCTTGCCCGCGGGGTCATCGATGTCAGCGGGAAATTCGCCCGCGGCGCGATCGTCCGCATCGCCGGGCCCGACGGCCGCGTCATCGCCCACGGCATGAGCAACTACGCCGGCGACGAATTGCTCAAAATCAAGGGCCTCAAGTCGTCGGAAATCGCCGCCGCCCTGGGCCACAAACCCTTCGACGAGGCCGTCCACCGCGATAACCTCGTCCTCCTGGCCGGGCAGTGATGACTGCGAGTGATCCAGGCCCGTGCCCGCAACGGCAGACATAAACGCCAGATTGCAGGTTCGAGGCTTACTCGGGGATATCAATAGATCCCGTCCTTTGCGTCGCTGACAAAGGGCCCGCAGCTTGGTGCCGAGCAACTCGTCCAGCCCATAGGTCGTAACGTCGGCGGCCCGGTTAAACAGCGCAAACCAGCCCATGCAGAACCCATAGATCAGCCCCAGGACGATTCCCACGACCACCAGACCGCGGGCCGACACGGTAATCGTCCCCGCCTGCAACGCCGGCAGCCGGGTCGCCCCGCAGAAGACGATCCGGGTCACCCAGCCATCGGCGCATAATTCATCTCCTCTCGCTCCAGCGATATATGGTAGGAAATGGTTCTGAGCGCACCAAGACAGCACGCCCTCTATCCGTTACGTCGTACAAACCGGATCTGTTCGGAGTTTCACGGAGAGAACGCACTCAGGCAAGGCTACTGACCGTAAGCCGCCGCCGTAAGGGCTACGGCTGAGTGGTCGTAGAAGTCTTCTTCCGCTTGCCGCTGGCGTTCAGTTCCTCCCACGGCACCACACCCGCCCGTTTCGCCCAGCCGTCATACAGGGCTGACATGGCCTTGACCCTCTCCGGATGGTCGGCCGTCAGGTCGTGCAGCTCGGTCCGGTCGGCCTCCAGGTCGTAAAGCTCCCACTTCCCAGGGTAACGCGACACCAGCTTCCACCTGCTCTGCCGAACCGCCCGGTTGCCCTCGTGCTCCCAGAAGATTGCATCGTGCCCGGCCCGCTGCTCGCCCCGCAGGATCGGCAACAGACTCCTGCCCTCCAGCGGGACAATCGGCCTGCCGTTGACCGTCTCGGGGTACTTCGCCCCCGCGACGTCGACGCAGGTGGCCATCAGGTCGATGACGTGCCCGACCTGCGAGGTGATCGTCCCCTTCTCCCGGATGACCTTCGGCCAACAGGCGACCAGCGGCGTCGCGATACCGCCTTCGTGCACCCAGTGCTTGTAAAGCCGGAACGGCGTGTTGCTCGCGTTCGCCCAAGGCAGGCCATAACTGAGGAACGATTCCTTGTCGCCGGCCGGCGCGCCGGGCTTGCCGCGGTCAACCACCTCCGCGCAGCCGCCGTTGTCGGCCAGGATCAGCACCAGTGTGTTGTCCGCCTGCCCCAGTTCGCGGATCTTGGCCATGATCCGACCGATGCCCTGATCCATCCGATCGATCTGGGCGGCATACACCGCCATCCGCAGGTCCAGATCATCCTTGTCCTTCGCATCTTTCCACGCAGGCGCTTTCGGATCGCGCGGGGTCAACGCCCATTGCGGTTCGACGAGCCCCAGCTCGATCTGCCGGGCATGCCGACGCTCGCGAAGCTCGTCCCAACCGATCCTGTACTTGCCCCGATACCGGGCGATGTCCTCCGGCCAGGCGTGCAGGGGCCAATGCGGCGCCGTGTAGGCCACATACAGAAAGAACGGCTTGTCAGAGCCCCGCTGCCCGTCGACAAACCCGACCGCCGCGTCCGTGAAGGCGTCCGTGAAATAAAACCGTTCGCCTTCCGGCTTAATCGACCGGCCGTCCCGCGCCAGGGTCCGCGTCGGGTCAAGTCGGAAGTAATTGGTTCCGCCGCTGATCAATCCGTAATACCGGTCGAAGCCCCGGTCCACGGGCCAGTGCGGCCGGTCCTCGCCGACGTGCCACTTCCCGGCCATCAGCGTTCGGTAGCCCGCCGGGCGGAGCGCTTCGGCGATCGTCACGCACCGGTCGTTCAGGAACCCGCGATAGCCCGGCGCCCCGCGGTCCGACACCATGTGCCCGACGCCCGCCTGGTGCTGATAGACACCCGTCAGCAGGGCCGCCCGCGTCGGGCAGCACCGCGTCGTGTTGTAGAATTGCGTGAACCGCAGCCCCCCCTTGGCAAGTTCGTCGATGTTCGGCGTGCGGATCTCCGAGCCGTAACACCCCAGGTCGGAGAAACCCAGGTCGTCCGCCATGATGATCACGATGTTCGGGCGGGGTGCGTCAGCCGGCTCGGCAAACCGGCCTGCACACAGCAATACGCCAACGGCCATGACCATCGCGAGATGATTCGCTTTCCTTGTCGTTCTAGTGCATGTCGGCGCAACCTGATCAGGGCCCCAGGCGGTAGCCCGGGGCCAAGGTCGCCCAGCGACCGAATCGGCAACGCACCCATGCCAGGCATGACCGGTCTGCCATGAAAGTCTCATCGGCCGACCTCCTTTAGCCCAACTGCTTCGGAAAGCATCGTCGGAGCGATCATACCTGCCCAAAACCGGGCACGACAATCAATGGCGGTGAGATGGCCCACCGCCGCGGACTTGAAAAAGCTACCATACGGTACGATAGCCTTCGCGATATCTACCGATCGGTACCCTGCCCTCGACCACCGTCGGAAACCATGCGTCGCAAGGCACTGCCAGAAAAGATCTTGCGCCGAATCGACGACACCCGGTTCCTGGCACGCCTTGTGCATAACCTTTTTTCCAGGCGGTTTCCACGGAACCGGCGGTGCCCCACGCCCCGGCCCCGGAGGGCCTTTGGTCCGCCGCTCGAAGATCGCTTATGGTGATTCCCTGAGAATCACCTTGGATGTACACCACGCGACCAGCCGGGATCCGGGATCGCGTGGGCCCGAGTGTACCCGGATCCGGCCGCCCCGGGCGGCCTGGCCCAACCTTTTTCTATGGAAGTGATGAACATGAGCGGAAGCGCGACCCGATTGAACGCCATCAAGGCCGTAACCACCTACAAACCCATCACAGCACCCCTGAACTTCGCGGAAACCGCGGCCAGCGAACTGTTCGGCAGCAACGTCTTCAGCAACTCGGTGATGCAGCGAACACTGCCCAAACCGGTCTACAAGACCCTCATGCGCACCACCGACCGGGGCGAAAGCCTCGACCCCTCCATCGCCGAGGCCGTCGCCAACGCCATGAAGGACTGGGCGATCGGCAAGGGCGCCACCCATTACGCGCACGTGTTTTATCCGCTGACCGGCCTGACCGCCGAGAAGCACGATTGCTTCCTGGTCCCCGACGGCAAGGGCGGCGCCATCACCGAGTTCTCCGGCAAGGCCCTTATCCAGGGAGAACCCGACGCCTCCAGCTTCCCCTCCGGCGGCATCCGCGAAACCTTCGAGGCCCGCGGATACACCGCGTGGGACGTCACCAGCCCGGCCTACATTCTCGAAAACCCCAACGGGACCACGCTGTGCATTCCCACGGCATTTGTCTCCTGGACCGGCGAGGCCCTGGACAAGAAGACCCCTCTGCTCCGGTCAATGCAAGCCCTCAACACCCAGGCTCAGCGCATTCTAAAGCTGTTCGGATCGTACGACGGTGAACCGGTGTTCTCCACCGCAGGGCCTGAGCAGGAGTATTTCCTGATCGACCGCAACTTCTTCTTCGCCCGGCCCGATGTGCTCACCGCCGGCCGGACGCTCTTCGGCAACAGGCCGCCCAAGGGCCAGGAGTTCGAGGATCACTACTTCGGCGCGATCCCCGAGCGCGTCCTCGCCTTCATGCTCGAGGCCGAACGCGAGCTATTCAAGCTCGGCGTGCCGGTCAAGACCCGGCATAACGAGGTCGCGCCCGCCCAGTACGAGATCGCTCCGATCTTCGAGCCCGCCAATGTCGCCACCGACCATCAGCAACTGATCATGATCACCCTCAAGCGCGTGGCGGAAAAATACGGCATGGCCTGCCTGCTCCACGAAAAACCCTTCGCCGGGATCAACGGCTCGGGCAAGCACCTGAATTTCTCGCTCGCCACCCGGACGCTCGGCAACCTGCTCGACCCCGGCGACAACCCCAACGCCAACGCCCAGTTCCTCGTATTCTGTGCGGCCGTCATCCGCGCCGTCCACAGGCACGCCGGGCTGCTGCGGGCCGTCGTCGCCCATGCCGGCAACGACCATCGGCTCGGTGCCAATGAGGCCCCGCCGGCCATCATCTCGATCTTCCTCGGCGATCAGCTCACCGAGGTGTTCGAGCAAATCCGCACCGGCAAGGCCACGTCAACTGCGCAGGCGAGCTTTCTGCGGGTCGGCGTGGACACCCTCCCGCCGCTGCCCATGGACGCCGGCGACCGAAACCGCACCAGCCCCTTCGCCTTCACCGGAAACCGGTTCGAGTTCCGGGCTGTCGGATCCAACCAGTCGATCGCCGGCCCGCTGGTCGCCCTCAACACCATCACCGCCGAGTCGCTCGACGACATCGCCACGAAACTGGAGAAGGCGACCGCCGGTGACGCGTCCAAACTCAACGACGCCGTCCAGGCGGTGCTCAAGGACGTCGTGGCCGAGCACTGGGCGGTCATCTTCAACGGCGACAACTACTCGGAAGAATGGCACGCCGAAGCGAAACGACGCGGCCTGCCGAACCTGCGAAACACCGTGGACGCCCTGCCCGCGCTGCTCGACAAGGACGTCATCACCATGTTCGAAAAGTACAAGGTCCTCTCCCCGCGCGAGGTCCGGAGCCGACACGACATCTATCTCGAGCAGTACTGCAAGACCATCCACATGGAGGCCAACCTGACTCTGAAGATCGGCCGGACGATCTGCTGGCCCGCGGCGATCCGCTACCAGGGCGAGCTGGCCGCCACCTGCGCCAGCCTCAAGGCCGTCGGCTACACCTTTGACACCAACACGCTCGACAGGATCACCGCCCTCGTCCGCGATTTGCAGGACAGCATGGCCGAGATCGAGAGGCTGATGGAGAACGACTGCGACGACATGACCGATCACGCCCGGCACTGCTGTACCAATCTTGTGCCGGCCATCGCCAAGGTCCGCAAGTTCGCCGACGCACTCGAAAGCATGGTCGCCGACGACCTCTGGCCGCTGCCGACATACCAGGAGATGCTCTTCATCAAGTAACCTCCCGGCATCTTCTGCCTGCAAGCACGATTACCCCGGCCGCGGGTGGCTGTGCTGCCCTTGTGGGATGCCCCCGATGCCCATAGAGTATTCCGCGAGCGCGTTCGTGGTTCGGTCCAGGCTGGTCGCTTGCGCGCGGGGTTCGATTTTGACGTTTCGGCGCTTTGACGTTTCCCATGTCCCGACTATCGACGTTCCTCTGGGTCATGTTCTTCGTGCTCGTCGGGCACATCTGGTCCGTCGACACCGGCCTGTACCTCGATGACCACGCCCACTTCCAGCACCTGCAGCGCGGCGACTGGTCGTTCAAGGCCGTCGTCGAGGCGTCGCGACTCGGGATCATCGGGCAGGTCATCGACCTGTGGGGCCGTAAGGAGGACGGCCTGCTATTCTTCCGCCCGATTGCCTTCTGGATCATGAAGCTTGAGTACACGCTGGTCCGCTGGAACCCGCTGGGCATGCACCTGTTCGTCGTCGGCTGGCACCTGCTCTGCTCGCTGCTGGTGGTGACGCTGGCCCTGCGCTGCTTCGGCCGACGCTCCTGGGCAACCGTCGCAGGCTGCATCCACGCGATCCACCCGGGCCACACCGCCACCGTCTACTGGGTCGCCTGCCAGACCGAATTGCTCACGACCTTCTTTCTACTGACCGGCGTCCTCGCCTACGCCCGACACGCCGGCTGGACCCGCGGAGCCTTTACCCTTCATCCGAACCCGCCCGACATCCCGCCTGATGCCGCCTCGCGGCTTCGCAGGATCACGCCAAGTGCCGTCGTCTCGATTCTGTGTTATGCCCTCGCCCTGGGTTGCAGGGAAAACGCCGTCCTCTTCCCGGCGGTCTGCTGGCTGGGCGATCGATTGTTCAGCCCGGCGCGCCGCGGTTGGCTCCGTTGGGAGCATGTCGCCATGGGCTGCGTGCTTGTCGTCTACTTCCTGCTCCGATACCAGATGCTCGGCGGGTTCCCGCTGCCCTCAAAGCCCTACCTGGTGCCCCTCTCCGACCCCGAGTTCCCGCGCTATATGCTGGACAAGGCGGCCATCTACCTCATCGGCCTGTTCCTTTTCGTCCCGGTCGTGCCGGTCGGCGGGCAGGTGTTCTTCACCGAGCACCCCTTCATACTCTACGGCCTGGCCGGAGCCGTCGTGCTCATCGGCCTGATCGTCCGGCCGGCTTATGGCCAGCGCAAGGCGATCCTCTGGCCGCTGGCCTGGATGGCCTGCTTCCTGGCCCCGGTGATGCCGGTATTTGCCTCCAGCCATCACCTGTACCTGCCCGGCGTCGGAGCCGCCCTGCTCATGACCGCCGGCCTGGCCGCCCTCTACGGCCTCCCACGAATCCGCCGGGCCATGCAGCCGTCGGACTCGGTCCGCGCGCGCGCTGGCGCTAAGAGCCTGTCCCAAAACCCGTGTGGGACCGGCTTCCAGCCGGTCGGATTTCAGGGTTCTGAGACGGGCTCTGAAACGCTTTCCGCCTGCGCGACCGACGGAAGCATCCCCCAGCCAACCAGCCGGGGCCGACGCTGGGCCTGCGCCATCGCCATGGTCGCATTCGGAGGCACTCTCATACTCCTCACCTGGGCCCAGGCCTTCTCATACAACCGCGGCACCATGGTCGAGGACATGGTCATCGAGGACGTCGCCCGAGGCCGGCCGCTCCGCGACGGCGACCACCTCTTCTTCATCAACATGCCGATGGTCGCCTACTACACCGTGCCCGCCCTGGAAACCAAACTCGGCCTCAAAAACCTCCACGGACACGCCCTGACCTTCACCCCCGACCTGCTCGGCATGCCCGGACCCGGACAACTGGAGGTGCTCGACGACCGCCGATTCCGCGTCCGCTGCTGCGAGGGCCACAGCTACTTCGAGGGCATCACCGGCCACATGCTGCTGGACATCCTCAAGCTGCGCGGCCAGATCAAGACCGATCAGCCCATCGAGGCCGGCAACTTCACCGTTACTCCCACCGACGTCGACGACAACGAGGGCATCCGCGAACTGCTCTTCGAGTTCCAGCAGCCGCTCGACTCGACGACCTTCCATTTCTACTTCGGCTCCCCGCGCTTCATGGCCTACCCGGTCAACTTGGCGACCTTGCCTTCGGCTCGTCAATGATTCAGTGAATCCAGGTGCCAAGCGATAAATGGCATCAGTTATTTCTTCACGTATCCCAAGTGAACCGTATTGGGTCTCAGGCGCGCGCGGATTGCTTAATCACCGGATCGCAGGCGGGGGTCGAGCAGGTCGCGCATGGCGTCGCCTATGATGTTGGCGGTGAGGACCAGAAGGAAAAGCGCGATCGAGGCGGCGGCGAGATTCCACCAGATGACGGGTTCTCGGGCCAGCTCGTCGCGGGCCAGGACGATCATCGCCCCGAAGCTGCCCTCCAGCCCGATGCCGAAGTAGGAGAGGATGGACTCGTTGAGCACGAGGCCGCTGAAACGCAGGACCGAGCTGATGAGCACGATGTGCAGCAGGTTCGGCACGACGTGCCGGGCGAGGATGCGGAGCTGGCCGAGGCCCTGAGCCCGGGCGGCCTGGATGTAGTCCAGCTCGCGGAGCTTGAGGGTCTCGGCCCGAAGCAGGCGGCACAGGCCGACCCACGTCGTCACGCCGAGGGCGACGCAGACCTGGAAAGTCCCCCGCCCCGTCACGAGGATGATCGCGATGAGAAGCAGAATGCTGGGGATGGAGGCCAGTGTCGAGTAGACGTACTGGACGAGGTCGTCGACCCACTTGCCGAAGTACCCCGCGAGAATGCCGGTGAGTACGGCCAGCGGGACGACCAGAAGCGTGGTGAAGGCCCCGATGATCATGGCCGGCCTGAAGCCCTTGAGCACCTGATGGAGGGTGTCCCGCCCGATAAGGGTGGTTCCGAGGAGGTGTCGGCCGGGGTGTTTGAGATCGGCGTCACCGTAAAAGGCGGCGCGGGCCATCGGCGCGGAGTACACGCGTTCGTCGAAGTCTGCGGGGAACAGCCGATCGATGAGGCTTCGCGGCTGATACGCCCGGGCCTCGCGCATCTGGTGGGGATTCACGCGGTCGATCCAGGCGATAGAGTCGAGGATCGCGACGGCCACGAACACCCCAAAGAATCCCGTGGCGGCGACGGCCAGTCGCCGGCGTAAGAACCCCCGAAAGAAGTCGCGCGCAAAAGGGTCGCCGCGCAGTACCCAGGCGACGGCGGTGACGCCGGCCAGGATGACGGCCACAACCAGATTCGAGGTGTAGTGCGCCTGCCAGACCATCAGGAAAGCCTCACCCGCGGATCGATCAGGCTGTAGCTGATGTCGGTCAGCATCTGCCCGACCACGAAAATCAACGCCCCGATGAAGACCATGACGCGCAAGGTCGCGAAATCGTTGAGCTGAATCGCGTCGAAAGTCATCGCCCCCAAACCCGGGATTCCGAAGAAGTTCTCGAGCAGCAGCGAGCCCATGAACAGGAAGGGAATCTGCATCACCAGGCTGGTGAGGATGGGCAGCATGCCGTTGCGGAGGACGTGTTTGAACATGACCCTCAACTCGCTGACGCCCTTGGCCCGGGCGGTACGGACATAATCGCGGTTGATCTCTTCGAGCATGATGGTGCGGTAAAAACGCACGTCGCCGCCGAGACTGGCGATGACGCCGATCAACAGGGGCAGTGCAACGAAGCGCCACGGCGAGCCCCGGTCGTAGCCGCTGATCGGGTACCACCGCCAGAGGGTCGAAAAGAGATACTGGCCGACCATGATGTAGACGAAGATGACGACGCTCATGGCCAGGACGGTGACGAAGAGCCCGACGTGGTCGATATAGGTGCCGCGGAAGAACGCGACGAACAGGGCGATGGAGATCGTGACCATCGTGCCGAGGAGAAAGATCGGAACGGTGACGGTGAGGGAGGGCACGGCCCCGCGGGCGATCCGATCGAGGATCGGGGAGTCGTCGATGTCGGATCGACCGAAATCGAAGGTGAGCATGGACGCGAAGTGGTCGAACAGCAGTGTGTCGGTCCAGAAGCCGGCCGATATCGCGGGGTAGCCGCTGTTCACGAGCCTGGGCCGATCGTAGCCGTGGGCGTGAATCCAGTTCCGGACGGCGGCTTCGGGGGCCTTCTCGCCCAGGGCCTTGCGGGCCATGGCCTCGGGATCGGCGTAGAGAAAAAACAGCACGAACAGCAGAAAAAGCACGCCCATGATGATGGGAAAGGAATACAGGACTCGGCGGATGAGGTAGGTGATCATTGTCTTGTCCGCCTCAGGTAGGTTCTGACAGCCGGTGTGACCAGGGCGATCGCGATGACGGCGAAAACCCAGGCCGGCCACATCACGGGGCGGTTCCATTCCTCGCGACGCTGCTGACGTAATTCCGGATCGACGTCGAGGTACTTCTTCGCGTTGTAAATCAGCGTATTGAGCTTGAGGTTACGGTACCACTCGTGCATGAGGGTATACGACTCGGGGTGGAACTGGAGAATCCAGGGGCATTCGAACTCGAAGATGTCGAGCATCTCGCGGATGATCTGCCCGCGGGTCATGGCGACCGGTCGGTCCTGCCCCTCGGGCGTCTTCTCCGTCCAGGTGGCGGATTCGTCGTCGGCCAGGCCGATCATCTTCTTGTACAGGAAGTCATATCGAGCGTTCTTGAAATCGGCCTTGTTCTGCCCGCCGGTGCCGACACCGCCATTCGGGCCGTAGAGCAGCATAAGGAAGGTCTCGGGGTCGGGGTAGTCGGCCGACCATGCCCAGGCGATGAGTTGGTAGGAGCCTCGCCGGAGCTTCTGGACGAAAGCGTTGTAGGTGACGGCGTCGATTTCGAGCTCGACCCCCAGCCGCCCGAACATCCGACGGTAGAGTCGGTAAAGCTCCATCGACGCGGCGTCGGTGGCGGGGACGCTAAGCATAATCCGCAGCGGCCGGCCGGTCTTCGGGTCTATGCCGCCGGGATAGCCCGCCTCGGCCATGAGATGTCGTGCGTAAGACAACTCCAGATCGGGTTTGCGAAAGCGGTGGGTGTGGGCGGGATCGGCGCCGAAGAATCCGGGGGGCAGCGGGGATTCGGCCTTGATGCCAAGACCGTTTTCGAAGATCTCGATCTCGGTCTCGGCGTCATAGGCGAGGCTCATCGCCTGCCTGAGCCAGCGATTTCGCTCGGTCCAGAGGTCGCGTTCGTCCTCGCGTTGGGGGTCGGCGAATGGCGTTGGTGCGCCGACGATGTCGTCGTTCATGTTGAAGGCCAGGTAGAGCGTGCGGAGGGTGGTCTGGCGATCCAGCCGGATGCCGCGCGCGGCGAGCGACGGGGTGATCTTGCCGCCGGCGACGGCCTGGTGAAAAGTGTCCTGGAGCAGCCCCTGGGCATCGTAGTAACCCTGGAGGAACTTGCCGAAGCGGGTGACGGCCTCGCGGTCGCGGCGGTATTCGAAACGATCGATGAAGGGCAGCGGCTGGTCGACGTACCTGGGATCGAGCAGACCGGCGGCCTCGTCGCCGGGCGCGCCCTCCGTCGGGTATCGCGTGCCCGGAAATCGGCGATCGGGCCGGGTGAGACCGCGCCAGTCGGGGTTCTTGTCGAGGGCGATGAACTCGTCGCGGACGTGTGCGGCCATCATGTACGGCCCGGTGCCGATGGGCCAGTCGCGGAAGGCGGGCCTCCCCTCGCGCCCGTCGTAGTACTCGACGGCCTCGAAGGGCACCGGGGCGGCGGTCGGAAACGCAAGCCAATAGAGAAGGACGCGGTACTTGTCCCGCAGCAGGAGGTCGAAGCTGTATTTTCCGGTGACCTTGACGCCGCGGATCGGCCCGACACGCGCGTAGAGATCGTGGATCGGGAGGTTTGCGGCCTCGGGGTCCTGTTCGCGCAGTCGCTGGAGAGATTCGGTCCACTCGGCCATGCCGTCGATGTGGGCGAAGCTCTCGTAGTGCGGACACCCGCATTGGGGGTCGGCGATCCGCTGGAACGTGAAGGCGAAATCCTCCGCGGTCAGTTCGCGGGTTTTCGCGACACGGTGCTGAGGCCCGTCGAAGCAGACGCTGCGCTGAAACCGAACGCCGTCGAAGATTTCAAATCGCAGACGGTAGCGAATGCGCGGCGGGTCACCGTGGTCGGGGCCCAGGTCGGTGATCTCCTCGAACTCGGGAACACGTTTGGCGAGCAGCGGCTGGAGCTCCAGGGGCCGCTTGAGGTAGTGGTACTCGAAGAGCGGCTCGCAGATCGCGCCGGTATATTCGAGCCCGACGGGGTGAATGCCGGAGACCGGGTCGAAGTCGTAGGACTGCACGAGGAAGCCGTAAAATGTTTTGTTTCCGGCGTCGGCCTTGGGATAGGGATCGTTGCCGCACCCGGATGAGCCGATCGCGGCAGCGAGCGCGCAAACTGCCGCGATCACACGCACGCATGCCTTGACTGACTGGGTGATCCGCACGTCGATCGGCTCGATCTCGATCGGTAATGACACCACCACCACCACGGACGAGTCTCCTCGCTTGCGCGCGATTGCCCTGTGCACGATCTGTTCGTCCGCGTATGATAACCGGGCTATGGTGGCCGGGCCTAACGATTCCGACGAATTGCTCGACGAGGAACTCGACGACGAGGAGCCGCGGGATGAGGCCGTGCCCGCGGCCCTGGAGGACGATGACGCGGTCGACGTCGCGTCCGATGATCGTCGGGGGCCGGACCAGCCTCGACGGGTGACGTTGCGGATTCGCCGAAAGCTGCCCGGCCGACGGCTCGACAAGTATCTGCACGCCCGGTTTCCCCGGCTGTCCCGAACGCTGATTCAGAAGCTGATCAGGCAGGGCGACATCACCGTCAACGGCAAGCCGATCAAGCCCAGCTACGAACCGGACGGCGGCGACCGCGTCACGGTGGTGATTCCGCCGCCCGAGCCGTATGACCTGATCCCCGAGCCCATGCCGCTCGATATTGTCTACGAGGACGACTACCTGCTGGGCCTGAACAAGCCCAAGGGCATCATCGTTCACCCGTCGCATGGCTCGCAGACCGGAACGCTGGCCAACGGGCTGGCCTTTTATTCGCGGTCGCTGAGCCACGGCGACGACCCGTTCCGCCCGGGCATCGTCCATCGCCTGGACAAGAACACCACCGGCATCATGCTCGTCGCCAAGACCGACGAGGCTCACTGGCGGCTATCGCTTCAGTTCGAGCGGCGGACGGTGTTCAAGACGTACCTGGGTATCGTCGAGGGCTCGCCGGAACTGGACGCCGACGTAATCGACGCCCCGCTGGGCGCTCATCCGACGATCAAGGACCGTTTTATCGTTGCGATCACCCGGCCCGAGGTCATCCGCAAGCTGACCAAGCACGCGGTGACCGAGTACGAAGTCGTCGAGCGCTACCGCGGCTATGCCCTGGCTCACCTGCACCCCAAGACCGGGCGGACCCACCAGCTCCGCGTGCACATGTCCTACATCGGCCACCCGATGGCCGGCGACACGTTCTACGGCGGACACCACGTTTCCGATCTCAGTCTGACGGGCCGGGGCAGCGACCTGCCGATCACCTCGCAGCAGGCCCTGCACGCCTACCGCATCCGGTTCATGCACCCGATCACGGAAAAGCAGATGGAACTGGAGGCCCCCGCGCCTCCGGAACTGCACCGGCTGATTCAACTGCTTCGCGAGCACCGCCGCCTGTGAGCCGCGGCGTCCGGGGGAAAGCAGGGGGAGAATACCCCATTCGTCGCTGAGGTGCTCGCCACCCATTGGGTAGCCGCTGGAATGTATTTGTGCTCCCCAAAATAGTCCGGGAAGAATGCTTGCCTTGCCGGCGGGACACCGGTGCGCGGACGACGAAACGGCATTATCGGCCGGCATCGCGTCGAGATGGCCACCCGACCAGCAAAAAAAACGCTCTTTCTCAGGAAATATCGCGTGGTCAGGGGGTATTATTCAGCAGACACGCACGCGGAATCGCGCGGAGACAGTCTCTATATCCATCGTTGAGCCGGGACGCCGGCCGAAAGCGGGGTTCATTTCGGGGTATCGGGTGGCGGACCGCGTGACGCCGAGGGGGGAGTCACATGGGAGGGCGAAAACGGAAACCCATCAATTGGACACGGGTGCTCATCGACATCTGCACCCAGAACGACTACCTGGAGCCGGGCGCCATCCTGCAGGTGGCCAACCGCGAATCGGCCATCGGGAACCTTCATCGAATGTTCGCCTGGGCCCGGACTCAGAAGATACCGGTCGTTTCGTGCGTGGAATCCCATCGGCCGGCGGAGCCGCTGAACGGCTGTCCGATGCACTGCATTGACGACACGTTCGGGCAACGCAAGCCGGCTTACACCATGATGGATTCGCACATCATGGTCGAGGCAGACAACAGTCTCTCCCTGCCGCCGGGCCTGACCTTGAGGTATCAGCAACTGCTGTTCCGCAAACGCTCGCGGGACATCCTGGGCAACCCAAAGGCGGACCGCTTTCTGACCCAACTCCATGCGGAGGAGTTCATTCTGTTCGGCGTCGGGCTGGAGCTGGCGATTCGCGGCCTGGCGCTGGGCCTCCTGTCCCGCCACAAGACGGTGACGGTGGTAAGCGACGCCTGCGGAGTCTGGAGCCCGGCGGATGCCGAACTCGTGCTTCGGCAACTGAGCGCGAAGGGGATCAAGCTGGTGACGACGGAAGCCCTGACCGCCCCACCGCCTCAGGTGATCAGCCCACCGCGCCGAATCATCTATCACGGCCGGGTTCTGCGACGGAACCACCCGCACGGCGTCGGCTCCGCATCCCGCCGACGCATCGGCAGATCGTAATCTCACGGCAACTTGCACTCGCAAAACCGCCCGGAACGGGACTGTCCTGCGTAACCCGGCTCGCCGAGCGAAGCCGGAAGCAACGGGTCTGGATCGCAAATGACCACTCCCTTCCTGTCGGGGCTCTGATGGCAGAACACACGCGTGCAGAGCCCCAAGCGGCAGCGCGGGGTTTCATCCGGACAACTCCACGGCACTGATCCACGCTGATGCTTTTTCCGAAGCCCGAGCCTGACGCCCGGCTTGCTCCGATTTGCCGGGGCACCTACACTATTGGCGGTCGCTAGGGGTGGCCGGCACGCGGTCGGCCTGAGATCGGCGGGGCGCTCGCCCGCGGCACCCTTGGAACCTGATCAGCGTCGACCGCCCGCAGGCGGGCAAAGCTGCGTAGGGAAGGCGACATCGCACACGGCGCGCCGCGGCGCGACGACCTGCTTGTCGAAAACTTCCCTGAACAACATAACGCCCTGGGAGCGATGGTGACACGGGATTCAAACCAGGCACGCGATGACTCGTCACAACCCAGGGATACCGCGGATATGGCATCCGCATGAGGCAAAACATGAACTCGAACCGATCCGTTCTCCACGACAAGCCCACCCATCAGGACAAGCCCGTCGTCCGCAACAACATCATCACCCGCCGGCCCATGCCGGGCTCGCGGCGTGTCTACGTGGCCGGGCAACGGTTCCCGGATGTCCGCGTGCCGATGCGCGAGGTCGCCCTCTCCCCCACCAAGCCACGCCGGCCGGGTGTGCCGGAAGAGCCCAACCCGCCGATCACGTTGTACGACACGTCCGGCCCCTACACGGACCCGGCCACCCCGATCGACGTCACGAAAGGCTTGAAGCCGATCCGGGAACAGTGGATTCGTCAACGGGGCGATGTGGAGGAACTGGCGGGCCTGAGTTCAGAGTATGGCCGGCATCGGCTGGCGAACACGAGCCTGGATAACCTGCGGTTTCCGAACCTGCGCAAGCCCTTGCGGGCCAAGCCGGGCAAATGTGTCACCCAGATGCACTACGCCCGCCAGGGGATCATCACACCGGAGATGGAATTCATCGCGATCCGCGAGAACCTGTGTCGCGAGACGATCAAGCCCGTGCGGAGACAACATCCGGGGCAATCGTGGGGCGCGAATATCCCCGAGCGGATCACTGCGGAGTTTGTCCGTGACGAGGTGGCCCGCGGGCGGGCGATCATCCCAGCCAACATCAACCACCCTGAGCTCGAGCCGATGATCATCGGCCGGAACTTCCTGGTCAAAATCAACGCGAACCTGGGCAACTCGGCGGTCACTTCCTCCATTGAAGAGGAAGTGGAGAAGATGGTCTGGGCGATCCGCTGGGGCGCCGACGCGGTCATGGACCTGTCGACCGGCGCGAACATTCACGAGACCCGCGAGTGGATACTCCGCAATTCGCCGACACCGATCGGCACCGTGCCGATCTACCAGGCGCTCGAGAAGGTCGACGGCAAGGCCGAGGAACTCACTTGGGAAATCTTCCGGGACACGCTGATCGAGCAGGCCGAGCAGGGAGTCGACTACTTCACGATTCATGCCGGCGTGCTGTTGCGTTACATCCCGCTGACGGCCGGGCGGCTGACGGGGATCGTGTCGCGCGGCGGATCGATCCATGCCAAGTGGTGCCTCGCACATCACCGCGAGAACTTCGCCTACCAGCACTGGGACGAGATCTGCGCGATCATGGCGGCGTACGACGTGTCGTTCTCGATCGGCGACGGGCTACGGCCGGGCTGCATCGCCGACGCCAACGACGAGTCCCAGTTCGCCGAGCTGAAGACCCAGGGCGAGCTGACCCGGCGGGCATGGGAGTTCGGCGTGCAGGTGATGAACGAAGGACCGGGCCATATTCCGATGCACATGGTCCACGAGAACATGACCAAGCAGCTCGAATGGTGCGACGAGGCTCCGTTTTACACGCTCGGGCCGCTGGTGACGGATATCGCGGCCGGCTACGACCACCTGGCCAGCGCGATCGGAGCGGCCATGATCGGATGGTACGGCTGTGCGCTGCTG
>DATIKE010000528.1:0-4825 GCA_035477895.1 Phycisphaerae bacterium
ATCACCCGCTGGACGAGATGGTCCGCCAGCGGGTCTACGGCTCGAGGAAACACGCGAATCGCAGCGGTTATTCACCTGAAAAACGGGGCCGGTGCGCGCCGAGGTCGCCCTCTCGCCTCCAAGACGCGAGTCCGGCACGCCGGGAACGCGCCCAAGGTCGCTCAAAAGCCGCCCGGGGTGAGCGAAAGCGCGCGCTGGCTACCTAACTACTACCGGCAATGAATAATCCGGGTTAGGCTGTCCGCCCTGGGTCATCGGCGGCGATGATCCTGAGTAAACCACCGCCCGCAAGGAGCCCGACTATGACCTGCCGGCCATTTCTGTTGACCGCCACGACGTGTGTTCTTCTGGCCTCGCCCGCCCTGGCACTCGAGTGGCAGGACCAGATCGTCAATAACACGATGCCCGGTTGGGAGATCAAGAACGCCGACGAGCCCGTGTGGGGGATCCAGGACGGTGTGCTGAGCTGCCCCGGGCAACAGCGCAGCAAGGGCTGGTTCGGCACCACGGCCGAGTACACCGACTTCGCCCTGGAATTCGAGTTCAAGGTTCCGCCGGGCGGCAACAGCGGTGTATTCCTCCGGGCGCCCGGCGACGACATCGCCCAGGCCATCAATAGCCACGCCGTCATGGAGGTCCAGCTCCTCGACGACTACGCCGACAAGCACGCCAAGCTCGAGCCCGGCCAATACTGCGGCTCGCTCTACAAGATCGCCCCGCCGGCCAAGCGGGTCTCCAAACCCGCGGACCAGTGGAACCGCATGCGCATCACGGCGGTCCAGGACCACATCCAGATCATTCTGAACGACGAGGTGATCGTCGACACCGACCAGCGCGAGCACCCGGAGATCGCCCGGCAGTCGCCGCGCGGGGTCATCGGCCTGCAGAACTACGGCGACAAGGTGCAGTTCCGCAACATCCGGCTGGCGGACATCGCCGCCGAGCGCGAACGCAAGAGCCGGTGGTTCCGCGACGCGAAGTTCGGCATGTTCATCCACTGGGGCATCTACGCGGTCCGCGGCGAGGGCGAATGGATCATGCTCGTGGCGAAGGTTCCATCGCCGGAGTACGAAAAACTGGCCCTGCGGTTCAACCCGGTAAAGTTCAACGCCGCCGAGTGGGTCGACCTCGCCAAGCGGGCCGGTCAGAAGTACATGGTCATCACCTCGAAGCACCACGACGGATTCGCGATGTTTCAGACAAAGGCCGGGCCATACAACATCATCGACGCCACGCCCTACAAGCGCGACCCGATGAAGGACCTTGCCGCCGAATGCGCCAAACAGGGCATCCGCTTCGGCTTCTACCACTCGGTGCGCGACTGGCACCACCCGGACTACCTGCCGACGCCGGGGTGGGACAAGGAATCCCGCGCCGGCCACACCCCCGACCTCGACAATTACCTGGACTACATGCAGCAGCAGGTGCGCGAGTTGTGCACGAATTACGGCAAGCTGGCCTGCATGTGGTGGGACTGCGGCCACGACCCGCCGTTGATCTCCAAGCGGACGCGGGCCGGGCAGATCTGCGACATGGTCCGCGAGCTTCAGCCGGAGATCCTGATCAACAACCGGTTCGTCCTGCCGCAGGACTTCATCACCCCCGAGCAGTTCGTGCCGCCGACCGGCCTCATCGGGCCCGACGGCCGGCCGATCCTGTGGGAGAACTGCATCACCCTGACCACCGGCCACGGCTCGTATCCGCCGACCGCATGGTGGGGCTACGACAAGAACGAGACCCAATTCAAGACCGCCGACTACGTCATCCGCATGTTGGCCGACATCGTCTCCAAGGGCGGCAACCTGCTGCTCAACGTCGGCCCGCTGCCGGACGGCACGATCGGCCCGCACGAGACCGAGGCCCTCGAAGGGACCGGCCGCTGGCTTGGGAAGTACGGAGAGGCAATCTATGGTACGACGGCGAGCCCGTTCCGCCATCTGCCCTTCTATGGCCGCTGCACCGTCAAGGGCAACACGCTGTACGCCATCGTCTTCGCCTGGCCCAAGGACCGCCGGCTCGTGCTGCCCGGCCTGAAGAACGAGGTGCGTGAAGTCCGCCTGCTCGGCGCGAACCTGGCCGGGTTCAAGACCGAGCGTCAGGGCGCCGACCTGGTCGTTCACCTGCCTGAGCAGGCCCCGGACGCCATCGCCAGCGTGGTCGCCCTGCACCTGGACGCCCCGCCGGCCGTGGAGCCCCTCAGAATCCAGCCGGGCCAGGACGGCACGATCACGCTGCCGGCCCTGTACGCCGACCTGCGCGGCAAGCACGGCCAGCGCATCCGATTCAAGGCCGTCGACGGCGAAATCCACATCGGCCAGTGGACCAACAAGAACGATTACGTGACCTGGGAGTTCGAGTCGACCCGCCCGGGCAAGTACGCCGTTCACCTGACGATGGCCGTCGACAAGGCCGACGAAGGCGCCGCCTTCCAGGTGGTCGCCGGCCTGATGGAAACCGCCACGACCTCACCGGCCGCCGTCGGCCTGCTGCACTCGCTGTCGCCGGACTTGGTCAACAACATCGCCGCCAGGGGCTCGGTCTGTGAGGCCAAGGTCGCACCCGCCGAAGGCGGCTTCACCGATCGGGAAGTCGGCACCCTCACCCTGCCGGCCGGCAAATGCGTGCTTGTCCTCCGGCCGACGGAAATCCCGAAGGACGCCCGGCTGATGGACCTGAAACAGGTGATGCTCAAGCCTGCGAACTGACGGCG
Organism: Phycisphaerae bacterium; assembly: GCA_035477895.1. Taxonomy (GTDB): domain Bacteria; phylum Planctomycetota; class Phycisphaerae; order UBA1845; family PWPN01; genus JAPKGY01. The sequence continues at coordinate 2,711 of DATIKE010000528.1, forward strand.
ATCAGATGTTTTCATCGATTCGAGGGGCATCGAGTTCCCGCGGCGCGTGCTCGACGGGCTCCAGCATCGGGATGTCCTCGCCGCTGGTTGCGCCGAGTTCCTTGAACTTCCTTGCAGAGGGCATCACGCGGCTCTCCAGCGAGCCGACCGCCTTGTTGTACGACCCGACAGCGGTGCTCAACCCGGCACCGATCCGTGACAGATGCTCGGCCAGCGTGCGCATCCGGTCGTACAGCTCGCGCCCCAACTGGCTGATGTGCTCGGCGTTCTCGGCGATCTGCTCCTGACGCCAGCCGTAGGCGATCGCCCTGAGCAGCGCAATCAGCGTCGTCGGCGAGGCCAGCACGACCCGGCTCTGGATGGCGTCCTCGATCAGCGAGGCGTCCATCTCGACCGCCGCACTGAAGAACGACTCACCCGGCAGGAACAGCACGACGAACTCCGGCGTTCTGCCGAGCTTGCCCCAGTACGCCTTGGACGACAACTCGCGCACCCGGCTGCGGACCTGATCGGCGTGCCGCTGCAGATGTTTCTGGCGGTCCTCGTCGTTGGAGGCCCCCACCGCCTCCAGGTAGCCTTCGAGCACCGTCTTGGCGTCGACGACCACGCACCGCCCGCCCGGCAGGTGCACGATCATGTCCGGGCGGAAGCGCGTATCCTCTTCGCCGGTCAGGCTGGTCTGCTCCTCGAAGTCGCAGTGCTCACTCATGCCAGCCAGCTCCGCCGCCCGGCGCAGGGCGAGTTCGCCCCAGCGCCCGCGCACCTTCGGGCTGCGCAGCGAAGTGACCAGCTTGCCGGTCTCCTGCTGAAGCTGCTGACCGGTGACCGCCAGGGCCTTGACCTGCTCTTTAAGCGCGACGTACGCCTCCTGGCGGGCTTGCTCCATCTTGAGGTTCTGCCCTTCGAAGCGTTTGAGCGCCTCGGACAGCGGCTCGAGTTTTTCCTTGGCTCTGGCAAGGAACTGCTCTGTGTTGTTCTGCAGGGCCTTGGCCGACAGGGCCTCGAACGTCTCCTTCAGCTTCTTATCCGCCTCGGCCAGCAGTTGTCTTTCCTCCTGCAGCCGTTTCTCGGTCTCCTGCAGGCGGGTTTCAGCCGACGCCCGGTTCTGGCGTTCGCCGTCCAGCTCCCGCCGGAGCGTCCGGGCCGTTTCCTCTCCCTGGCGAAGTTGTTCGCGCAGGGCGTCGGCGGTGCTGGCCGCGGCGGCAGCCTGTGATTGCAGGCCGACCATCTCCCGGGCCGCCGCCAGGCGCGACCGAGCCGCCGCCCAGAACCACGCCACCATGCCGCCTACGAGCAACCCAACGATGAAAGAAACGGTGTATCCCATGATCGCTCCCGTCTCGCGACCGGGTCGGCCGACGGGCCAACCACCGCCGACCACTATACGCCCAAGGCCGCACCCTCTCCAGACGCCCGATTCTGTCGGCCGATTGACTTTTCGGAAGCTCGCCCTGCCGTTACGCTTAAGACAACCTGGGAAGGAGACCCCTATGCCCCAACGCAAGATCAAGCTGGCCCTGGTGGGCGGCGGGATGTTCGGCCGGGACGTCGTGCTGCGCTGCCTGGCGGACGTTCAGCGGAATGGAATCGCACCCTACCTGGCGACGGCCGGTCTGGACCATCACGCCCGCGAGTTGGCCGACGTCGCATTTGAAGTCGTCGCCGTCGGCGAGCGATACGAGCGATACGCCCGGGCACTGGTCGAAACCTACACCGCCTGGGTACCCGGCGCCGGAATCCAGCCGCGCTGGGGCGAGACGCCGTGGGAGGATATCCTCGAACAAGACCGCCCGGACGTCCTCTTCGTCGCCCTACCCGATAACCTGCACACGCCCCCGATCCTGGCCGCCATCCAGCGCGGCGCGCACGTCGTCGCCGAGAAGCCCCTGGCCCTGAAGCTCGCCGAGGCCCGCGAGATCGTGGAACAAAGCCGCCGCGCGGGCACCGTCGTGGCCGTCGATATGCACAAGCGTTACGACAGCTTCCTCCGCGGCGCCTTCATCGACGTCGTCCCGCGCCTGGGCGATCCGCTGTATGCCCGGGCGGTCCTCGAAGAGCCGCTGGAGGTTTCAACCTCTGTTTTCAAATGGGCCGGGCAAAGCAACCCTTTCAGCT
>DATIKE010000529.1:0-10975 GCA_035477895.1 Phycisphaerae bacterium
ACAAAAAACCGCCTGCGAAGAAAAAAACTTTCAATTTCGGTCGGGATGCTCTCTCCCCCTGATTCTCCTCTCCCTCATCGGCCTTCGAGCCCCTCAGCCAGCCCCCGAGGTGCGAAGAATCCCCTATTCATCAGGGCTGAGGCCGGTTTTCGTTCGATGGCCAACACAGTCATGTCGTCAAATGGCGCGAGGCTCCCCTCTGCACGATCCATGCATTCACCCAGAGCATCCACGAAGCCCTGCGCGGGCCTGCACGCAGCCTTCAACAATTCAGGCTTGAATTCCACCGCCCCCTGCTGTCGATCGCGCCGGGCGATCAGGAGATCCTCCAAGCCGTCGCTGTAAAGGATGAGCTTCTCCCCGGGCTGGAGATCGAGGCCGATGGCCGGGAACGACTCTGCCGGGAACACACCCAGCAGCCCCCCCACAGTGTGAATTTCGCGGCATTCCCCCGAGGCACTGACGTGGATGGGGTGGGGGTGTCCACCGCGAGCGAAAGTAATGTGATGGGTAGTGGCGTCGACGCAGCCGTAGCAGGCGGTGACGAACTGGCAGTTGGGCAGTTCCTGGCGGGCGAGGTCGTTGTTCAGCCTGGCCAGGATCTCGCCCGGGGGCAGCAGTCGGTAGCGGCCCTGTTCGATCACCTTCCCCGTGACTGCCTGCTTGATGAACATGGTCAGCAGACCGGCGGCGATGCCGTGGCCGACCGCGTCGGCCAGATAGAAGCCGACATGAGTCTCATCCAGGCGAACCACGTCGTAGATATCCCCGGAAACCCAGGACGCCGGCCGGTAGATGGCTGCGAAGCGGATGTCGTTCACCTCGGGCAGGGACCGGGGCAGGAAGTCCCGCTGAAGGCGGCTGGCCAGGCGAAGCTCCTGGTCGACCTCGACGAACTGCTGATTGAGCTTCCGGCCCAGGCGCTGCATCACGGCGACCTGCTCATCCATCTGGCGGAGCCGATACTGGTATTGGCGGATCGTGGTCGCGCGGCCCCAGAGTTCCGCGGATGAGGCGTCTCGCGTGGCAGGCATGAGCACGTCGTTCTCGGCCGACACCCACTCGGGGTCGTCGGCCAGCACGATGCCCGTCAACCGCCGGGCCCGCAACGCATCAGCCAGCAACTGCAGGTGCAGATGCCATGTGTCCCGGTCGGATTCCCCGTGGAGATCGGGCTGGCAGATGATGACCGCGTCGGCCTTGCCCAGCAGGGCCGGCTCGCAAGCCTGCCGCCATCCCTCGGCCCGAAGCACGTGCACGTGATGCGTGGCAACCATCTCGTCCAGTGCGGCCTGGGACGGACCCGACAGCCGGCCGACAACCAGTACCGATAAGGTTTGGGTCGCCGCCGGTTCAACTTGGAGCGATAACGAGGACAGCACTAGCCTCCCGTGACGTTTGTCCGATAAGGGTGGTCCACAAGACCCAGTAGGCGCCATTCGGACGCCACGGTTGAATTCGGCTGATTAGTGCGAGGCCTTGAGGGCGGAAGAGGGGATTTCAACCCTGTCGCCGTGGCCGATGCCCAGTTCGGCGAACAGGCCGGCCCGGACTTCCAGGGCGAACCGGGCCGGCTCGATCGAAGGGTACAGCCGCGTTTCGAGCGGGGCCATGGTGTGCGTCGAGACAATCAGGCCGTCCGAGCGGATGAAGGCGATATCCAACGGAATGATGGTGTTGTACATCCAGAACGCGCGCAGCTCGTCGTCCGAAAAGACAAACAGCATGCCGCGCTGGGCGCCGTCCGGCAGGCCCTTGGCGGGGTCCGGCGGGATGGGCGCGAGCGCGTCCTGCTCGACCCGCATCAGGCCGTACTCGTGCTCCTGAGGCGTCAGGGCCAGCCAGACCTCAAACGTCGTATCCTTGATCCGGACGCGATCGGTTTTCATGGCGGCAAGATCGTTTCGAGGTGTTGAATCCTGACTGTTGCAGCCCGGCCCGCAAGCCGAGCCAGCCAGGAACAAGACAAAGAAACCTCCGAGCCGTTTCAACCTGCCTCGTTGGATCGAACCGAAGGCCATGGTCTCGAAGACTCCGGACGTTTCGCCGCTCAGGGCCGCGGGCCGTGGCATCACGATATGCCCGGAGGGAGTATAAGGCTCAGTGGCCCGGCCCTCAAACCATACCGGCGACCCCCGCCGCCGCCGCATAGGCGCTGGACCATGCCCACTGGAAGTTGAAGCCGCCGATCCGCCCGTCGACATCCAGAATCTCGCCGATCAAATACAGACCCGGGCACTTGCGGGACATCATCGTGGCGGAGTCGATCTCGGTGAGAGGCACGCCGCCGGCGGTTACCTCGGCGTGAGCATACCCCCGGCTGTCCACGACCGGCAGGGGCCACTCGAGCAGCGCGTGCAACAGCCGTCGACGCGACGCGCGGTCCACGTGGGCCAGCGGCACGCGCCCGGGAATACCCAGATTGTCCATCAGCAAGCCGACGAAACGATCGGGAAACCATCCCGCCAGCGCGTTGTGCAGGAACAGCTTCGGCTTGCGCCGCGCATGATCCAGCAGCCGGCGTTCGGCGGATGCGAAATCCTCTCCGGGCAGGAAACTCACCGTCAGCCGGACATCGCGGCCCTCAAGCCGGGCCCGGTGCCAGTGGCGGGATGCGTTCAGCACGACCGGCCCGCTGACGCCGAAATGTGTCCACAACATCGGCCCGCGCAGCTTCACGGCCCTGTGCCCCGGCGAGACCACCGACAACTCGACATCCTGCGATACGCCCGACAGGTCACGGTGGAACCCCCCGTCGAGGACCAGCGGCACCAGCGCGGGCGTCGGCTCGACCAGCGAATGGCCGAGGCTTTGAGCCAAGGCGTAACCGCTGCCGTCACTGCCGGTCCCGGGCAAAGAGAGGCCGCCGGTGGCCAGCACGACACAGCGGGCCGTCGCTGCCGTGGAGCCGGCCTGAAGGCGAAAGCCCCCCTCGAGTCGCTCGATCCCCGTGACCTTGCGCTCCGCAAGCAGCAAAACGCCCTGCCGCCGGACCTCGCTCATGAGGGCATCCAGGACCGTGCGGGCATGATGAGTATCCGGGAAAAGCTTGCCGTCTTCCTCCTCGTGCAGTTCGACGCCGATCTCGCGGAAGAAATCGACGGTCCGTTCGACCGGGAGGTCGGCCAGCACGCGCCGGATGAGATGCGGGTTCGTGCCGCTGAAGTCCGTCGCGGTCACGGTGCGGTTGGTGACATTGCAGCGCCCGCCGCCGGCCACCAGGATCTTGGCCCCCGGGTGCCGACTGCCGTCCAGCAGCAGAATCGATCGGCCGGGCAATCGCCGGGCGGCGAAAATCGCGCAGGCCAGACCCGCGGCCCCCGCGCCAACGATCGCCACGTCGCCCCGCGACCCGCTGCCCGCTCTACGCCCCGGGTTGCACGATTGCTCCCGCATGCCGGGCGAGCATACCGCCGCGTCAGCCACTCTCAAAGCAGGCAGGGCACAACCCTGTTTTGAACAGGAGCACACGCGATGCGGAACGGCAAGCCGCCGACTTTCCTCCCGAGTCAACCGGGCATAGCATCTTTGCCATGGCTCAACCGAAGATTGTCATTCTTGGCGGCGGTTTTGGCGGAGCCTACTGTGCTCAAGCCCTGGAAGGTCTGGCCCTGCCCAACCATGCGGAAGTCCTGCTGCTGGACCGCAACAACTACTTCGCGTTCTATCCCCTGCTGATGGAGACGGGCACGGGCAACCTGGAACCCCGCCACGCCGTCGTGCCGATCCGGTCGTTTCTCAAACGGGCAACCTTCCGCATGGGTCAGGTGCAGGGCATCGACTTCGTCCGTCGGCAGGTTCGATACCGCCTCACCGGCAGCGATCTGGTCGGCCAGACGAATTACGACCATCTTGTACTGGCACTGGGAAGCATTACGCGCTGGCTGGACGTCCCCGGCCTTCGCGAGAACGGATACCAGCTCAAGACCCTGGGCGACGCCGTCGCCCTGCGCGACCGGGCCATCCAGCTCCTGGAGTGGGCCGACGCGGTCGACGATCCGCAGGAACGCCGGGGGTTGCTGCACTTCGTGGTCGTCGGCGGCAACTTCACCGGTGTCGAGGTGGCCGGCGAGCTGGACGCCTTCGTCAAGAACGCCTGCCGGTCATACCGCAATCTCCGCCCGCGGGACCGCTCGATCACCGTCGTGGACCATGCCGACCGACTGCTCACCGTCCTGGATACCGACTTGTCCGACTACGCGATGCACCACATGCGCAAACGCGGCATGGACATCCGGCTCAAGACCACGGTGAACGAGGTGCAGCCGGACACCGTGACCCTCTCGACCGGCGAGAAACTCATGGCCCGCACGCTGATCTGGTGCGCGGGCGTCGAGCCCAACCCGATCGCACGGCAGCTCGGGCTGCCGACCGGGCCCAAAGGCCATGTTCTCTGCGATCGAAACCTGTGCGTGCAGGGCTACAACAACATCTGGGCGATAGGCGACTGCGCATCGATTCCCGACCCGACCGGCAAGCCCTATCCGCCAACCGCCCAGCACGCCGTACGACAGGGGCGCCATCTGGCCGGGAATCTCGCCCGGGTCCTGAGCGGCCGGGAACCTACACCCTGCAACATCGTGTCCAAGGGGGCCTTGGCCGCCCTGGGGTGCCGTTCCGGCGTGGCCAAGGTCTACGGGTTCAAGATCGCCGGCTTCCCCGCATGGTTCCTGTGGCGATCCGTTTACCTGATGAAGATGCCCGGCTTGGCCCGCAAAGTGAAAGTCGCCCTCGACTGGACAATGGACCTGATATTCCCGAAGGAACCCGTCGAACTCGGCATCCACCGCCGGGCCTCGTCGGATGGGAAAATCGGACCGGGATGAGATTGGCTCCCTCACCGGGACGCCTCAGGCAGGCTACGGATCACCCTGCCTGCTCGTACAACCCGTGGCCGGCATAGCGGAGCCTGCCCTGGCGAACGAGTTCGTCCCAGACGGCCTTGGGGTACTGGCTGGGAGGTTGGATGGCCTGGATGCCCGACTTGCCGCCGCCGCTCAGGGCCCGGTACCCGAGCCGTGATTCATCATCGAGTCGGGTCAGCTTCAGGCGCTTCTTGAAGGCCTGATAGGCCCTCCTCAATTCCTCGGGAGGTATGCCCGCACCCGACTGGCTCTGATTATCAGGTTGTTCAGCAGGCATGGTCGAGTCTCCATGTTCTGGAATCGAGGTGGCCGGACGCACGTCTGTCCTGTGGTTGCCAATGCAGCTTAACGCCCAGTCGTACTCCTGGCGATTCGTGTGCCATGGTGGTTGTACAAGACCGCGCGTTAAGGCCGATAGCCACGCCGCTGATTGCCGCCCTCTTATGCCGATACGTCCTGCCACCCGATGCCCGGGTGCTTGATCGCGTAGCCGACCTCGCGCCGGCAGTCGCCGTAGACCAGCATCCAGTGGAAGCCGCGCATGTCCTCAAGCAGGGCCTGCCAGTTGCCGGCAATGGCCACGTCGATCTGTGAACGGCAGATGTCCAGGAACGGGTTGGCCTCGATCGTGCCCTTGGCACCCACCCATCTGCGGCACTCGAAGTCCGGCACGACCGTCGTCACTTCTGCGTCGGCCTGCTCGGCGGTCTGCAGCCCGCCCCATTGCCGCCAGCTTGCCTGCTCGCGCCGCTGCGGGACGTCGTGGACCAGCACCGGCTGAACGGTCAGCTCGCGGGCGGGTGTGACGGCGGGCCGGGTCGCCGCCGAGCGGGCGCCGGCAAACCAACTGCCCGCCGCGGCCGTCCCCGCCCCGAGGATCAGGTTCCGCCTCGAAAGGCCGGCCTTTGCCGCCGCCTGCCACGCGGCACGCAGGCCGTCCGGGCAGCAGGAACATCCGTGTGCCGGTTCATGGGAATGATGCGAACGTGACGGTATATAAAACCTCCAACTAGAGTTTATCCTGAAGCGGCGCGGGACGCACCCTCGGTCCTACCGATGGTCCGGTTGCTCTCGCTGCAGTTTACTCGCCTCGCTCAGTTCATAAAACAGTCCCACATAGCTGTCATAGCGGTCCGCGTCGATCCCGCCGGCCTCGACCGCCGCCTTGATCGCACAGCCGACCTCGTGAATATGCGCGCAATTCGGGAATTTGCACAGCGGCACGAGGTCCACGAACTCCACGAAGTGCTGCTCCAGCTCGTTCAGCGGGACCATGGCCACGTCGAGGGCCCGGATGCCCGGCGTATCCACCACCGCCCCGCCCATCTCCAGCTTCAGCCAGACTGCGGTGGTCGTCGTGTGCTTGCCCTTCTCGCTGGACTCGGACACCGGGGCGGTCGGCAGCTTCAGCCCGGGCTGAATCGCGTTAAGCAGCGAACTCTTGCCGACGCCCGACTGCCCGACTATCAGCGTCGCCTTGTCCTTCATGATCCGGCATAGCTCGTCGATGCCCGCGCCGTTCGTCGCGCAGGCCCCCACCGCGCGATAGCCCAGTCGGCGGTAGCCGGCCAGGATCTGCTCCGCCTCGTCGCCCGGGTCGAGGTCGATCTTGTTGATGCAGATGACCGCCTCCAGCCCGCCGGCGTGGGCCGCCACCAGATACCGGTCGAACAGGTGAATCTTGACCATCGGCTCGAAGAGCGATTGAACAATGACCACTTGGTCGACGTTGGCCGCGATCACGTGCGTCCGCCGGCCGTCGCAGCGCTGCAGGATCGTCCGCCGCGGGAACACCTCCTCGATCACGCCCTCCCGCGCGCCGCCGCCATACCCCGACATGATCGCGAATCGCACCCGGTCGCCCACGACTACCGGGCTTCGATCGCGGATATGGCGCGTCCGCAGCACCCGCCGGATGGTACACAGCCAAATCCGTCGTCCGTCGTCGACTTCCACGTACTGCCCGCGAACCGCCACGGCCGCGCCCTCGATCGACGGGGCGGACCGCACATCGTCGTCCTCGATCACCGTGCGTTTCCGGGACAGGTCGCCCTTGGTTCGCACCTGCTCCCGGTTGGAGGTCGCCAGATCGGCCTTGGGATCGTCTTCGGGAGGCAATGCCCACTGTTTGCGCCGGGCGGGCTGCTGGCGGTTGCGGCGAAACGACACCCGGCTCTTGCGGGGCTTGCCCTTGCCTGGACCGTGATCCGTCAACCGAACACCTCCGAGCCGGCGGAACCCGCGGGATCGAGCGACGATCCAGCTCATGCGGTTCCCACGCCGCCGGCCACCGGAAGGGCATTGTAACCGACGCGGAACAATCGCATTGCATCCCCACGTCATTTCAGGGCACCACGGGCCTTGGCGGCAACAGGGGGGGACCGTCGCGTGGTTTTCGTTGCGATTGGAACCTTCCCTTGCGGCCCGGCAGGATGCGGGCTAAACTCCGCGCCGGAAGTTTTGACCCGCGAAATCGTCGCCCTGTACGTCCTCATTGAAAGGAAGCCGCTGTGCCGGATAACTTCGCCGATCGTCTCCTGGCAGGCATCAAGTCCAAGAATGCGCCGGTCTGCGTGGGGATCGACCCCGTTTATAACAAGCTGCCGGCCGAAATCACCGACCAGAAGGAACTCAACGACGAAACCGACTCCGAGGCGGCCCTGGACGCGGTGCTCGAGTTCTGCCGCCGGGTCATCAGGATCGTCAGCCCCCTCGTGCCGGCCGTCAAAATCAACAGTGCCTTCTTCGAACGCTACTACTGGGAGGGCGTCGAGGCCTACTACGAGTTGATCCAGGAGGCCAGCAGCGCCGGCCTGTTCGTGATTGGCGACAGCAAACGCGGCGATATCGGCTCCACCGCCGAGATGTACGCCAAGGCCGCCTTGTCCGACCCCGATTTCGCCAACATGGACGACCTCGTCGGCCCGGACGCGGTGACCGTCTCGTCCTACTTCGGCATGGACGGCCTGAAACCCTTTATTGACGCGGCCCGCGAGGAACAGAAGGGCCTGTTCGTCCTCGTCCGCACCAGCAACGAGTCCGCCGGCGCCATCCAGAACGCCAGGCTGGAGAGCGGCTCCACCGTCGCCGAGCATATCGCCCGGCTGGTGGCCGAATGGGCCGGCGGCGAAGGGCTCGTCGGCCGTTGCGGGTACAGTTGCGTCGGGGCCGTCGTCGCCGCCCGGGAGGTTGAGGAAGCCGCCCGACTCCGCGAGCTGATGCCCCAGTCATTCTTCCTGGTCCCAGGCTACGGCGCCCAGGGCGCCACCGCCGCGGATATCAAACCCTACTTCAAGCCCGACGGCACCGGTGCCCTGATCAGCGCCTCACGAAGCATCATCTACGCCTTCGACGACATGAGGTACATGGAGCGGTTCCCCTCGGAGTGGGACAAGTGCATCGAGCAGGCGACCCGGGATCTCATCAAGGAAGTCAACAGCGTCCGCTCCCCCGCCTGACCCCTTACCGAGCCCCGGCCCGGACCCACCGATGCCCGCCGATCAACGGCTGAAGCTCGCCCGGGCACACGATATCGGAGAAGCACGCCGACCCCGCCCCCGCAGCGTCTTATAAAAGCCTCCCCCACCATGCCACTTTCAGGTTTATTTCCTAACCCCCCCAAAAAATCACGAAGGCCAATTGAAAATGCTCAATCTGCAGTGCATATAATCCCGCGAGCAAGAGCGGAAGATTAATCGTCATCGCCCTACAATCGAAAATCGCCCCTCTTCTCGTTTTCGGCTCGAACGATTTTTCAAGCTTTCAGCCCATGCGGGACGTATCTATCGCAAGGGGATGCAGAGGGTCACAGCCCGGTTCGCTTCGGGGTCCAGCAACCGGACTGGCTGAAACAGGAGGCTTTGAGATGATCAGAAGGAACTCAAACGGCGAATATGAGTTTCGGCTCAATCTCCCCGCCGCCCACGAGGTGATGCTCGTTGGTGACTTCGAGCCTGTCGCCCCATCGCAGGTGCCGATGTCCCGATCGCCCTCCGGCGACTGGGTCTGCAAGCTGCAACTCTGCGAGGGCGTCTACCACTTCAAGTACTGGGTCGACGGCAAGTGGTGCCTCGACGGGGACGCCCGGACCACGCCGGCCGCATCGTTCCTCACCAGCACCCTCGTGGTACACGACGAACACGCCGTCTCTTTTGGCTACTCGGGTTAACAGTGTGTCCTAAAACCCTGGAAGCCGACCGGCTGGGAGCCGGTCCCACACGGGTATGAGGACGCACTCCAAGCCGAACGAGCAGTCCCCTCGTCAACGGAATCACAACCAACAAACCCTGCCCCGCGTCCGAATCGGGCGCGGGGCTTGTTTTTGGCATCCCGCCGCGACCGATCCCCATTCCCACTGGCCAGCCGCCGGCTCATCGCCGCCTATCGCGTTTTCCGCGGGGCTTGTATAATCCCTGACCATTCGTCCAGGAGAAACGTATGCAAACCGCACGCCGCAAAAAAACCCCGGCCTGCCTGCTCGTTGTCCTGATGTTCGCGGCTACCGGTCGGGCCGACACCCCCGCCCGGCCGCTGCTGGTGTTCATGCAACCGGCGGACGCCGTTCAACCCGCCGGCCTGCTGAGCTTTCAGGCCAATCCGCTGATGCTGCGCGGGAGTATCACCCTGAGCCAAACCGGCTCGGCGGCAAGTCAACCGACGACGCGGCAACAACCGGGCGACAAAGATGCATTTCCGTCGTTCCTTCCCCTGCTGGCCGTCCCCGATCCAAAAGGCGGTTGCCTGGTATTCGGATGCCAACATGTGCAACCCGATCCTGAAGTCAAAAACTTCAAATGGCGGCTTTACCGCGGGCGAACCCCGGATGGCTATCACCTGACCGAACTCACGGAGGTCTTCCAAAATCCGGAGAATCCCCAAGGCTGGCTGATTGAATCCTCCATGGTCCGGCAGGAGAGCACGGGACGACTGTATTTTTACATCTGGAGCCGCTCCAAGCAGCCCGAGAAAGGCCATGCCCTCTGGGGCTTTCTCAGCGACGACGGCCTGGACTTCAAACCCCTCTCCAATGAGCCTCTGTACCTCGACCACGACGCCTTCGGCATGATGTGGGACGTGCGCACAAACCGGTTCCTGACCGGGCAAGTCACCTATCAGCCGTGGAAAAAGCTCTATCCCGACAACATGGGTCCGTCCAAGCGACGCGTCCTGTCCATTCGAACAAGCCCGGACGGCCTGCACTGGGATAAGGCCGTTGACGCCGGCGCCGGCGGCCTGATCACACCCGACGACCAGGACCCTCCGGAGGTGGAATTCTACCGGATGCAGCCCTTCGCCTACGGCGACCGGTATGTAGCCATGGCCAACCTGTACGCGGCCACTCCACTCATCCCCGGCCAGCACGGCCCGCATCTGGGCTGCGAATGGTGGATCGGCCCGGACGGAATTCGCTGGGATCGGCCGTGGCGGAACGTCGACGCCCACGGCGATGCCCCCTATCCCATCAAGATGGCGCCGATGTGGTTCGGCAAGGAGATGCTGTTCTGGATCGGCAAGGGCGTTTGGGGGCTGCCCGAGTATCGGATTGCGTCGATCGGCTCGCGGGCCAACGCGGAGTTCTCCACCAGAACATTTACCATGCCCCCAAAAGCCTTGCTTCTGAACGCATCCGTTCCACGCGGCAGCGGACTGTTCCACCAGGCCTACGTTCAGGCCGAGCTGCGCGACGAAACCGGCAAGGCGATTCCCGGATATGAACGCGACAAATGCCTGCTCCGAGACGTGGACGACACACGCATCCCGCTTCGCTGGGGCGATCGGACCGGCACGGAACTGGCCGGGAAAAAGGTCTCGATGCGGTTCTTCCTGCGAAGCGCCCGCATCTACGCGCTGGCTGTCGAACAGTGATCGCGGCGTCGCGCCGTCCTTGAAGACGGCGAACTCACTGGAATCATCCGGGCTTTGAGATGAGCGCCGCGACCTCCCGCCAGACGACCTCCAGCGGCAGAGCCACCCGAACCGACACCTTTCCCGTGGCATCCAGGCCGGCCGGGGCTTCGCTCTCAATGCCCGCGTCAATGGCCGGGACCGCCTGCGATCGACCCGACGACATCAAGACGTCGCCGACCGTCTTGCCGGACGGCAGCGGCAGG
>DATIKE010000530.1:0-1637 GCA_035477895.1 Phycisphaerae bacterium
TCGAGCGAAAATCGCCGGCCGCGGATCGCGGCGCACCTGGGATCACGTCGCCCGCGAGGTCGAGGCGGTCTTTCAGCACGTGTTGAGCCCGCGACACCGCCTCGGCAAGGCAGGAAATTCCCCCGCAACAACCGTGGGACACGATCGACGCGAAGCGTTGGAGGTGACCGGATGAACCGCTGGTTGGCCGGTCACGTCTTCTGGCCGCTCACCGAGCGAATGCTCGGCCGGGACACGATGCGCCGCTACCGAGAACTGCTGCGGACGCAACAGGCCTCCGCCGACGAGTTGCGCGACATCCAGAACCGAAAGCTTCGTCGGCTGCTCCGTCACGCCCACCGGCACTGCTCGTTCCATCGGCACAGGTTCCGGCGGGTCGAACTGGATGTCGATGACCCGAATGTCACCGTCGACGACCTGAGGTTCCTGCCGACGCTCTCGAAAGACCAGGTCCGCGAGCATCTGCCGGAGATATGCTGGCACCAGTGCCCCGGCGGGCTCAAGCCCTACAACACCGGCGGCTCGACCGGCCGGCCGCTGCAGTTCTTCATCGACGATTACCGTGCCTCGGCCGACGCCGCCGCAAGGTTCCGCGCCCGGACCTGGTGGCATGTCCGGCCGGGCGATGTCGAGCTGCTGCTCTGGGGCGCGCCCGTTGAACTCAAGACCAACGATCGCATCCGCCAATGGCGCGACACCCTGCTCAACCAGCACATCCTCAACGCGTTTGATCTCACCGACCGCTCGATGGACGATTATATCAGCCTCATTCAAAGGCGGAGACCCGCCTGCCTGTACGGCTATGCGAGCAGCCTGGCCCTGCTGGCCAGACACGCAAGCCGCCGATGGCCGGCACCCGGCGCGATCGGCTCCGAACAACTGCAAGCGGTTTTTGTTACCGGCGAGGTGCTGCTTGATCGGGACCGCGAGGCCATCGAGTCGGCTTTCGGCGCGCCGACTGCGATCGAGTACGGCTCTCGCGACGGAGGATTGCTGGCTCTTCAATGCCCGGCCGGCTTACTCCACGTCCCGCAGGAAAACGTCATCGTCGAACTGCTCGACGCCGACGGCCTCCCCGTCGAGCCCGGCCGGGTCGGCGAAGTCGTCGTCACCCACCTCGAAACCCTCGGCATGCCGACCATCCGCTACCGCACCGGCGACGAAGCCCGCGGGCCCGCGGACATCAACCGCCTCTGCGGCTGCGGATGCGCCGCGCAGATCCTTTCGGAGGTCCGCGGCCGGCTCACCGACCACATCGTCTGCCGCGCGGGCGAACAGGTCCGGCGCATGCATGCCCTGTCGCTGATCTACGTCCTGCGCGAAACCGAGGGCCTGGCCCAGTTCCAGATCATCCAGCCCTCGCTTGATCGGCTGGAAGTCGCCGTGGTGGCCGACGAACGCTTCACCCCGCGGGTCCGGCGGACGGTCGAGAACCGCCTCCGCCAGCGCGTCGGACCGGACATCGCCATCGAGATCCGCCGACAGGATCGCATCCCGCCGTCGGCCTCCGGCAAACACGCCTGTGTGATCTCGCACGTCAAAAACCACGATGTGCAACCGCCCGCGCCCGCTCCGGCAAGCTGACCACGACCGCCCCGGGGATCACAAGGGTGTTACCCATTGATAATCCGCCACCA
>DATIKE010000531.1:0-16538 GCA_035477895.1 Phycisphaerae bacterium
CCGGCGGCACTGGCCAGGCTGTATGACAGCTACGGGTATCGCGGCACGACCTCGTCGGACGCCATCTTCAACCATTCCTTCGACCAGGGCGGGGGCACTTGGGAGACCGACATTCAGGACTCGGTGGACGGCCAGGAATTCGGGCGCGACGCGATGGGCAACGACGTGGACCTGGTGCTGCGGTACAAGGTGAGCAGCCGGGAAAAGTTCGCGCCGGTGACGATCTCCCGGACCGAGTCGGGCTGGTCGTTCGATGTCTACACCTACGACAACAAGCTGATCTGGAAGAACGCCGCCGCCGGCAACGGCCCGGTCGTCATGCCGATCATGTGGATGAGCTTCGGGGCCAACGCCAGCGCCGGGCTGAGAAACGTCAAGGGCAGTCCGGCGCTCATCGTCGAGTCCTGCAAGCCCGGGGTCTTTCCCGAGAGTTTCGTCCGCGCCGGCGGCAGCGGCGGCGTCATCGCCGAGGACCTGAGCCGCGTGCTCCGCTTCCGCCACGGCAACCGGGTGCAGAAACCCGAGCTGACGGGCTACGATTACACGCGGCCGGGTGCGATCGGATTCTACCCCGACCGGGGGTACCAGCCGCGCGACCGGATGAACGTCGGCTACCTCGACGGCCACATTGAGCGTCAGAAGTATTGGGAAGTGATGACCCTCGCCCCGCCGGGAAAGCCGGTCCCCCGACAGCAGGTCTGGTTCGGCCTGCGCCAGGGCGGGACGATCACGTTTGACTGAGAGTGCGCCTGCAACCCTGAAATCCGACCGGCTGGAAGCCCTTGACGCGCCGTGAACGCTTTACGTTCCATCGCCATGCGATCCGCCCGGGGCGGGCGGCGTGTCAAGGGAAACCGGTCCCACGCGGGTTGTCAGGACGCACTCAAAGCCCCGTCCGCTTGTGCCGGCAGTTGTCGGCCGGTGGGCTTCCTGTTGAATAGGAACATCTGCCATTGTTCCAAAGCTGCTCAAACCGCCGCACGGAGGCCGAAAACATGAGACGAAGCGACTTCAGGCTCAATCGTCACTTCGCACGACAGATAACCGCTGCCTGCCTGTTCCTTACGCCCGCGAACCTGATCGGAGCGCAACCGAACGTCGTCGTCGAGGCCGAGGAGGTCGTCACCCACTACACCCAGGCCGACAACGGGGCCGGCCCGATGTGGTGCTACGGCTCGACGGTGGTCGCCCGCGACGGCGACGACGTGTTCGTCTCGACCATCGAAACCGGCAAGGATGTCCCGCCGTTGTGCAACTGCCGGTGGCAGCTCTGGCATCGCGGCGGCGACGGCTGGAAGCTCATGCAGCACGAGGAGAACTACCGTCAGCGCGAGCCCTGCCCGATCGCGGTGATTCCGGGCGGGCCGGTGTTCCTGTCGGTGAACCCGTCCACCGAGCCGCCCGGCGTGCAGTATGGCCCCTGTCAGCCGCTGGTCCTCCAGTTCGATCGCAACAAGCTGTCCGCCCCGCCAAGGAAAAACACACCGGCTTTCGCGGAAGGAACGCATTTCACCGACCATTCGTATCGCGGATTCGGCGCGGACGGCGAAACCGGCGAGTTGCTGCTGCTCAACGTGAACGCCAGGACGGCCAAGTACTTCGTCTCGCAACGCGACGCCGGGGGCGTCTGGCACGCCCGCGGGACCATCACGTTTCCGATTCGTGGAGCCTATCCGCAGGTGTCGCTTCGCCGGGGAGCGGCCCACGTGCTGGCCATCGGCAACATCGTCGAGCCGGTCGAGGAGTGGCAAAAGCTGAAAGCCGAGAAGACCGGCTCCAAGTGGGATTACGTCTTCCGCCGCCTGTTCTACACGCACACTCCAAGCATCGAGAATAAGCCGTTTGCCGAACCCCTGGAGGTCGACACCGTCGAAAAGACCGGCGGGCACATCGCGAACCTGGACCTGTTCGTCGACGCGGCCGGTGCCGCCCACCTGCTGTACCTGAAACGGCCCCACGCCAACGCGGTCATCCGCGAGAAGTATTTCCCGCAGTCGGCCGACACCGCCCACCTGGAGTATGCGATCGTCAAGGACGGCAACGTCGTCTCGCGAAGAACCCTGGCTGAAACGACCCGAACAACCGGAGGATTGACGCCCGGCTATGCCCGGTTCCACGTGGCCGACGGCGAGAAACCGTACGTCGTGGCCAATGGCACGATGACCGGCCGGGACGGCAAGTCTTTCACCGATATGTTCCTGGCCGACCTGACCATCGAAACCGACAAGCCCATGTTCCAGCGACTCAATGTGAAAACCCCGCTGTCGAACTTCTTCACGAATACGCCGCGCGGCGGATCGAAGCCGGGCAACATCATCGACCTCTTCGGCGTCGGCGGGGCGGACCAGCTCGCCCTGCGGTACGTCCGTGTCCGGTTGAAGTGAGCCGGGGCCGCCCGTGCCGATTATTCCTACGTCGTGCGAGCCGGTTGGCCAACGGCCCGGATATCCGGGATAATACACCATCGCCGGAGCCAGGGGGCCGGATTCTTGCCGGACTTGCCGGCGGCCTTGAACCCTGCACTGTTATCGAGGAGGCGATGATGAAAGCATTGAGGTCTATGACGCGGCGTGGATTCCTGAAAGCAAGTTCGGCCGGGCTTGCGGCCATTGGCGCGGCGAAGCTGGCCGCGGCCTCGGACCAGCCGACGGCGGCGACCCAGTCGGCCTCCGGCAAGCTGGGGGCCAACGAGCGGCTGGTATTCGGCGTGATCGGGGTCGGCGGCATGGGCAGCGCGCACGTCCACGAGCTGACCGACATGGCCGAGGCCGAGAACATCCGGCTGGCGGTGGTCTGCGACGTCTGGCGCCGCCGAGCTCACGCCAACGCAGCCCACTGCAAGGGCGAGGCCTGCTACGACTATCGCAAGCTGCTCGACCGCAAGGACATCGACTGCGTGATGATCGCCACGCCGGATCACTGGCATTTCAAGAACGCGATCGACGCACTCGATGCCGGCAAGCATGTCTACCTCCAGAAGCCGATGACCCACACCATCGAGCAGGCCTTCAAGCTGCGCGACAAGGTGCAGAAATCGAAGCTGGCCCTGCAGGTCGGTACGCAGGTCACGGCGGGGGTGGTGTTCTGGGCGGCCAATGAGGCGATTCAGAGCGGACTCATCGGCGACGTGGTCTGGTCGCAGGGCAGCGTCGGGCGGAACAACCCCGAGGGCGAGTGGAACTATCGCATCGACCCCAAGGTCGGCCCGCAAGCCTCCGGCGACGACTACGTCGACTGGGACATGTGGCTCGGGCACGAGTTCGGCTGCGCCGAGAAGACCCCGTGGAACCCCGAGCACTACTTCCGCTTCCGAAAGTACTGGGCCTACTCGGGCGGCATCGCCACGGACCTGTTCTACCACCAGCTCGCCCCGATGCTGCTGGCGATCGAGGGGCCGACGGGCGCGATGCCCCGGCGGGTCAGTGCGGCCGGCGGCATCTTCGTGCAGAAGGACGGCCGGGACGTGCCGGACACGAGCATAGTCGCGCTCGACTACCCCGGCGAACACACGATCTTGCTGACCGGCTCGATGGCCAACGACGACCACCCGCCGTGGAAAATCCGCGGGCAGCACGGCACGATCGACCTGGGAGGCCGCAAGGCCGTCGCCCAGGCGTCTTTCAAGGACGCGTTCCGCGCCCGCTCCGGCGGCAAGGACGAGATCAAGTTGCCGTCGCCGCCCGGCTGGGACGAGCAGCGCCGCGGCGGGGACGATCCCGGCCACATCCGCAACTTCATCGACGTGATTCGCGGCCGGCAGAAGCAGCTCAACTGCGACATCGAGTTGGGCACGGCCACCCAGGTGGGCATCTCGCTGGGCGTGATGGCCTACCGCCAACAGCAGACGCTGCTGTGGGATACGTTCAGCCGCACCGCCAAGCCCGCGTGAGGCCCGCGGGATTGCGTCGGGCCGTTCCCACCCGTACGATCCGTGTGGTTTGGGCACTCCCACCGAGAGGTAGTCCGCGCGGGCTGAAGCTCGCGGCTCTTTGGGTTGACGAGATGACAGTTAACTGACGACGCATGTTTCATGAGTGAATCGCAACAGGTACAGGACCGTCGAGTCAAGCTGGAGAAGATCCGCGAGATCGGCGTGGATCCGTACGGCGCCCGCTTCACGGAGGTTCAGCCGATGGTTGAGGTGCGCCGGACGGGCGAGCAGGCCGACATCGAGCCCGGCCAGCATGCTGAGCACCTCAAGGCTCGCGTCGCCGGCCGGGTCATGCTCCACCGCCCTTGCGGCAAGTTGATCTTCATGACCCTGCGCGACGGCAGCGGCGACCTGCAAGTCGGCGTGAGCAAGGCCGCCGTCAGCGAACAGGATTTCCAGATCGCGGCCAAGTTGCTCAACCTGGGCGACATCATCGGCATCGACGGCACGATCGGAAAGACCAAAACCGGTGAGCTGACCGTCTGGGCAACCTCGGTGACAATTCTGACCAAGGCCATCCAGCCCCCGCCGGCCAAGTGGCACGGGCTCAAGGACATCGACCTGCGCTACCGCCGGCGGTACGTCGACCTGTTCACCAATCCGGCGGTCCGCGAAACCTTCAAGCAGCGAAGCCTGATCATCGACGCCGTCCGGCGATGCCTGGTGGACCACGGCTTCTTCGAGGTCGAGACGCCGGTGCTCCAGCCGATCTACGGCGGAGCGGCCGCCCGGCCTTTCACCACCCACCACAACACCCTGGACATGACCCTCTACCTGCGGATCAGCCCCGAACTGTACCTCAAGCGGCTGCTGGTCGGCGGCATCGAGCGGGTCTTCGAGTTCTCGCGCAACTTCCGCAACGAGGGTATCGACACCCAGCACAACCCGGAATTCACGCTGCTCGAGGCCTACCAGGCTTACGGCGATTACAACGACATGATGGACCTGACCGAAGCGATGGCGGCGGCGGCCATCGAGCGGATCGGCGGCGGATTCAAGCGGCGATTCGGCGAGCATGACATCGATTTCACCCCGCCGTGGCCACGCCGCTATTACGCCGACCTGGTCCAGGAATACGCCGGCGTGCGGATCGATGATATCGACGCCGTCCGCCGCAAGGCCGGCGAACTGGGCATCGATCACAAAGGCATGGCCGACGCGATCGTCGTCAACGAAGTCTTCGAGGCCACCGTCGAGCCCCGGCTCATCCAGCCGACGTTCGTGCTGGATTACCCGGCCGCGATCTGCCCGCTCACCCGCCGCAAGAGCGACGACCCGAATATCGCCCTGCGCTTCGAGGCGTTCGCGGGCAACATGGAATTGTGCAACGCCTACACCGAGCTGAACGACCCGGCCGTCCAGGAGGAGAACTTCCGGCGAACACTGGCCGGCGAGAATCGCGACGAAACCATGGCGGTCATGGACGAGGATTTCGTGCTCGCCCTGCAGTACGGCTTGCCGCCGGCCGGCGGGCTGGGGATGGGCATCGACCGGCTCGTCATGCTGCTAACGAATTCACCCAGCATCCGCGATGTGATCCTTTTCCCGCTGCAGCGGCCGCGCTCCGTCGCCGAGGACACCGCCGAGCTGGAACCAGAAGAGGCGGGCGACGTACAATAATCGCCGGCCCGGACCGTCGAAAACCGTGCGGGACCGAACGGATTCCCGAGGACTGCGAACCGGACCTCTGATGTACAAGCTCTTCCTGTGTCTGCGTTACCTGCGCCGCCGGCGGATCGCGTTCTTCGCCGTGGCCGCCGTCTGCCTGTGCGTCGCCATGGTACTCATCGTCTGGAGCGTCATGGGCGGCTTCCTCCAGATGGTCAAGGACCGCTCGCGCGGAATGCTCGGCGACCTGGTGGTCGAGAACGGCGCCCTGCAGGGCTTCCCCTTCTACGAGGAATTCATCGAACGGATGAAGAAGGATCTGCCCGACGAGATCCATGAGGCCACCCCGGTCATCATCACCTACGGCGTGGTCAAGTTCCCGCGAGACCAGATCATCAAGCCGGTGTCGCTGGTCGGCATCCGCCTGGACGAGACCTGCGAGGTCAACGATTTCCGTAACGGGCTTTTTTACGAGAAGTACTACCCCGGCACGACTACGCTCGGCCCTCAGAAGGAACCCGCGTGGGGATACGCGCGGGTGGAGACTCCCGATTCCGTTCTCGGGTACAAACTGGCCGACGAGATCCTGCCCCGGGAACTGGAACAGGCCTGGCAGAGCTTCAAGAGCCAGGCCTCGAAACGTGACCTCGCCGAGGCCCCGATCGACGCGCGCATGCCCTACCGGCGGCCGGGCTACTTTCGGCAACTCCCCGAGGATCGGCTCGACACGCAGAACCTCGCGTCATTCAACCCCGACCCGGACTGGCTCGGGCCGGAACTGCCGGGCGTGATTCTGGGCACCGACTTGTGCGCCAAGCGTCTGGAGACCGGCGAGTACGAGCGGTATTACTGGCGCGGAGACCAGATCATCCTGCTGTACATGCCGTTCGGGATCAGCGGCGGGCCGGAGGACGCCACCGGCGTGCCCCGCGAGCCCTTCCGCTACGCCGACGATCATCGCACCGGGATCTACGAGATCGACTCGATGAGCGTCTACCTGGACTTCGACAAGCTTCAGCGAATGGTCCGCATGAGTGAGGAGAAGACGGCCGACTCCGCCGCCTCGCTGCCGGCCCGGACCACGCAGGTTCAAATCAAACTGACCGGGAAAGCCTCCGCCAGCCGCGAACGGATCAACGAGGCCCGCGGCCGAATCCAGGGTATCTGGGACGAGATCTCCGCCCGACGGCGCGGCGAGGTCCCGATCCGCAACCGCGCCCTGCTGGACTACGTGCAGATCCAGACCTGGGAGGAGAAGCAGTCCCGCTTTATCGCCGCGGTCGAGAAGGAAAAGTACCTGGTCACGATCCTGTTCGGGGTGATCAGCCTGGTGGCGGTGTTCCTGGTCGGCTGCATCTTCTACATGATCGTGCAGCAGAAGACCCGGGACATCGGGGTGGTCAAATCGATCGGGGCGACCGCCTTCGGGGTGGCGAGCATCTTCCTGGCCTACGGGGCGGCGGTCGGCGTGGTCGGCGGGGCCCTGGGCAGCATCATCGGCACGGTCTTCGTCTGGTACATCAACGAGTTCCAGGATCTTCTGGCGAGAATCAGCCCGCAGGCCCGCATCTGGAGCCCGGAGGTATACTCCTTCGCCCGCATCCCCAATCATGTGGACGTGTCCGACGCCGTCGTCATCTACGCCATTGCCATCGTCGCCTCGATGATCGGATCGGTGATCGCGGCGGTGCGCGCCTCGCGAATATGGCCGGTGGAGGCGTTGCGCTATGAGTGACACGATCCTCCAGGTTTCCGGCGTGCACAAGACCTATCGGCTGGGCAAGAGCGACCTGCACGTGCTCAAGGGTGCGTCCCTGACGGTGGGCCGGGGCGAGTTCCTGGCCATCACCGGCGCTTCCGGCAGCGGAAAGTCGACGCTGCTGCACCTGATGGGCGCGCTGGACGCGCCCGACAAGGGGCGGATCACCTTCGATGGCCGGGACCTGTTCGCGGGCACCGCCGCCGAACGCGACCATCACCGCAACGTGCTGTTCGGGTTCGTGTTTCAGTTCTATCACCTGCTGCCGGAGCTCACCACGCTCGAGAACGTGCTTATGCCGGCCATGGTCCGGTATTCCATACTGCTCTGGCTGCACAAGCGATGGGAATGCAGGGCCCGGGCCCGCCGGATTCTGAAGGACATGGGGCTCGAGGGCCGGCTGCGCCATCGGCCCAGCGAGCTGTCCGGCGGAGAGATGCAGCGGGTCGCCATCGCCCGGGCCCTCGTGAACGAGCCCCGGGTCTTGCTGGCCGACGAGCCAACCGGTAATCTGGACGCCAGGACCGGAATGGACATTCTGGAGCTGCTCCAGGCTCTCAACCGCAACGGCCAGACCATCGTCATGGTCACCCATGATCCCAGGGTCGCCGCCGCCGCCGATCGCGTCATCTCCCTTGTGGACGGCAAAATGACGACGCCCGAGGCGGGTCGCAGCCGAGGAAATAAAGAATGAACTTCCCGAAACCCGGCCGGTTTGCGCCTGATCCGAACCTCAAGCTCTTCCTGAACGGGCACATCGTCCCGGTCGCCGAGGCAAGCATCGGCGTTTTCGACCACGGCCTGCTCTACGGTGACGGCGTCTTTGAGGGCATACGCAGCTACGGTGGAAAAGTGTTCCGCCTCGACCAGCACCTCAGGCGGCTGGAGGAATCCGCGCGGGCCATCCGCCTGACCCTGCCCATGACCCATGATGAACTGGTCACGGCCACCTATGACACGCTCAAAGCGAACAATATCACCGACGGATACATCCGGCTGGTGGTGACCCGCGGCGTCGGCTATCTCGGGCTCAGCCCGAACCGCACCGAGTGCCCCTCGGTCTTCATCATTGCCGGCCAGATCGATCTGTACCCGAAGGAACTCTACGAGAAAGGGATGGCCATCATCTCCTGCAGCGTGATCCGCAACCATCCCAACGCGATCAGCCCGCGCATCAAGAGCCTCAACTACCTCAATAACATCCTGGCCAAAATCGAGGCCCTGGACGCCGGAGTCCACGAGGCCGTGATGTACAACCACCAGGGCTTCGTGGCCGAGTGCACCGGCGACAACATCTTTGTGATCCGATGGGGGACTGTTATGACCCCCCCGGTCAACGCCGGAGGCCTCGAGGGCGTCACCCGAAACGCGGTGATCGAACTGATCGGAAAGCGGCACATTCCATTCAAGGAGGCGAACCTCACCCGGCACGACCTCTACGTCGCGGACGAGTGCTTCCTCACCGGCACCGCCGCCGAGGTCATCCCGGTCACCAAAATCGACGGACGGTCGCTCGGCACCGGAGAACCCGGCCCGATCACCCGGCAACTGATCGCCGATTTCAGAAACCTGGTCAACGGACGGATGTGAGCGGACGCCTCGCGATCCTGGAAACGGCTCCCTTCTTGCCCCAGGGAACCTCTACATCGAGCCGGATTGGCGGAGGGCCGTGTAGATGAACGCGTTACGCCGAGCGGTGCGGCAGCACTGGGGCTACACCACGTTCCGCCCCCTGCAGCTGGAGGCCATGGCCGCCGCGGTCGAGGGCCGGGACCTGCTGGCGGTCATGCCCACCGGCGGCGGCAAGTCGCTCTGCTACCAGGCGCCGCCTCTGGTGTCCAGCCGGCTCAGCGTCGTGGTTTCGCCGCTGATCGCACTGATGAAGGACCAAGTGGATCGGCTCATTACCCGCGGAATACCCGCCGCTTTCTTCAACAGCAGCCTCGACGCGGCCGACAAGCGGCGGGTCATCGCCGGCCTGCAACACAACGAATATAAACTGCTCTTCGTCGCCCCGGAACGGTTCCAGAACCGGCCCTTTTTGTATCTCCTGCAGCAAATCGGCGTGGGCGGGTTCGCGATCGATGAGGCCCACTGCATCAGCCACTGGGGCCACGATTTCCGCCTCGACTATCGCCAGTTGGGGCGGCTCAAGCAGCACTTCCCGCGCACGCCGGTCCACGCCTTCACCGCCACGGCCACGCCGCGCGTCCGTGAGGACATCGTCGCCCAACTGGGCCAGAAAGACCCCCTGGTCCTGGTCGGCGACTTCTTCCGGCCCAACCTCAGCTACCAGGTTGTACGGCGGGATGACATGTTCGACAACGTACTCGCGCGGATCCGGAAACGGCCCGGGCACGCGGGCATTGTCTACTGCATCCGGCGGGCCGACGTGGACGCCCTGGCCGCCCACCTACAATCCGCCGGCATCCGGGCGGCCGGCTACCACGCCGGCATGAGCGACGCCGAACGCACCACCACCCAGGACGCCTTCGCCGCCGGCGAAACCGACGTCGTCGTGGCCACCGTCGCCTTCGGCATGGGCATCGACCGGGCCGACATCCGCTTCGTGATCCACGCGGCCATGCCCAAGACGATCGAGCACTATCAGCAGGAGACCGGCCGGGCCGGCCGCGACGGCCAACCGGCGGACTGCATCCTGCTCTACAGCGAAGCGGACTATCAACTCTGGAAGAGCATCACCGAAAAAGAAGACTCCCCAAACAAAGACGACCAGCTCAGGCTGCTCTCGGAGATGTACGCCTACTGCACCGGGGTCCGCTGCCGGCACGCCCGGCTGGTCAGCTACTTCGGCCAGCCGTGGGGCCAGCCATCCTGCGGGGCCTGCGACGTCTGCAACGGCACCGCCGACGCCGTCCCTGACGCCATGATCACCGCCCAGAAGGTCCTGTCCTGCGTCGTCCGCACGCGCGAACGATACGGCGCCGCCTATATCGCCGAGGTCCTGCGCGGCGAGCCCACCGACCGAGTGATCCAGCGCGGCCACCAGGAGTTGAGCACCTTCGGCCTGATGCCGGACCAGCGCAAGCCCGTCCTCATGGCCTGGATCGATCAACTGGTGGACCAGCAAATGCTGGTTCGCGAGGGTGAGTACCGCGTGCTCAAGGTCACCGCCCGCGGCTGGCAGGTGCTGCGCGGGCAGGAGGAGGTGCGGCTGCTGGAGGTCGGCGCCCGAGGCCGGGCACGTCGCGCCAGACGAGCACGAAAACCCGGGCCGGCGAGCCGCTCGACGGCGACCGGCATGGACACCCCCGCCGGCAAGGCCGTGCCCGAGCCGCTGGACGTCCATGCCCGACAACTCTTCGAGCGGCTCAAAACCCTCCGCCTGGAGATCGCCGGAGAACACAACGTGCCCGCCTTCATGATCTGCAGCGATCGGACCCTGCGCGACATCGTCCGGCACCGCCCGACCAGCGAGCAGGAGATGCTCGCCATCCACGGGATCGGCCCCGCCAAATACGAGAGCTTCGGCCGGCAGTTCATCCAGGTCATCCGCGACCACTTCTCGGGCAGTCGATAGGGCATTCCGTCAATCGTCAATCCGTGCGGCGGCCAGGAGCCGCGGGCGGCCATGTTCCAGCAGTATCTGAACCGGGGAAACTTCTTGAAACAAGGCCGGATGAGCTGTATTGCCCGCTCGGGCGGGAATCCCTTCTCGCACGTCTTCGCTCCGGGGATCCTTTCCCGCAAGCGGGGGGATCGGAATCCCCGAATCCCGGTGTCGAGATGGCCTGCCTGCCTGTGCGTGTCCGCCTGTCTGCGTGCGGACACGCGCAGGCAGGCACGCAGACAGGCCGCAGGCAGGGAATCTCGACACAGCGGTCACCCTGTGAACGGTTACGTGGAGGAAGACCGACGCCAATTTCAAACCCAACCCGGCATCACACCCCGCTGAAGGCGTTGAACCCGCCGTCCACCGGCACAGTGACACCGGTGACGAACCTGGCCGCCGGCGAGATCAGCCATTCGACCGCACCGTAGAGGTCCTCGATCCCGCCGAACCGCCCGGCGGGCGTGTGAGCGATGATCGACCTGCCGCGCGGGGTCAGTTCGCCGGTCTTCTCGTCGGTCAGCAGGAAACGGTTCTGGTTGGTGAGGAAGAAGCCGGGGGCCACTCCGTTCACGCGAATGTCAGGCGAATACTCCTGGGCCATGTGGACCGCGAGCCATTCGGTGAAGTTCTTGACCGCCGCCTTGGCCGCCGAATAGGCCGCGATCTTGGTCAGCGGGCGAAAGGCGTTCATGCTCGCGATGTTCAGGATGACCCCCTGGCCGCGGTCGGCCATCGCCTTGCCGAAGACCATCGAAGGCAGCACCGTGCCGATAATGTTCAGGTCCATCACTTTCTGAAACGCCTCGATCGGCAATCCGAAGAACTTCTTGCCCGGCCCGGTGGTGGCATCGGGATGGTTTCCCCCGGCGCCGTTGATCAGCACGTCGACCCGCTCCATCGCCTTGCAGCAGGTCTGGTGGGCGGCCTCGACGCTTTCGCGTTCGAGCACGTTGCAGGCAACGGCGATCGCGTTGCCGCCGGCCTGGCGGATGGCCGCCGCAACCGCCTCGGCCGCCTCGATCTTCAGATCAAGGACGGCCACCGACATGCCGCATCGGGCCAGATGCCCGGCGATCCCGCCGCAGAGCACCCCCCCGCCGCCCGTGATCGCCACCGTCCTGCCGCGAAGATCGAACAGTTCGCTCATCGTCGCACCCATCCATCAAGAAAACGGCCGGCGCCAGGCACCGGCCGCTTGAACCATTCAAAGCATACATCCGGGTCAGGCGTTCGGGAAGTCCTTCTCCGGCGTGGCATCGGAAGCCACATCGAACCATTCGTGTTTGAACTCCATCCGCTGCTTGATCTTCATGGCGATATTGGAGGCCAGCGTGACCACGGCATCGCCCAGGGCGACCTTGCCGTTGCACCGCGGCTGCTGCTTGCACTCGAACCCGCCGTTGCGGATGATCCAGCACAGGTGCTCCTGCTGTTCGCGGTAACCGCGGCTGGTCATCGTGTTGGCCGCCCCGACGCCGCTGGCCCACACCACCGTCGAGCCGGACTCGACCGTCGGCCGGCTCATGCGGTTCTCCGCGAAGGTGATGCGGGTGTCCTTCTCCGCCCAGGGCACCAGCCCCTCGCCCATGTACCACTCGACCCGATCCTCCTTGAGGGCAGGCTCCCTGAACAGGTACGCGTCCCGTTCCTGGTCGACGATCAGCGTGCCCCTCGTACCCATGACTTCCTCGCCGTAACCGTCGAACGCATTGGTGCCGATGGATGAGTAGGTCACGACAACGTCCTGGGGGAATTCGTAGATCAGGTAGACGTGGTCGTGTACTCCGCGGCCATCCTGGAAAAACGAGTTCACACCGCAGCCCTGCACCGCCTTGGGATGAGCCTTGTCGAGGAAGATGCTGGCCGCGTCGAGCTGGTGGCTGCCTAGTTCAACCATCAGGCCGCCGCCGATCTCCGCATCGATTCGCCAGCGGACGAGCTGCTCGACGGACTTGTATCCGTACTTCGCGAAATCAATGCTCTGGTCCAGGGAATCGATTTTGCGCCCCTCCGACCAGCTGTCGTAGAGGCCCTTCTCGGCGTCCTTGCTGCCGGCCCTGGTCTGGTTGCGATGCCACATGGCCCGGATGTGGCGGATGTCGCCGAGGATCTCCCTCTGCTGAATGATCGAGAGGGCATTGGCATACAGGTAGCTGTAGTGCCGCTGGTGGCCGATCGCCAGAAGCTTGCGGGTCTGCTCGGCCGCGCGGACCATCTGCTTGCACTCCTCGACCGTGCCGGCCATCAGCTTCTCGCACAGGACATGCTTGCCGGCCTTCATCGCCTCGATGGTGACCTTGGCGTGCAGGTGCAGCGGCAAGGCGATGACGACCAGCTCGATATCCTTTCGGGCGAGCAGTTCCTTGTAGTCCACGCAGAGCTGGACATCCTTGGCCTCGGGGCCGTACATATCCGCCAGCGTCTGCATGGCACGTTTCTGGCTCGACGGCCTGATGTCCGAGAAGGCGACGAATCGGATGTACTCCTGGTTGCTCTGCGACAGGTGGGCGTAGTTGCCCTGATCACCCGTCCCGATGATGCCCGCCTTCACCGGGTCGCCTTTGAGCTTGTCGTATCCCCAGTACATGGCGGCGGCGGTGGGTACCAGCCCGGCCGCGCAGAGGAACTGTCGGCGTGTGACGCGGAACGCCGCGTCCGACGCGCTGTTGAAATTGTTCGACCCGATCTGCCGCTGCTTGCTGTTCAGTGCCATATTTGTCCCTTCCGAAACCCCGTCGTCCGGTCAATCCCTTCGGTATCCCCTGTGAGACCGGCTTCCAGCCGGTCGGCTTTCGGCATCCCTGTGGGACCGGCATCTTGCCGGTCCCACAAATGTTCTTCGCACACCCTACGCCTGCGCCGCCCGGCCGCACCGTTTTCGCCGCCAGGCGCTGATGAATGCATCCAGCCCGACCCATCGGCCGACGCCGGAGGCGGCGATGACCGCCAGGGCGATCGCCTCGATCATGTTCCTGTTGACGATCAGGTAATGCCCCTCACTCGGGCCCTCGGGCAGCCCAGGCCACGGCGGCATACAGAAGTAGTAGAGGCATAACAGACTGATCCCGCCCAGGGCCGCCAGTCGGGTGAACAGACCGAGCATCAGGCACACGCCCACCGCGGTCAGACCGATCATGTTCCCCCAGTCGGAGAACACCGTCTGGCTCTTCTCATGCGGCGGCGGCCCCTTGGCCATCTGGTCGAGCGTCCGCGCGTTCAGCACCGCGGCCTCGACGTCGCGGATCGGCCCTTCCGCCCGGGCCAGAAGCGCCTGGCGGGCGGCCGCCTTCTTGCCGCTGTTGTACATCCATCGCTCAGAGTTGTAAGGCGTGTTGCCCGGCTCGGCATTCTTGTCGTACAGGAAGAGCGCCTTTTCCTGGGTCTCGATCTTGCCCAGGAACTCCTTGTAGTTCGCCAACTGGTTCTGGAAGTCCGGGTCGGCGAAGATCACGTCCACCTGTTGAACAAGATTGTCGACCTTGATGGGCGCCCGCTGCTCGTCGGTGAGTCCGTAGAAACCCGCCAGCCGATCGTAGCGACCCTGGATGCGCTCCTTCACCGATTCCGGCGTCAACCGGTTCAGACCGTCCGGGTCGTCCACGAACTTCAGGAACACCGGCCGAAGCGGGCCGGTGGACTGCGTGAGGTATCCCGTTGCCCGCCAGTCATCCTGCATCAGCTTCCAGGCACCCTCGTAGGCAAAGTGCCAGCCGATGCTGATTCGCAGCAGGACAAGGAAAAAGACGGTCCAGCCGGTGACCGTTCGGACGGATGGACCCTGTTTTGCCAGATCGGGCGTCGTGTCTGCCATGATAATCCCTGCTCGCAACTAACCTGTCAGTTGATAGTCCTTCTTGGTCAAGTTGAACGTCACGATCTGCGGCGAGGCCTGCGTTCGCTGCGATTTCCCGGGCTGGAGCACCAGGAGTGCGGCGATTTCCGGGTGATTGTGGCAGAAATCGCGGACCTTGTCGAGGCCCATGAGGAAGAAGGCGGTGGACAGGGCGTCGGCCGTGGCCGCGTCGGGGGCCAGGACGGTCGCGCCGGCAAGATCGCTGTCGGCCGGGCGGCCCGTCCGCGGGTCCAGGATGTGCCCGTACGTGCGACCGCCGGCCTCGAAATGCTGCCGATTGGCCGACGACGTCCCCATCGCCCGGTTCCGCAGCCGCACCACAGCCACCCGCCGGCCTGGATCGAGGGGATTCTGAATGCCGACCAGCCACCCTTCCTCGTCGTCACTGCAGGAGCCGACAGCCCGCATGCTGCTCAGTCCGCCCTGGATCAGGGCCGAGGTCACCCCGTATTCCTCCTGCAACCGACCGACGGCCCGATCGATCGCATAACCCTTTCCGATCGCCCCGAGGTTGATCTCCAGGCGCGCCACACGATAACGAACCGTCTGCTGCTGTTCGTCCAGCTCCACGTGTCTCATGCCGCTGCTGCTCATTGCCGCGGCCCATTCATCCTCGCCGGGCACACGCCTGGGGCCTTTCAGGAACCCCCAAGCCCTGACCAGCGCCCCGGCCGAAACGTCGAAGGCGCCGTCGGTCAGCGCGGTCAGTTCAGCCGCCCGCTGCAGCAAATGGAAAATCCGCCCGTCCGTCCGAACCGGGCCGGGGAAACCATTCTGATTCACATATGACATCAGGCTGGTGGTGGAATAGACCGTCAGTATGGCTTCCAATGCCTGGATATCATCGAGAGCGGCATCAGCGGCGTTCATGCCGCACGGAACCGTCGGAGGAAGAAACACGCTGAACTCGCAGGCCATCGCCCGGCGGGAGTAGCAGACCTCCAGGCGAGGCGGCAGTACCCCGCAGGCGGGTACCGACCGATCGCCAACCAGCAGACCCAGCATCCCGCCGGCGGACGCGCCCAATCCCCGGGTTGTGAGGAAACTGCGCCGCGACCAGTTTGTGTCCTTGTTCACCGCATCTCCACCCTGGACCGCCATCGGGACCGTCATGCCAACCTTGGGCCGTTTGGCACTTTGTCTCACCGGCGGGCCATTATGGCACACCACACCAGGACCCGCAATCAAGCCCTGCCACAATAGCGCCCGTCGGCAGGAAGCAGGACTTCTCGCCCACTTATACCCGCACCAGGGCTGTTTGGATGAGATAAAAACGAGGGATGGGGTGAACTTACGAAGAGACCGGGCTGCGCAAGGGTTCACGGCTTGGGCGTATCTGCAAACCATTGTTCTATTTGCGCGTCCCGCCCTGCTCCGAGCTCCGCTCAGCCCGCCCGGCCTCCCCGGCAAGCGGTCCGGACAGCTGCGGCGGATAAAAGTAGCCCATGGACACCATCGCCACGTCGAGGCAATACAAGCGGTCCTGCATGAGGCAGATCCGACGGGCGGCGGCGGGACGGGCGGTGGTGTAAATCCGCAACTCGCCGGGGGTGGAGGTTATGAATTCCTCGCGCCAGTCCCCGAGGCAGTCGGCGATGGTGATGACCCCACCTTCGACGGGGTCCATAATCGGGCCACCGAACCGGCCCACACCTTCCCGGCCGACCATCTCCTTGGCCCATCTTCGACAGTTGGCAACGAGATGTTGTCCCGGAATCGCCGTTATGCCCATCGGCAGGCCCAGACCGCCACGGCCGACACGATCAAGATCGGGCCGTCGCCGGGTTTCGAGCGTCTGTGGGGCCGGTTAGGG
>DATIKE010000532.1:0-2537 GCA_035477895.1 Phycisphaerae bacterium
ACTCGCCGTGCTTCGACGATGGAATCGGGTAGGTTTTGACGGTGATCAGAACCTTCAGCAGCTCCCAGGGAGGCTCGATCATGGCAGGCTCAATCCAGGTGACGAATGGGCAGGCTGCTCACCCTGGCGACGGCCGCGGCGAGTCGCGAACGATGACAGCATCGAACGTCCCGTTCCATGCAGACCAACACCGAGGGCTTGGCACTCACCAGCCGGGCCAACTCCTCCACGTCAGCTTGCCGGCAAGGCAGCATCTTCGACTCGTATGAATCCAGAAGCCGAGCGTAGGAGGCCTCATCACTCAGGCCCACGCGATGCACGCTCGGAATGCCCAGGCGCGGCAGGTGGGAATAGTCCAGGCCGAGCTTCTCGGCAATGCTTCGTATGGACGACCGGGCAAAACCGTATTTTCGGGAGATCGGATTCGCCCGCACGTCCATGATCGCCTGAATGCCCGCCCGAAGCATTCCATCGAAGAAACCATCCACGGACTTGTCCTGGTAACCGGCCGTATAAACCGCCGGCGGAGCCAGTGGCCGCTCGCCGAGGCTCATCGGCCTCAGATCCACTCGCTCGCTGTGGGTCGCATACCACGGATAGCGGGTATAAACGTCCCTCAGCAAATCGCGAAGAGAGCTGCGACCGTACTTCCTGACGACAGCACCCACCGCCGAACGCACCTCCCCGGCCAACTCGGAAATGCGTTCTCGGATCGTCGCCATCTGCAGCACATTCAGCATCAATTGCTCATCGGTTCTCGTCACAAGGTCGTCTCTTTGCAGTCCGTCCAGTTCGCGGTACAAAGCAAAGGAGAAAGGGCCATACAGGTGGGGCACGAAGTCGTAGAATACGGCGTCTTCTTTCAGTACCGTCTCGCGCCGCAGCAGGAAGGCCAGTTTCACCAGGACGGTCGCGGGCACCGGCCGGCCGTACTCTGCCAGGATGGCCAGAATGGTTTTCTGTCGCCGCAGCACCGGTGGCTCCTTCGCCCGCGTCTTGGGCCAATATCCTCCCGCCCGGATTATACACATGATGTCGTCATGAGTCAGACCTTATCTTGATGAATCTCCTCCCGGCTCAATCAAGAGAGGAAACTGGTACCGGAAACCCTTCGCGTTCCACACCGGATAAATGACGATACGGCAGGTACGATCACACAGCCAGGAACGTGTGCACGTGCTCACCAAACCGGAGAATCCGCCGGCTGGCAGCCGCGAAAACGGAATTGCTACTACGAGTTGCTGGAGTAAACCTCGCCGACCTGCCGGCGCCGCGCTGCCCGGAGTGCGGCACATCGTTCGGCCCGGACAGGCATGACCTTCGGGCAGGCGTCCCTCGGCCCGATCTCGCCGCCGAATGCCCACCAAAGACGCAACGAATCCACCCTGGTTATATAAACTCGTCCCCGACTGAACGGGACGATGTCTGATTCATCCCGGAACGTGGATTCGTCGACCGACCGGCCGTATCCTGAATATGGGCAGGCGGCGCGAACCGCAACGGTTCTCGCACCTCTCCTGCCATGTTATTGAAGTCGACAGCGCGCCACTCGGGGGTCCGGAGTAGAACACATGGGAGGTGTCCGGCGGACAGATCGAGCCCGCAGGGCGGGCTTCACCCTGATCGAGATCCTGGTCGTCGTCGCGATCGTCGCCCTGCTGGTCTCGATCATGGTTCCCTCGATCGCCGCGGCCCGCGAGCAGGGTCGGCGGGCGGTCTGCCTCAGCAACCTGCACCAGAGCGGAACCGGTTTCTCGATGTACGCCGCCGACTTCAAGCAGTACCTGCCCTCGCGCGAGCACTTCGGATACTACATCAAGGGATCCAAGCAGGGCTTCACGACCCCCCAGATCATCAATTACGGCTCGCTCTACGGGAAGTATGTCGGCAAGGATTTGCACATCTTCTTCTGTCCGGCCAACATCGAACACGGATACGATGACCCTGCTTACGGTGCGGCCAGTTTCCTCCGGCCCGCCTCGTCGATCACTTTCGGCGGGTACATCTGGGCGATCCCGCTGCTGCCGGGGAACTATCCCAGGGAATCGACGAAAGGCGTTTATCCGGCCGAGGGCCTCTCACCCCGCTATGTCACTTGGGCGGACGGCAAGCCGTACGACCCGCGAAAGCGGCCGCTGCAGGCCCTCGAGGCCGACAATGTCATCGCCTACGCCAAGTATGGCGGCATCGGGCTCGGCGAGTTCATCCACAAGACCGGCTACAACGTTCTGTTCACCGACTACCACGCCAAGTGGGTCGCCGACCCGAAGCGGATCATCGCCCGCATCGCCGGCGGGGGCGGCCCGACCTCCGGTTCGGGCGGCGTCGGCTCAGACGCGCTCTTCGAGGCCTGGGAAATCTTCTCCCGCCAGCCGTGAAAACCTTTCCGAATCACCCGCAGCCCTGATGAATAGGGGATTCTTCGCACCTCGGGGGCTGGCTGAGGGGCTCGAAGGCCGATGAGGGAGAGGAGAATCGGGGGGAGAGGGCATCCCGACCGAAATTGAAAGTTTTTTTCTTCGCAGGCGGTTTTTTGT
>DATIKE010000533.1:0-16315 GCA_035477895.1 Phycisphaerae bacterium
CGATCGCCGGGGCCAGCAGTTCTCTCAGCTCGTCGCCGAGCCTGACCTCCAGCAGGTAAGGCAGGTACACCGTCCGCCCGCGCCTCAGCGACTTCAGTCGCTCCACAAACCGGGCCACGCCCGCCGCGCAACCCTCTTTTGAACTTCCCCCGATGATCAAACAGTTGGCGTCCCGGCCGAACGGCCGAACGACCGTGCGAAGCTCGTAGCCCGCGCCCCCCGGGTATCGGCCATCACAGCACGTGTAATAGCTGGCGTAAAACGCGAACAACGCCCGGTTGGTGTTCAGATCACCCAGCAGAATCAGCGATTTCTTCTCCAGGTCCTCGCGCAGAGGCCCCAAACGCTTCGGTACCGCCTCGGTATCCGAAACCATGACCACTTCGTCCGCGCCCAGGGCTTTGATCGCCCCCGCCACCTGCTCCGCCAATCCGCGCCAGTCCGATGACTCCGAAGGATACACCACCGCGCACGCGGCCTTGCCGCCTGAAACCAGCGATACATCCGTTCGATAGGCCCGCCTGAGCATGTGCCCCGCCAGTGCCCGGTCAGCAGCGCTATCTGCCGCCGAAACCAAGCCACAGGCCCAGATAATCAACCCGATACTCAACAACGCATGCCGAACACCCACCAACCACCTCCTGCGATTCGCGGAATCCAAGGCAAATGGTAAGATGATGCCCAAACCCACGCAAGCTGCATGGCCGGTCGGCGGTCGCGGTTTGATCCGGATCGGCTTCGACAACTATTCAAGCGAGGACCCACGAACATGGACTTCGGCGACTTGCTCAACCATTACCGCACCACTTTGCTCGGCGACGTCGTCCCTTTCTGGATGCGTCATGCCATCGACCCCGCCGGCGGCATCAACAGTTGCATCACCGACGACGGCCAGGTCGTCAGCCGCGACAAGTGGAGCTGGTCCCAGTGGCGGGCCGTATGGGTCTTCAGCAAGCTCTACAACCGAATCGACAAACGCTCCGAATGGCTGCATGTCGCCCGGAACATCTGCGACTTTCTCACCAGCAACGGCCCGCTCGATGACGGCCACTGGCCGCTCCTGCTCGACGGCGACGGAAAAGTGCTCCGCGGCTACGAGTCCGTATACGCCGACGGCTTCGCCATCTACGCCCTCGCCGAACTCTACCGGGCCACCCGCGAACAACGTGTCATCGACCTCGCCATGAGCACCTTCCAGGCCGCCGAGGCCGACATCAACGCCGCCACGCCGCCGCCCGCCTGGCCCTACCCCATCAAGGACGGCTGTATCGCCCACGGCATCAGCATGCTCTTCTCGCTGGCCTACCACGAGCTCGCCCTCGTCACCGGCGACGCCGTCGTCCGCGCCGCCGCCGACATCCACCACCGCCGCGTCATGAAAACCTTCCTCCGCGACGACCGGGGCCTCGTTCTCGAGTGCCTTTATCGCGATGGCAGGGAATACCCCGCCCCCGACGGCACCGTTGTCCTCCCCGGCCACGCCATCGAATCGATGTGGTTCCAGATGCACATCGCCCGCGACGCCGACAACCAGGCCACGATCGAACGCTCGATCCAGGCCATCCGCAAACACCTCGAGATCGGATGGGACAACGAGTTCGGCGGGCTTTTCCTTGCCGTCGACGCCGAAGACCGCCCCGACGTCGCCTGGCGCTTCCCCGACAGCAAACTCTGGTGGCCGCACACCGAGGCCCTCTACGCGACCCTGCTGGCCTACGAACACTCCCGCGAGCCCTGGTGCATCGAGTGGTACCGGAAGCTCCACGACTACAGCTTCTCGCACTATCCCGTCAGAGAACACGGCGAGTGGACCCAGAAGCTCGACCGCCGCGGCCGGCCCATCAAGGAGGTCGTCGCCCTGCCCGTCAAGGACCCCTTCCACCTGCCCCGCGCGATCATCTACTGCATCGACGTGCTCGAACGACTGACTTCTGCCGGCCGCTGATCCGGAGCACATAATGCGGAACGCGGCGTGTCGCCCGACCGCGCCGGCGGCGGTTCCCTGCCGCTTGCCTCCTTGCGTTCCCTCCGTTATCAGGAGTGTTCGGCGTTCTTCGCCCGGAGAAGTCGACACGACATGCAGAACCGTCAAGCAGCACAGTCACCCCGCCGCGACCCGGACCCGGTCCGCACCGGCGCACAGCCCGCGCCCCGCCTGCGGATCGGGCACGCCGCCTGCATCGCCGCGCTCCTGGCAGCCGTCAGCGGATTGAACTCGCTGTCCAACAACTTCGCATACGACGACAACGCCATCATCCACCAGAACCCCCAGGTGACCGGCCCGGGGCATATTCTGGATGTCTTCAGCCACCATTACTGGGAACACATCGCCATCCAGCGCCACGAGAAACGCGCGGATTTTCTCTACCGCCCGCTCACCGTCCTGACCTACAGGCTCAACTACATCGCCAACGGCCTGGACCCCTTCGGGTATCACCTCGTGAACCTGCTCCTCCACGTCACCGTGTCCGTCCTCGTGACCATCCTGGCCGTTCGACTCGGTTGCACGGTTGTCGGCGGACTCGTGGCCGGCGCCCTGTTCGCCGTCATGCCCATCCACGCCGAGGCCGTCGCCAACGTCGTGGGCCGCGCCGAATTACTCACCTCCCTCTGGGTGCTGATCGCCTCGCTCCTGGCAATTCGCATTCGTTTCGACACCCTCGCGGGCGGTCTCGCCTGGGCCGTCGCCGCCGCCCTCGCGGCCCTTGCCGCCCTGCTCTCCAAGGAGAACGGCGCCGCCGCCCTCGTCGTCATCCCGCTCCTGACGGCGACAAACCGACCGAACAATCCGGTTCGCGACCGCATCCGCAAAACCCTCCTCGTTGCCGCGATGCTCGTTCCGCCCGTCATCGCCTATGCCGCCCTGCGTTACCACGCGACCGCCGGACAGATGGCTCTCACCGACCCACCCACGCGAGTCGCCCACATGATGGTCGACGTCTCCTCCGCCGAACGATTCTGGGGCCCCTGGCAAACCTTCGGCCTGTACGTCGCCAAGACCTTTTGGCCGCGCGTCCTCTGCTTCGACTACTCCTACAAGGCCTTCACCCTCGCCGGTTCGCCCCTTAACCCCCACGTTGTTCTCGGAATGCTTACCCTCGCCGGACTCATCGCCGCCGCCGTCGTCTGGTGGGGACGCGGCCGACGC
Organism: Phycisphaerae bacterium; assembly: GCA_035477895.1. GTDB lineage: Bacteria > Planctomycetota > Phycisphaerae > UBA1845 > PWPN01 > JAPKGY01. The sequence continues at coordinate 3,149 of DATIKE010000533.1, forward strand.
CAACTCGCCATCGCCTGCCTGGCCGTCGTCGTCGCCTACTTCCCCGTATCCAACACCATCTTCCTCCGAACCCTCTTCGCCGAACGCGTCTGGTATCTGCCATCGGCCTTCCTCGCCGTGGTCCTTGGCGGACTCGCCACCACCTGGCTAGTAAACCAACGACGCCTCGCCATCATCCTTGTCGTCGTGTCTCTGGCTGTCGTGGCCGGCCTGTGGCGATCCTGGGTTCGCAACGCCGAATGGCGCGACAGCGGCACGCTCTTCGCCGCCGGTTACCGCGACCATCCCGACAGCGCGCAAGTGCTCCTGTGCTATGGCCGATGGCTCGCCCACCACGACCGGGCCAGGGAAGCAATCCCCTTGTTGAACCGTTGTGTCGAAATCGCCCCCGAGATGACCAACGCCTTTGTCGCCCTCGGCCGCGCGTACCTGCAACTCGGAGACGACCGGCAGGCCGTCGCCGCCCTCCAGATCGCCCGAAAACAGAATCCCGACAACCCCGATGTCCGCGACCTGCTCCGCGAAACCGCCGATCGACTCGCCGCCGCCTGGCAATCCACGCTCGATCGACTCCGCCGACACTGCGAATCCCAGCCCGCCTCACTGCCCCTCTTTCTCGACTGGGTTAACGCGCTCCGGGAGGCCGGCATGACCGACGAAGCGATCGCGCTCTTTGCCGCCCGACAGGATCAGTTCGCCCGAAGCGCCGACTTCCACCATGCCCGCGCCGTCGCCCTTATGCTCGCCGGCCGGCGCGACGAAGCCATCGACGCCTACCGCACCGCCGCCACCCTGGCTCCCGCGAACGTTGAGATTCTCGTCGAGTTCGCTACCGCTCTCCTCGATCGCCACGCGCCCGACGATCTCCCGGTCGCCGACGACCTCATCCGCCGGGCCATCCGGATCGCCCCCGACCATCCCCGCGCACTCCTCGCACAGGCCGAGCAACTGGATCAGCAGGGAAAACACCAGGAAGCCGTCGCTATCTATCAGCGACTGGTCCGCACCCTCCCCCAGGCCCGCTCCGTTCCGCCATCCAGTCCCGCCTCGATTTGGCCAGATGACCCCCGCCTCGGCCATGTTCCGATCATGACCGCCGGCGCGTGAATCTCTTCTCGCACCAAAACACTCGGCCTTGCCCCTCGACCGCGCGCACAGCGAATCGATCAGCACCTGCCGCGACGCGAACGAGCCGCTGCCTCAAGGCTACCGCCGACTGCTCAGGAACCACTGACGATCGGGTCCGCCGTCGCCGCGATGCCGACGATCACAAACTCGACGTACACGCTTCGTCATAACCAGCCGCGATCCGGTCGTAGCTCCGGTTCACCAGGTCCCCGGTCCCCTGCGGCGGCCAGACCGCCAGCCGCAGCATCCTCGCCCCCAGCGCCGGCCAGCGATGCCGACATCGGCGCTGACCCTGCGCGTTCCGGTTGACTCCGCCATCATTCATCACTCGCGGATTATACACCGCTCTTGAGGTTGCGGCGGCTGACCAGTTATCCTGTCGGCCGATATGTTCCATTGCGGAGAACGGCGAATGATGCGCAGAGCAATCATGAAAACCGGGGTCGTCATCCTGGTGTTGGCGGCGGCCGCACCGGCGGCCAGGAAGGCTCCCACGGCCTACCCGACCGAGCCGGGCGACCCGGCCATCCACGAGTACCTCACACGTCTGGCCGTCCAACTCGACGCACAATTCACCGAGACCCTCCCGCCAGCCGAGCTGTGGAATCACGTCCGCAATACCTGGAAGCAGCAATTCCTGTACATGATGGGCCTCGACCCGATGCCCCCACGCTCCCCGCTCAACCCGGTCATCACCGGAACACTGCAGCGCGACGGCTACGTCGTCGACAAGCTCTACTTTGAAAGCCTGCCGAACCTCTACGTGACCGCCAACCTGTACCGCCCCGCCGACCTCCCGCAAGGCACCCGGCTGCCGGCCGTCCTCTACGTCTGTGGTCACGGAAACCGCGGCCCCGAGGGCGTCAAGGTCGGGTACCAGTCACAGCCGATCTGGTTCGCCAAACACGGCTACGCCTGCCTCATCGTCGACACCGTCGATCGCGCCGAGATCAAGGGCGTACACCGCGGCCTCTACAGCGAAGGCCGACGCTGGTGGCTCTCGCGCGGATACACCCCGGGCGGCGTCGAATGCTGGAACGGAATCCGCGCCATCGACTATCTCGTCAGCCGGCCCGACATCGACCCCGACCGCATCGCCGTCACCGGCATCAGCGGCGGCGGCGCCTCCACCTTCTGGATCGCAGCCGCCGACGAACGCGTCAAGGCCGCCGTCCCCATCAGCGGCATGTCCGACCTCCAGGAATACGTCGGCCACAACGGCACCGACCACCACTGCGACTGCATGTTCATGCCGAACACCTTCGCCTGGCCCTGGACCCGCATCGCCGCGCTCGTCGCACCGCGACCCGTCCTCTTCATCAACAGCGACCAGGATTACTTTTTCCCCCTCGACGGCGACGAGCGGATCATCAACCGCCTCGAACGGCTGTATGCCATCCTCGGCGCGGGCGACATGGTCGACGCCGTCGTCAGCGTCGGCGGCCACGACTACCGAAAGGACATCCGCCAGGCCACCTGCCGCTTCATCAATACCCACCTCAACAACAACCCGGCCGTCGTCACCGACACCGAACAGGATCTCGCCATCGACAAGGACGACAAAAAAAACTACCCCATCGATCCGAAAGACCTCTGCGTCTTCCCCGATGGCAAGGGCATCCCCTCGGGCGCGATCAACGCGACCATCGACGAGCACTTTGTGCCCGTGGCCGCCGTCGAGCCGCCGGCCGCCGGCCGATACGACACATGGAGGCAAAAGATTCTATCGGAGCTGCGCCGCGTCCCGTTCCGCCCCCTCCCCGACCCCGTTCCGCCCGCCGAGCACCTCGGAGACGCCAGCCCCACGACCTCGCGACTAAGCTCCGAGGACGGCATCGAGTTCCGCCTGGCGACCTGTCTCGACGACCGCCCCTCGCCACGCCGCACCGTGCTGCTGGTCAGCCTCGATCCGGCCGCGAACCCCAACCAGCCCCCCGAATGGCTGCGCCAAGCCGTCATGGAAGACGATCTCGTTGATGTCTGCATGCCCCGCGGCATCGGCGACACCCGCTGGAATACCCAGTCTCCTCCCAACCGCATCGAACGTCAGTTCGCGCTCGTCGGCAGCACCGTCGACACCGGCCGCGTCCGCGATGTCATCGCCGCCGTCCGATACCTCAAGCAGCGCCGCCCCGACACCGCCATTCTGGTGGCCGGCGACAAAACCGCGGGCCTCCTGGCCGCCTACGCCGCCCTGCTCGATCCGGATATCGCCGGCGCCATCGTCCACAGCCCGCCGGCCACCCACATGGCCCCCGCCGCACCCCAGTTTCTCAACGTCCTGCGGGTCTGTGACGTGCCGGAAACGCTGGGCATGATCGCCCCTAGAGCGCTGACCCTCATCGCCGGCCCCGAGGCCCTGGCCGCCAAAGTCAAAACGATCTACACTGTCGCGGGGGCAACAGACAGACTGATCCTGAAATGATCCCGAACCGATCCAAGGAGCCTTGAACGATGAAACCCCGACTCATTCTGGCCATCATCCTCGTAACATGGCCGACCGGCCTGGCCCACGCCCAGTGGACCGACGTCGCCCCCGGCATCAGCTACACCCAGATGAACCTGCCCGGCCCGGTCAAGGTCTTCATCGCCCGGGCCGACCGCGGCAAGGACAACTGGACCATCGACGCCATGACCAGCAAGGGGACCATCAAGGGCGGAATCGAAACCGTGCCCGACATGGCCAAGCGCTACGACGACACCGTGACCTTCGACGGCCGCCGCTACGAGGTCAAGGCCGCCATCAACGGCAGCTTCTACGGCGTGACGGGGTACTCCTTCGGCGGGCAGGTCATGACCGGCTGGTACGCCAAACGATACGACGATATCTCGGGCCTCAGCGGGTTCTTCTGGACCGCCGACCGCAAGGCCGACATCGGCGGCGACGTTCAGAACGGCCCCAACTTCCAGCAGGTGATTTTTGCCGACAAGGACGAAATGAATATCAACGCGTTCAACGATAAACGCGGAAAGGACGATCTGGCCCTCTACACCGCCCAATATGACGCCACCACCGGAACCGACAACAACGGCGTCGAGGTTCTGGTCCGCGTGGATGAGCCCCTCTGCATCAACCCCAAGCCGCCGGGAGTCCGCGGCGAAATCCTCTCCATCCGTAAGAATGCCGGCTCCACCACGATTCCCTTCGACTGTGTCGTCCTCTCCGCCGCAGGAGCCGCCGCGCCGCGCCTTCTTCAGCACGCCAAAAAGGGACAGCCGGTCCACCTCAACCTGCGGCTTCAGGACATCGGCATCGATCGCTACGGAATGAAACCCGCACGCTGGGAAAACGTCTGGGGAAGCATCAACGGCACGCAGAACCTGCTCTTCGACGGTATCATCCCGAAACACTGGGAGGCCAAGGCCGCCAGGTACGCCGCCGAAGGCAAACCCCACGGCTCCACGAAACACGACCCGCGGACCTGCGTCGCCTTCAACAAGGACTACGTATTCTTCATCGTCATCGACGGCCGAAGCGAGGAGAGCATCGGCATGACCTACACCGAAACCGCCGAGTTCTGCAAGAACACACTCAAGGCCGACCACGCCTCGATGCAGGACGGCGGCGGATCCACCACGCTCTGGGTTGACGGCAAGGTCCGAAATACCCCCTCCACCAAGGACAAGGATGGAAAATACGGCGTCCTCCGCCCCGTGGCCAACGGGTACCTCATCGCCCGGGTCCATCCGCCTGAGTTCTCTAAGGATAATAATACTGGTGATCGGGTTTCCGCCGAGACCGCCTTCGAACTCAAGCTCGGGCCGGGGTCGCAATACGGACCGGCCGGCAAGGTAATCGCTGGGGCCAAAGGCGAGATTCTCAAGCACAAGCTCGCCGGCGTATTTGCCAAGGGCACGAACTGGTGGCCCTGCCGGTTCGGCCAAACCGAAGGCTGGGCAGCACAGGAGCGACTGAAAACCGCCCCCTGACCGGGCGACACCGCCGCTCGCGATCCGTCGCACGAAAAAACGCCGGCCAGGCCGCCTCGGACGCCGCCGAGGAGCCTGGCCGGAATCATTGTCAACGCAATGTGTGCGGATCTCAAAAGATCTGCCCACGCCCCGCGCTACTCGATCACCAGGACTGTCCGGATGCTGAAACCAGGCACGGTGATGAACGAACGCCCCCCCATCTCGAGCACCGTCGTTTCGTAATTCGCGGGGTACACCCGCACCGGACGTTCGCGAACCATGCCGGCCGGCAGCGACACCTGCGCCCCGACCACCGCCGGCATCCCATCCACCACCGGCTGACGGTGCACGTAGTCGTCCTTGTTCCACGAACTCGCCGCCAACCGGCTCTGCGGGCAATGCACCAGATGAACGATGAGCCGTTCACCCTGCCGGTTCAGCGACACCTCCAGCGGCACGTTCGCCTTCACATCCACCAGACGCTCTCCCAGCGGGATCATGTAATCCAGAAGATCCTTCAGGATCTGCCGCATCGCCGTGTAGCCCCATGTCCCGTAGACCCTCGTCAGCGGGGCGCCGCAGTACACAACCTGCCCCTTGCCCCGCGAACACCACGTGATCGCCGCGAACCCCGACACCTTATCGTCCGGCGGGCTCTGCCGCCGCGACTGGAAACCAGTGCCGTGCTGCAGTTGCCACACCAGCGGGGCCAGAACCTTCGTGCCCTCGAGCGGCTCGGCCGCGAACGCGTCGTAGTATGTGTAAATGTCCATCGCCGGCGGCGAAGGCAGAACCCGCGGGTCGATGCGAATGTAGCCGGGCTCCGGCCGATCCTGGAGGCGCACGCCGGCCATCTCCGCAAGTTCGTCGCTCAGTTTTCCCATCAGCAGCAGCCGCCCGCCGGCTTCCACGAATGGCCGCAGCCGCGCGACCTCGTCGGCCGTCACCTTCGCGGCGTCGGGAATCACCAGCGCCTTGAAAGGCGACAGGTCCTGCGTCGGATCGAGAATCGTGAAATGGACCGCGGCATCCAGCAGCGCCCGGCAGTCCTCGTCGGCGTTCAACAGTTTGACCTCGCTGGGCCGATGCAGCGCGACGTACGGAACGCTTTCAGAATCGATCACGAAAGGCTCCACCGTCCGCGCCTCGCGCATCACCCGGCCGATGCGGTCGTAGATGGCCGGATCAGGCCGGCCGAAAGGATGAAGGTGATCGCCGATGGTGATCAGACAGCCGTTCGCCTGCCCGGTCGCCACCTGGAAACGCAGCATGGCTTCGTCGGCCAACCCGCCGAAATCGCCCCACACCTTCCAGAAGCGGATGGCCATGGCCGTCAGAGGAACCGATCCGCGCGCATAACGCGCGAAGTACTGCCAGTGATAAAAGGCCATCTTGTGATCCCAGCTCTCCAGCTCCAGAATGTCGAGCTTGCTCAGGTCCGGCCGGAGCTTGGACCACTGGTGGTTGTACGCGACGACCATCCCCGGCCGCAGCGATTTCGCCAGCTTCTCGACCTCCTGTATGAACTCCTCGGTCTCCGGAAAGTCGATATACAGCCCGTCAAGGTCGTAGTTGCAGATCAGTTCGCGGATCATCGGCAGCAGATCGTGCTTCGCGTAGGCGCCGCCGAGCTCCGGTTTGATCTTGATCGAGCGCTCATTGGGATTGGCGACCTGTTGCTCAAGCGTGCTGGTGAACAACTCCTCCTCGCCGACGCAGACGTAGGCCCAGATGGCGATGTTCCGCTTGTGGCAGGCCTCGATCTGGCCGGCCAGCAGGTCGAAGTCCAGGCCGGGATGACGCGTGCCGACCTTCGTGTTGTAGTACGTGTAGCCGTGCCGGCACTTGCCGAACACGACGATGGAGTTGATTCCGGCCTCGGCGAGTGTCCGGCCGTACTCGTCCACGTTGAAGTTCTTGCCGATGCCCTGGATGAAACCGGCATTGTGGAAGTCTCCGTGGATCTTGCGGCTGACGGTCCTGTACCAGTCCTTCGGCCGGTCCGGCCGCGGATACATCACCTTCGGATCGGGCTCGGGCGGCGGCACCGGCCCGTCCTGGCGGACGAGGCGCATTGCCTTCACCAGGGGGAACGGCGTATCGACATGGCGCGAGGTGAACCGGATGAAGTTGATCCCCTTGTGCAGGCCAAATCTGCCGAGCGAGGTCCACTCGCCCGTGAAATCACCGGGCTTCTCGAACAGCATGCCGATCTCTTCGCCGTTCACTCGTAGTTGGGCGAGGCTCGGTTCGCGAACGACGTACTTCGCCCGCAGTTCGAACTGCCCGCCCTCGGCCGCGTCCATGCGGTACTCGATCAGATTGAGGACATGCGGGAAATCCTTCTTGTTATCCGTGAGGCCCTCATCCGTCACCTTTCCGTTCGCCCGCCAGTAGTCGGCCGGCGGCAGATCGACGGCCTGGTCGGTTTTGATCCCCGCGGGCAACGACACCACCCTGCCGCGAACCTCCGCCGCCGACAGCATCGCCGGCAGCAGACACAGCGACAGGAAAAAGGCAATTGAACCACGGAGACACGGAGACGCGAACAAAAATGCGCGCATCGGGAATCGACCGCCTTTCCGGGAACCTTTCGTATGTCGAGAACAAACCAAACTGCCTCTCATCATCATTCTCCTCTCACATTCTCCGGGTTTCGGTGTCCGTTAACCCCCCAGTTGAATACAAATCCTCACCTGTAGCTTGATTGCCACGGCCGAATCGGGCGTTTGGCGGGCACCAGTGATTGTCGGCCGAAGCCGCCGGCGCGCCCCCAAGTCGGATTCGGTTGCATGTCCATCATGATTCATTGTATACCATCAAGCCATGAACAGGATACAGAGCACAGTCATCCGTGCCGGGCTCGCGCTTGCCTGCACGACGGCGGCCTATGCCCAGACGTCCGCCTCGCAGCCTGCCGCCGCTGGGAACGACCTGGCCGCCTTACCGCCGCCGCAATGCGAACCCTTGGTTCGCGGCGTGCTCTGGTGGGTGGACCCGGCCGTCGACGGCCCGCGCGTGCGCCAGATTGTCCAGGCCATGGCCGACGTCGGCATGAACGTTCTGTGGATCATCGGCTCGAACGAGTTTCTCACCCAGGCCGACAACCCCCTGTTGAACCGGATCTTCGACGAGGCCGACCGCCGCGAGTGGCGGGTGATTCTCGCCACCTCAACCAACGGGCGGTGGTACTTCGACTGGGACATCCCCGCGCTCAAGAAGATCGAGGAGCGGAACATCCGGGCGATGGCCCGCATGTACGCGCAGCGGCCGTCGTTCTTCGCCTGGTACATCAACTATGAGATCTATATGGAGTGGGGCGAAAAGAGCGAGCGCATTCGCGAGCTTTACCACTGCATCGGCCGGCTGGCCCGCGAGATCACCCCGAAGGCCAAGCTGACGATCTCGCCATTCTTCCTGGCCGATAAGGACCAGATCCGCGACAAGTTCCGCTATGCCGACCCCGAGGAATACGCCTTGTGGTGGGCGGAGACGCTCCTGCATGCCGGCATCGGTATCGTGATGCTGCAGGACTCGAGCGAGTTGCACTGCCGATGCGTGCCCGCGGAGACCCGGGTCGCCTTCTTCGAGGCCATGCAGGCCGCCTGCAAGGCCGGCGGGGCGGAACTCTGGGGCAACGTCGAGACGGTCGAGGTCGCGGCCGGGGATATGACTGAGTACGCCGCGTGGCTGAAACGCAGCCGCAAATCCAAGACCGCCTTGCCCTGGACCTTCGACATGACCCGCAACAGCTTCAAGCTCGACCTGGCCAGCAGGTTCAGCACCAACATCGTCTCATGGGGCTGGGAATACTGGAACCCGGTCGTCCCGCGGAGCGGCGCGGGGGACGGCAAGGACAATTACGCGGCGTACAAGGAGTACTTCGACTCGCGCAAATAACGGCCGTGATCGTCCGTCCGCCAGGCCACGGGTAGAGTATCGAGAGTCCTTTCGCCTCTTGGCGCTCTGCGGCCTCATCGGTTGAGTTCAACCGTACCCCAGGTCGCGAAGATGTTTCTCGTTCAGGCCGAAGTGGTGCCCGACCTCGTGCAGGACGGTTTTGCGGATCTGCTCGATCATCTGTTCGCGGGTGCGGCTCATCCGCTCGATGTTCCGCTGGTAGATGACGATCCGCTCGGGGTAGCGGTAAAGCTGGTCGACGTGCCGATCGATCAACGGCGTGCCGTGATAAAGGCCCAGCAGCTCGCGCGGGTCGCGGATGCCCACGTCCTCGCAGGTGGTCTCGTCCGGCATGTCCTCGATATCGACGGCGATGTCCTTCAGATACCCGCGGAAACCATCCGGGATCGAACCCAAAGCATCCTCGACGATCTCGGCAAATGCTTCTTCGCTCATCCGCATGGTCAAACGCCAAAACGTCGAAAACCGAAACGCCGAAACAGTCGAGACCGGGTGTGTGACAAGATCGGGGGCCGGAATGTACGGCGGATGGTTCCCGCCGTGGGTTTTCCCGCCACCTGCCCCGCGTTTCTCGTGGCCGCCGTGGTTGTCACGGACCCGCCGAGATCGGCAGCCGATCGCAGGGTAGCCTGCACCTCACGCAAGTCGTAGAATACCACTCCGTCCATGGATCACAGGAGTATATGCGGTGAAACCGATTCATCCAATCACGCGTGCGGCATGGGTTGTTGTTCTGGCGGGTTTGCCGGCGGCGACCGGGTGCGGGCCGACGGCGTACAAGATCACGCCCGTGCCCGCCCAGGAGGATCTGCAGGAAACCGTCGTGCTGACCGAGGGCGGACTGTTCCCCACGAAGATTCTGCTCCTTGACGTCGACGGCCTGATCATAAACAGCCGAAAGTTCTCCCTGTGGGGCACGGGCGAGAACCCGGTGTCGCTGTTCGTCGAGAAGCTGGACAAGGCGGCCGACGATCCGGCGGTCAAGGCCGTCGTGCTGCGGATCAACTCGCCCGGCGGCGGCGTGACCGCCAGCGACCTCATGTACGGCGAGGTGCTGAACTTCAAGAAACGCACCGGCCGGCCGGTGGTCGCGGTGCTGATGGACGTGGCCGCCAGCGGTGGGTACTACCTGGCCTGCTCGGCCGACGAAATCGTCGCCCAGCCGACCACCGTCACCGGCAGCATCGGCGTCATCATGCAGACGGTCAGCTTCGCCGGCACCATGTCCAAGCTCGGCATCACTGCCGACGCCATCACCTCCGGAAAGATGAAGGACGCCGGGTCGCCCCTGCGAAAAATGCAGCCCGAGGAGCGCGAGGTCTTCCAGACGCTGGTCAGCCGGTTCCACGACCGGTTCGTGAGCGTCGTCGCGGCCGGGCGCGGCCAGAAACTTACCGAGGCGAAGATCCGCGAGGTGGCCGACGGCCGGGTCTACTCGGCCCAGCAGGCGCTGGAGATCGGCTTTGTTGATCGTATCGGCACGCTGAAAGATGCCCTGGCGATGGTCAAGGAGAAGCTCGGCGCCAAGCGCGTCGTCGTCGTGAGCTACCAGCGCCCGACGGACTACAAGCCGAACATCTACGCCGACGCGCCGGCCCCCGTGCCGCAGGTCAACTTGGTCAATATCCAGATGCCCGAGACCTGGTCCGATCCCGCGCCGCAGTTCATGTACCTCTGGGCGCCGGGTCATTGATGGGATCAGAGATCGGAGTTCTTGCTCGGGGGCGGCGCGGCCGTGGTGGAGGGCATCTTGCCGCGCAGATTCAGGATCAGTTCGACCTCGCCCGGCGTCTTGCCGAGTTCCTTGGCAATCCGGATGGGCGTCATGCCCGAGTCAGCCAACTCATGGACGATTTCGTGGCGGATATCCGGTCCTGCCGGATCGTCAGCAGCGGCCTTGGATGCTTTTCCGGTCTTGCGCGTCAGGCGGTTCAGGGCCGCGATCCGCCGATCCGCGTCGCGCATGGCGGCTTCGAGCTTGGCGAACCGGGTGTCGATCTCCGCGCTGATCTTGCGGGACAATTCCTGCAGTTCGGCCATAAGCGATTCCAGGTCCCGCCGCAAACGATCGTCCGCCGAGTTGGCCACGGGCGGCTTGCGCTGGCCGGTCGTCGCCAGTCCCGTCGGCCGACGCGGTCGGCGGAGCAGAAGCCAGATAGCCAGCACCAGGATCGCCAGGGGTACAAGCTGTGGCGAGGATAGCAGGTTCTCAAACGACGCGAGTACGAAACCCGACACGGACTGACAATCGCCGATGGTCATGTGATCAACCTGCCGTCGCGGTTGTCGATTACCTGGAGGAGTCGGCCTGGCGGTGCCACGCCTGACGGACCAGTTCCATCACGTCGATCAGCGGCCGGCCGCTGCGGTCGGCCGCCTGCCGACAATCCTCGTACTCCGGCGAAACCCGCACCACCCGTTCGCCCCGCCGACCCACTTTCACGCGGATCTCGCCCACCTCGGTCCGCACCGCTTCGATCGAACGGCTCAGCTTGCTTCGCTGGACTGGCCAGACCCGCAGACCGAAGGTCGTCGTCTCGGCAAACAGGATGTCCTCGATCGCCGATCGGGCCGCCGGCTCCGCGAGCACCGTCAGTTCGGTGGCCGGTCGGTTCTTCTTCATATAGATCGGCGTATTGAACACATCGAGTGCACCGGCGGCCAGCAGCTTTTCGCAGACGTGGCCCAGCACCTGTCCGGTAACATCGTCGAGGTTGGCCTGGAGGACGAGGATCTGGTCGGCCTCCTCCGCGTCGGAGGCCTCGGCGGCCTGGCCGACGATCAGCCGAAGGATGTTGGGCCGGCCACGGCCGTCGCGTCGGCCGGCCCCCACGCCGACCCGCTCGATGGTCATGGCCGGAATCGGGCCGTAACCCGCCGCCACAGTGGTAAGGATGGCCGCCCCGGTGGGCGTGATCAGCTCGCCGACTTCCTCGCAGGCCGCCAGCGGCACCCCCTCCAGAAGCCGGACCGTGGCCGGCGCGGGAACCGGCATCTGCCCGTGTTCACAGGTGATCGTCCCGCTACCCGGGGGGATGGGGGACACGTACACCCGCTCGATTCCGAGCTGCTCCAGAGCAGCGCAGGCCCCCACGACGTCCACGATGGCGTCGATCGCCCCGACTTCGTGGAAATGGACCTTCTCGGGCGTGGTTCCGTGGACGGCCGCCTCGGCTTCAGCCAGCCGGGTGAAGATGGCCACAGCCTGACGGCAGACCGTCTCTGGAAGCCGGCTGTGGTCCAGGATCTCAAGAATATGCCTCAGATGCCGATGTGGCCTGGGGGCGTTCGGGTCCAGGACCACTTCGAGCTGTGTGGCTGCAAACCCTTGTTTTTTAATGGGTTGCGCATCGATCCGGTAGCCTTCGACGCCCAGGAGGGACAGTTTCCGCCTCAATTGCTCCAGCTCCAGGCCGGCGTCGATGCAGGCCGCCAGGATCATGTCGCCGCTGGCTCCGCTGAAGCAGTCAAAATAGGCGATTTTCATGCCGATGATGTCTCCAGACCCTGCCGGGAGTCTATGCCGGTACGGAACCCTTTGCAACGCAATTGGTTGAGCCGCCTCGGCCGGGTCACTTATAATGAAATCGATGGGTTACAGCGTCTTCAATCTGTTGTTCATCCCTTCGACCCCGCTCCAGCCTGAGAGCGGCCGGCCGATCCGCACCGGGCGGTTCCCCTGCGCGCGAAGCTGTCCGTGTTGTCGCGGGGCCGGTGCCGTCGCCTGAGGGACGTGCCGCTACCCCGCCCTCCCGGCGCCGTGGCGATTTCATCCTCCTCGTTTTCGTCCGAATCAGCCTGTAAGGCTGCTGTCCTGACCTGGGAGACATTCAATGCTCACGACGTTCCAGCTTGGCGAGCAGTTGCCCGCCCTGGTGAACAAGATCGTCGACAGTTACAACCGCGACGAGCGCACCCGGCATATCGACCGCGTGTTCCTGCCCAGCCGCTCCGAGACGGTCGAGATCATCCAGTTGCTGCTGGAGATCGCTTACCCCGGCTATCACGGCCGGCAGGACCTCAACTGCGTCAATGTACGTTATCACGTGGGCGAGCTGCTGCCCAAGATCGGCGTGAAGCTCTTCCGCCAGATCGACATGGCCCTGTGCTACCAGTCGGAAGCCGAGGGAAGTGTCGGGGCGGGCGAGAGGCCGGGCGCCGAGCGAGCCCACAGGATCACCCTGGAGTTCCTGGAGCGGATACCCG
>DATIKE010000534.1:0-30978 GCA_035477895.1 Phycisphaerae bacterium
GAAGGGGCTTATCAACGATCCGTACATGGACGGATCGTTCGCGATGGAGGAGGGGATGCGCCGTGCCCGCGGGCTGCTCATGCGGATCAACGAGACGGGCCTGCCGGCGGCCACCGAGATGCTCGACCCGATCACCCCGCAGTACATCGCCGACCTGATCAGTTGGGCGTCGATCGGAGCGCGGACCACCGAGTCGCAGACCCACCGGCAGATGGCCAGCGGCCTGTCGATGCCCGTCGGGTACAAAAACAGCACCGAGGGAAACCTGCAGGTGGCGATCGACGCGATGCAGTCGGCCCGGCACTCGCACAGTTTTCTGGGCATCGACTCGGCCGGCCGAACCGCCATCATCAAGACCCGCGGCAACCACTGGGGGCACCTGATCCTCCGCGGCGGCAACAGCGGGCCGAATTACGACCCCGACAACGTCGCCCAGGCATCACAGATGATGCGCAAGGCCGATCTTCCCGCCGTCCTCATGATCGACTGCAGCCACGCCAACAGCGGCAAGAAATGGCAGAACCAGGAAAAGGTCTGGCGCGAGGCACTCCGGCAGCGGCTGGAGGGCAACCCGTCGATCATCGGCCTGCTCGTCGAGAGCAACCTATTCGAGGGCAGCCAGCCCTTCAAGGGCGACCCATCGAAGCTCCGCTACGGCGTGTCCATCACCGACGAGTGCATGGGCTGGGACAAGACCGAGGAGCTGCTCCTCGAAACCCACCGGATGCTGAAGGCGCGGGCCTGAATCCACTGTCGATCTGTTGATAACCGCCCGGCTCGACCTTCGATCCGATAGCGGCCGGCGCCCCTGCCAGCCGATGTCCCGTGAATCCGGCGACGTCGGCCGGTCGGGATGCGCCGAGACACGCCCGCCCGTGCTCCGATAAGACCCAAACGGCACAACTCGACAAAACCGGCCCACCGGTAACAGGCTCCTGATATCACGGATTCAGGCTGTTTTCCAGACCTTGACGGCGAACAGATACTCACACATCCACCGGGGGCAACCGATATAAGGGAAGGCATGCCCCGGGGCGATATCGCGGTGGATTTCCTCCGCCCTTTTGTGGGGTGCCGTAGAAAGGTTCTACTATGGACGTACGATTCGTCAGACCATTCGTGGCGGCCATTCACACGGTATTCAAGACCATGCTGAATACGGAGGTGCAGATCGGCACGCCGCACGCAACAATAGAGTCCGGCAACCGGGCCGACGTGTCGAGCGTTATCGGGTTCTCCGGACAGGCCACGGGGTGCGTGGTGCTGAGTTTCCCCTCCGAGGTGGCATGCAAGGTGGCATCGGCCTTTGCCAGCATCCCGCTCGACGAGAAGCACCCCGATTTCTCGGACGCCATCGGCGAGCTGGCCAACATGGTGGCCGGCAACGCGAAGAAGGACTTCTCGGGGATGCAGGTGAACATTTCGCTCCCGAATGTTATCGTCGGAAAAGACCATATCGTGACGCGATCCAGGATGTTCCCCCGTGTGGTATTTCCATGCTCCTGTGACTTGGGTGATTTCGAGATTAAGGTTGCAGTCAAGGCCGAACAGGTTGGGTCTTCCGCCGCCGGGGCGATGGCTGCGGCATCGGCAGGCTAGACTGAGAAAGGGCCGGACATGAAGATTCTGCTCGTCGACGATTCGCGAACCATCCGCAACATCCAGAAGGGTGTGCTGGCCCAGCTCGGCTATACGGACATCGCGGAGGCCGCTGACGGTCTGGAAGCCCTGGACGCGGTGAAGGCCCATCGGCCGGACCTGATACTGGTGGACTGGAATATGCCCAACATGGATGGCATCACGCTCGTTCGGCAGCTTCGCCAGACCGATAAGATGCTGCCCATCATCATGGTCACGACCGAGGCGGAGCGAAGCCGCGTGATCGAGGCGTTGAGGGCCGGCGTCAACAACTATGTCGTCAAACCTTTCACGCCCCAGACGCTGTCGGAGAAAATACAGCAAACGGCGGCCAAGGCCGGCCTGACCACCCCCGCGACGGCTCCGGCGGCATCCTGACGCAGACTCTGCCGCCCGGGGACACCGCGCATACCGACACGTATGACTCTGTAATGATGAGTCGGTTTCGTTTCGCAGACCCTTTCACCCACCCCGATTCCGCACCGCGAATGCTTCGGCTCAGGCATGAACGCAAACGTGGGGCGACCGCAAACCGCCGATAATTGCGTTGGCCACCCGGTCGAGGGGTACGATGATTTCCGCCGCCCCGAGTTTGGGGGCTTCCTTGGGCATTCCGTAGACGATGCAGGAAGCTTCATCCTGGGCAATGGTTCGGGCGCCGGCCTCGCGCATGGCGAGCAGTCCCCGGGCGCCGTCAGCGCCCATGCCGGTCAGGATCGCACCGACCGCGTTGATGCCGGCATAACGGGCCACCGAACTGAACAGAACGTCGACCGCGGGCCGCTGGTGGTGCACCCGCGGACCGTCCTTCACTTGGGCGATGTACTGGGCGCCGTTGCGGGTGAGGAGCAGGTGGTAGTTGCCGGGGGCCACAAGGGCCAGTCCGGGCCGCAGAACTTCGCCTCCCCGGGCCTCGCGGACCTCCATGGCGCACAGGTCGTTGAGCCGCTGGGCAAACGCGGCCGTGAACTTCTCCGGCATGTGCTGCACGATCAGTGTCGCCGGTGTGGTGACGGGCAGTAGCTGGAGGACTTCCCGGATGGCCTCCGTGCCGCCGGTCGACGCGCCGATGGCTATCAGCTTGTCGGTCGCTCGGATGCCGCTGAGCATCTCGTCGGACGGCGGCGGAGCGGCCCGCTCGGGGGAAGGCACCCGCAACCGGGCATGGGCCGCTGCCCGGATTCGTTCCACGAGTTGCATGCCCAGTTCACCCAGGCTGTACGATCCAGCCGGCTTGCTGATCACCTCCACCGCGCCGAGTTCCAGGGCCTTGAGGGCGGCCTCGCTGCCGGCGGTGGTCAGCGAACTGACGACTATGACCGGGAGCGGCTTGTACTTCATCAAACGGGTCAGGAACGTCAGCCCGTCCATCCGCGGCATTTCGACGTCCAGCGTAACCACGTCGGGCTGAAGCTGGACGATCTTGTCGCGGGCCACGTACGGATCCGGCGCCGTGCCCACCACCTTGATGTCAGGGACGCGCTGGAGCTGTTCGCTTAGGATCTTGCGCACCACGGCGGAGTCGTCGACGATGAGCACGCGGATCAAGGTTGACTGCCTCCCGCTGCCGCTGCAGCGCACGCACAGGCATCGTCTGGGGCGGACGCCGCCGACGGTGCCGGAACCGGCGTGGTGACCACCAGGGTGGCTTCCAGCCAGCCCTCCTCAAGGGGGATTTTCACGCGGGTGACCGTCTCGAGCGCGGCCTCGACGCTCGGCGGCGGCCCGGCCTGCATCTGCGGGGCGGTTAGATTGAAGACCGCCGCCGGCCCTCCAAATTCCTGGACCAGGTTGCCACAGATGATGTTGGCCAACTCGCCCAGGGCGTCGAGTTGCTGCTGCTCACCGGGGGGTTCGCCGTCGTCCTGACCAAGCATGTTGGCCGCCAGGCCGCCGATCACCGCCCGCGAAGTTGTCACTTCCACCCACCCTTCGCACGGACCGCGGAACCCCACCCTCGCCCGAACCGCGTCCGCGCACGGGCCGGGATAGTCGCCGGGTTTCTCGAAGGTGAACGCCATCATCTCAAGCACGTTCTTGGCAACCGCGGCCAGTTTTGCCTCAGGCAGTCGCATTCGGAAGACCTCCCAGCATCGACTGGACCACCGCGCGCACCTGTTCCGGCGTGAACGGCTTGTGAATGAACTGAACGCCCAGGCGCTGCACTTCCTTGATCCGCTCCTCGCTCGACTCGGTCGAGATTACCACGATCGGCAGGTTATCCAGGTGGGGGTGTTCGCGGATGTATCGGATCATGTCCAGCCCGCTCAGGACCGGCATGTTGATATCCGCGAAGACTATGTCCACCCACTCCCGTTCGAGCATCTCGATCCCTTCCTTGCCGTTGCCCGCCTGGTGGACCTTCCCCACGGGCAATCCGCTCATCGTGAGCATCCGGGCGACCATGCTCCGCATGGTGGCACTATCATCAACGATCAGTACATTCAGGGCCATGGGCCATGATCCCCCAGAGTTCCTCGGTCCGGGCCAGTTCCCCGTGGACCGTCGCACACAATGATTCGAGGTTGGACGACGACAAACCGAGCCGGACCGCCGCCGCCACGCTGGCCTTCATGTTCATCTGTTCGCTGCCCAGACCGATGCCGTTGATCTTGGCGACCACGTTGGCGATGTGCACGGCATCCGGCACCGGTCCCGGATCGCTGTCGGGATCGTGGTGCCGCTCGATGGACAAGGCCAGTTCCTCGGGAAAACGCCAGTGCCGGGCGACGGCCCCGCCGACCTCGGCGTGATCGGTACCCAGGATCAGGCGTTCAGCCTCCAGGTAGGTTACGTCGGGCTGCCCGGCGGCCTCCCGGATGCGCTCGAAGGTAGATGTTTCGACGTGCCGTCCGAGGACCAGCTTTCCCACGTCGTGCAGCAGGGCCGCCGTGAAGCCCACCGCCGGAACCGGCTTAGCCGTGAACAGGTTAAGACGTTCGGCGGCCAGGGCGGCGGCGACGCTGTGACGCCACAGCTCGTGCTCGCCCAAGTCGTATGCCGGACAAGTCCGGCTCATTTCGCCCGCGACCCGCTCGCCCACCGCCAGCTCGAACACCCGCCCGGAGCCCAATCGCAGAACGGCGTCGCGCACGGTCTCGATACGCCGCGCCGAGGCGCTCCACGCCGAATTGGCCAGTCGCAACACGTTGGACGTCAGGGCCTGGTCCAGCTCGATCACCGCCACCACGTCGGTCAAGTTGCTGTCCGGGTCTCCGATCACCGCCGCCAGCCGCAGCAGGGATGCCGGCATCGGGGCGAGGACGGCGATCTCGGAATTGAGGATGTCAACGGTCATCATAGGTCCCACTCCCGCCCGCCCGAATGCAGCCGGGTTCTGCCCGTGCCCACGTCAAGGAACATCGTCCGGGAAATATGCCCCCCGATATCCTCGGCCGCGATCATGATCCCGTTTTTCCAGAACAGCTTGCGCAGCATGATGAAATTGCGCTTGCCGATGGCGAAGAAGTCCTCGCCGTTGCCCAGCGAGGCCCCGCCCGCGACCTTCACCGTCAGCCGCCCCTTCGCCGCGCCGGCGGCGTAGGCCTCCTTGAAAAACAGCGGTGTACCCGTGTCCACGAACATGAACGGGTTCTTCTCCGCCTTATCCGGGCTGACGCTCGCCGCCGGCAGCATCACGTGAAACAAACCGCCCACTTGGGCCACCGGGTCGTGGAGCGTGATCCCCAGGCAACTGCCCAGCGCGTGCGTGACGATGATTTCACCCGCCCCCCGGGCGATCTTCATATCACCCACACCGACCACGTGCCTCACGACGACTCCTTCTACTTGACCCCTGCCTTCTGCTGCCATCCCCGCGATGCCGGCCGTCACGCCCTGCGGTACACCGTGGGCTGAACATACTCGAACCGGTGCTTCACGCCGGCCAGACTTTCCGAATGCCCCACGAACAGAATCCCACCCGGCGCCAGCAGTTCCCAGAAACGATTCACAAGCCGCGACTGAGTGGGTTTGTCGAAATAGATCATAACGTTGCGGCAGAACACGACGTCGAACGGTCCCCGCATCGGCCAGGCATCCATCAGATTCAACCGGGCGAAGGTGACCATCCGGCGGACCGCGTCGTTGAGCTGGTACACCCGCTCCGGCCGGGTCTGCACGCAGGTGAAATAACGCGACAGCAGTAATCCGGAGAAGTCCTTAAGTCGTTCGGCCGGGTACGCCCCGCGGCGGGCCTGGGCCAGGACCCGCGTGGACAGGTCCGTGGCCAGGATTTTCACGTCCCAGCCGAGCGGCTCGGGCAGGTGCTCCTGAAGCACGATGGCGATGGTGTACGGTTCCTCGCCCGACGAGCAACCCGCGCTCCAGACCCGCAAGCGGCGGGTCGCCACCTCGGGAATCACCCGTTCCGACAGATACTCGAAATGAGCCGGCTCCCGGAAGAAGTTCGTCAGGTTCGTCGAGATCGCGTCCAGCATGACGACCAGTTCGTCCCCGTCCGAGTCCGCCTCGACCCGGCGGATGTACTCATCGAAGCCGGACATTCCAAGCATCCGCACCCGTTTGCTCAACCGGGCCTTGAGCAGTTCCTTCTTTCCCTGGTGCAGGTTGATCCCACACAGGGCCTTGACCAGCTCGCTGACCCGCTCGAACTCGCTGTCCGTCAGCTCGGCAATATCGTTAAGCAATACGGGCACGGCAGCCTCACCAAACCGTGCCGCCCGCGGCGCCCCGTCCTCCGGAGCACCGCGGACGGAACATCAACGGATCAGAACTTCGCCAGTTCCTCATCGCCGTCCAGCGGGATTACCTCCTTGGGGAATGGTTTACCCTTCGAGGGCTTGCTTCCCGCCTCGATGAGATGCTGATGGATCAGCTCGTCGGCGGCGGTCACCGCCGATCTGCCCGCCGGTGGCCGCGAGACACTCTTGCCCGCGGCGGACTTGGCTGGCCCGGTCTTGGCTGAGGCGGGCACCGATCGGGACTTGTGAACGTTCGACGCGGTCATGATGCCGGTCTGCACTGCCGATCCGCCCCGAACGATCGTAACCATCTCGCCGACGATGGTCTTGAGCTGCTCGGACTGAGCACTGAGTTCCTCCGCCGCCGACGCTGACTCCTCGGCGTTGGCCGCGTTCTGCTGTGTGACCTGATCCATCTGACCCACCGCCGTGGCCACCTGGTCGATGCCCTGGGCCTGCTCGTTGCTGGCCGCCGCGATTTCCGCCACCAGGTTGCCGACTTTCTGCGTCGAGGCGGTGATTTCCTCGAGCGCCTTGGCCGTATCGGCGGCGACGATCACCCCGCGCTCGGTGTTCTTGACCGAGCCTTCGATCAGGGCCCCGGTGTTGCGGGCCGCCTCGCCGGCCCGCTGGGCCAGGTTGCGGACCTCCTCGGCCACGACGGCAAAGCCCTTGCCGGCATCGCCCGCCCGGGCCGCCTCCACCGCCGCGTTCAACGCCAGCAGGTTTGTCTGGAATGCGATCTCGTCGATCGTCTTGACGATCTTGGCCGTCTCGTCGGCGGACTTCTTGATCTCCCCGATGGCCGTGGTCAGCCCGGCCATCGACTCCTGCCCGCGGCTGACCAGTTGGCTCGCCTCGGCCATCAGGACCTTGGCCTGCTGGGCGTTGCCAGCGTTCTGCTTGGTCATGCTGGACATCTCCTCCAGTGAACTGGAGGTCTCCTCGATCGCCGCCGCCTGTTCGCTGGCCCCTTGGGCCAGCGACTGGCTGGCCCCCGAAACCTGCTCGGCCGCCGAGGTCGTCTGCTCCGCGCCGGCCGACAACGACTCGATGATCCGGCGGATGGGGCGGGTTATGCCGCGGGTCATGAAGATGCCCAACACGATCGCCGCCGCGACGCCCCCGATGGCCAGCGACAGGCATGCCGTCTTGAGCAGGGTTTTCTTATCGCGGCCCTGTTGAATCGTGGCCGCCGCCACGCCGCTGTTGATCTGCACGAGCTTGTCGAGCAGGCCCGTCGTCTGCGCCTGGGCTTCCCGACAGACGGTCAAAAGCTGCCGGCTGGCTTGGTCTTGTATTTCCTCGCCTGCCTTAACCACATTGTGCATCTCGCCGATCAGCGCGACGACCTGCGCGCCGTCCCGGCGGAGATTGGCGAAGGTCTGTTCCGCTTCACTCTTGGCGTTGGCGGCGATCAACTCCTTGATCTTGCCGACTTGCTCGTGAAACCGGCGGTGCGGTTCGGCGATATCGCGCTGCATGCGCTGGATGTCGGGGTTGGTCGTCTGGAAAGACGCCAGCCACTTGCCGAGCCCGCAGTCGGTGTGATCCTCGCCTCCGCCGAGCTTCTCGCCGCTGCGCAGCAGCGAGCCGACCTGCTCCAGGATCTGGTATTGGCCGGCCCGGGCGGCCACGAGCTGAGTTAACGTCTCGGGGATGTCCTCAACGCCCACGGCATCATATTTCTTGCAGAGTTCCATCCACTTGTTGTTTTCCTGACGCCAATTGTCGAGGGCCAGCGTGAACTGCTTCCAGATCTCCGCCTTCTCCGGGGTCATGGGGAGGGACTCAAAGACCTTCAGCGCCGCCTGATACTTCTCCCGGCGCTGGCCGATCAGATCGTATTGCTCCTGTCGCCGGATGCTGCTCAGGTCGCTGCTCAGCAGTGTGCGCTGGGTGGCCTGGAGGCCGTTGATCTGCGCCTGGGCCGTCAACATGCTCTTCACGCCGGGGAGGCTTACCACCCCCACTTCATCCAGCAATACGCTTCCCGTATGAACTCCGTAAAAGCCTACTCCGCCGACGACGGCGGTGATGGCGCTGACCAGCATAAATGAACCGATGAGTTTCTTGCCGATGGACCATTTGTTTCTCATTATTCGGGTCTCCTGTTTTGTTCCTTCGTCGTATCGTCTTTGTCACAGCGATCGGTTGCCGACCGCCCGTTGATGCGGACCATGCCGCGGATCAGGTTTTCGGTCATTAGCCGGAAACATCGGCGGCGGCCTTGACCAAGGCGTCCGCCTCGTCGCCCGCCAGCACCCGGCCGATGTCCAGCAGGATGGTCACACGGTTGTTCGCCTTGCCCATGCCCAGGATGAAGTTCGTGTCCACCGACACTCCGAAGGACGGCGGCGGCTCGATGTCCTCCGGGGAGATATTGAGCACCTCGGAGACCTTGTCCACGACGATGCCCATCTCGATCCGGCCGACGTCGACCACGATGATGCAGGTTTCCTCGGTCGCCTCGGCGGCGGTCATGGCGAACTTCAGCCGCAGATCGACCACGGGGATGACCTTGCCGCGGAGATTGATCACGCCCTTGACGAACTCCGGCGTGCGCGGCACGGCGGTGATGTCCATCATCCCGATGATCTCGCGGACCTTGAGGATTTCCAGGCCGTACTCCTCGTCGGCCAACACGAAGGTAAGGTATTTACCTCCCAAGTCGCGCCCGCGGGCCTGGGTTGCGGGGGCGGATGGCACGGTGCTCGCTGTTGCCGTTGCCGTGGACATGCGCGGGACTCCAATAAACCGGCAGTGATTTAGCTCTCCGCGCCGCCCTGCCGCGACGGTGCGAATGTTTTATGCGGACTCTTCTTCGGCGGCTCCCCGCGCCACGCGGATGATGCCGCCCACGTCGAGAATCAAACCGACCCGGCCGTCGCCGAGGATGGCGGCCCCCGAGACGACCGGTACCTCGCCCAGGGCCGATCCCAGAGACTTGATGACCACTTGCTGCTGTCCGAGCAGCTCGTCGGCGAGCATGGCGATCCGCTGGGCCTCATGCTCGACCACCACCAGCAGGGCCTCGGTCGGGTTTTCGCACGCGCCGGGCACGGCGAACAGCCGGTGCAGCCGGAACATCGGGATGAGCTTCCCGCGGAGCATGACCAGTTCGCCCCGGCCCTTGACGGTCGACAGGTCGCCGGGCTCGGGTCGCAGGGCCTGCTCGATGGTGACCGTGGGCAGGATGTAAGTCTGCCGTCCGACCCGCAGGAGCATGCCGTCGATGATGGCCAGCGTCAGCGGCAGGCTTATGCTGAAGGTCGATCCCGCCCCCTTGGCGGAGGTGATCTCGACCCGCCCGCGGAGCGAATCGATGTTTTTCTTGACCACGTCCATCCCGACACCGCGTCCCGAAACGTCGGTCACCTTTTCCGCGGTGGAAAAGCCCGGCGCGAACAACAGGTCGAAGATTTCGGCCTCGGGCAGATCGCGGCCGGCCTCGACGAGCCCGCGCTCGACGGCCTTGGCCAGGATGCGCCGGGAGTCGATGCCCCGACCGTCGTCCTGGACCTCGATGATCACCTTGCCGGCGGCGTGACGCGCCCGCAGGGCAATCGTGCCCTGGGGGCTTTTACCAGCCCGGACGCGCTCCTCGGGCGGTTCGATGCCGTGGTCCGCCGCGTTGCGCATCATGTGGACCAGCGGATCACTGATGGCATCCACCATATTGCGGTCGATTTCGGTCTCGTCGCCTTCGGTGACGAACCGCACGTCCTTGCCGGACTTGCGGGCTACGTCGCGCACCAGGCGGGCCATCTTCTGGAACATGCCCTTGAGGGGGACCATCCGCATCGACAGCGTCAGATCCTGTAACTCGCGGGTGATCTTGTCGAGTTGGGAAACCTTGCGGGACAGGGCCTGGCTGTCGGTGTCGCGGACGACGGGATCCTGGCTGACGATGGCTTGAGCGATGACCAGCTCGCCGACCATGTCGATGAGCCGGTCCAGCCGGGCCATGCTCACGCGAAGGGTGGCATCCGTGCCGACACCGGCGGCGGCTCCGCTCTGCTTCTGGGTCCGCAGGGCATCGACCACGTCGCGGGGCGACACCACGCCTTGCCGCACGAGTTGTTCGCCGATTTTCTTGCCGGCGGTTTCGGCGGCCGTTTCCACCACCTCGCGATCGGCCTTGCCCTTGGCGACGAGAATCTCCCCCAGCCGCATCGGCTGAGACTCGCAGGGCAGCGGCTCGTCGGGGGCGTCCAGCCGGTCCAGCAGCGCGTCGACGCCCTCCGGCTCCGGCGCGATCGTGCCGTCAAGTCCCGCCCGGACCTGCTCGATGAGCTGTTTCAGGAGGTCCGTCGACGCCAAGGTCAGATCCGCGTAGCCGCCGGCCAGAGCAATCTCGCCCTTGCGGGCGCGGTCGAGCAGCGTTTCAGCCTTGTGGGCTACGATGTTGATGCGGGGCAGACCCAGGAAACCACTGGTGCCCTTGATGGTGTGGAAGGCCCGGAAGATCGAGTTGACCCCCTCGGGATTGTTGGGGTTGGTTTCGAGGTCCAGCAGGATGCCCTCGGCCCGATCGAGGTGTTCGAGGGATTCGGTGACGAACTCGGCCAGCAGCGCCGGATCGAAAGCGATGACATCGCTAGCCGCCCGCGATGATCCCGCCGCACCGGCCGCCTGCGGGCGACCGCTACCCGTCATTAGATCTGCGACGGTTGCCGCCGGGTCCGCCTTCGTCGGCCCGGCCGGAGGCTGCCGTTCACTCGGCGGGCCGCCGGAACCACCGAGCGGAGAAACGGCATCACAAGGATCGCCGTATTCGCAGAGTTTCTGCAACGCAGTGATATGAGCCGCCAATTCGGCAATCGTCTGAGCGGCATCGGGGCAATTCTCGAGGATGATCTGCTCGACACACCGGATGGCGTCGCCGAGAATCCGGTCCGCGGCGGCCGGCAGCTCTCCCGACGTCCCCAGCGACTCCAAATGTCCGTAAATATGCGCAAGCTCCTGTAGATCGCCGGGTTCAATCCCCACAACAGCGAGTGCCAGGTCGTCTAGCGTCATGTGTGTTCCCAAAGAGCCGACGGACTCGGACCACCTGTCCCCTCCCCGCTCCGTATTTCGCTCCTGTCTTCCCCTCTCGACGGAGCGACACCGGTTCGTCCATGCCTTATCTTCTCCAACTATCTCGGATCTTTGCCGACCCGACTTTGTCAATTTGGAGCTGTGGTGCCCGAAGTGACGCGAGGGAGATCCGGCCTTGGCCCCATATCCACCGGTCAGGCCGGCCGTTGTGCTGTTCCGGCCCAATCTCTATTTGGCCGTGACGAATCATATCCATTGCATTTACAGTGGTTTATATCTTCGAATGGGGCCTTGGCATTATCGCCCCCGGACCTTTCAGATGAATCCGGATGTGGCCGACGGACTATGTCAGCCGGGCGGGTCTTGAAGTGCCCGCCGCCAGGCACCGGCCGCGGAAGGGAAATCCCCCGCCATGATACTGGCGCAGGCCAGCAAGGAGAGGCTTTCCGGAGATTGCTCCAGGGAGACCGCCTTGCCGGCGAGAGCGGCAGCCTGACGGTACCACCCTCGGGCGTAACATCGTCGGGCCCTGGCGGTCAGGGCATCGACGCTAAGTTCGAGATCGATCAACGGCCGCAGATCGCTCTTGCAGCGATGGCAGACGCTCTCGCCGTGGCGAGCAGCGCCGCAGGTCGGGCAACGCGTGCGGCCGATGACCGCGGCGCCAGACGTCCCAACATCGCTCACCTGGACTCCTCCAGATAGAACAAAATGTCTTCCAGGTCTCGAACCGCGCTGCTCGCCCGGGCGGGCTCGCCGGCCTTGCGGGCATCGTCGATACGTTCGATCAGCCCGATAACCTCATCGCGGTCCTCGGCGGGAATCTCGGGCAGCAAGGCCCTCGCCCGCTGCAGGATGGCGGCGGTCGATGAGTCCGCGGAATCGCCGGCCGTCCGATCGGCCTCCGTCGACTCCTCCCCCTGCTCATCCCATTCTTCATCGCCGAACAGCTCGCGCAGCCGGTGGGCGGCGGCGTCCATCTCCTTGATCTCGAACCGGCTCATCGCGTTGTTGATGACCACTTGTTTCTCCAGGCCGGTCTTCTTCTCCCGCGCCGTCACCTTCAGCATGCCGTTCAGGTCCAGGTCCAGCCGGCAGGTGATCGGGCTGTTGGCAGGGCCCCTGCTTAACCCTTCAACCACGAACTGGCCGATTCGCACGTTCTTGAGCGCGTCCGGATAATCGCCCTGGAACACCTCGACCTCGGCGGACTCCTGGTCCTCATAGACGGTGTAGTAGACCTCGGTTCGCGAGGTGGGCAGCGGCGTGTTCTTGTGAATGATCGGGCTGAAGCAATACGGGTAAGGCATCCCGTTGCGTTCGCCCAGGTAACTCACGCCGAAGGTGTGGGGCGTCACGTCGACCAGCACCGCGCCGACCTCGGCCCCCTGGATGATGCCGGCCTGGATGGCGGCGCCCATCGCCACGCACAAATCGGGGTCCACCTCCTGGTGTGGTTCACACCCGGTGCGCCGCTGCAACTCCTCGCCGACCAGCGGTGTGCGGGTTGCCCCGCCGGCCAGGACAATCCGATCGATCTGGGCAGCCGTCAGATGGGCGCCATTCAGTGCGGTCTGCGCCGCCTCGAGAGTCCGTTCGATCAGCGGGCGGATCATCTGCTCATACTCGTGACGGCTCAACTCAATCGACAAGTGCAGCGGCAGGCCGTCCTTTTCGGCAATAAACTCCTCGCTTATCTGGGCGTACGGCTCGGTGGACAGGCGGATCTTGGCCAGCTCGACGGCCCGCCACAACCGGGAATGAGCGCGGGCATCGGCGCGGAGGTCGATCCCGTGGGCCTTCTGGAATTCGTCGGCCACGCGCTGAATCAGCAGGGCGTCGAAATCGTCGCCGCCCAGGTGCGTGTCGCCGTGGCTGGACAGGACCTCGAGCACGCCCTTCTCGATCCGCACGATGCTGACGTCGAACGTGCCGCCGCCGAGATCATAGACCAGTATCGTCTGCGAGGCGGTCTGGTCGGCTTCGTAGACGAGCGCGGCAGCGGTCGGCTCGTTCAGGATACGCACCACCTCCAGCCCGGCCAGTTCGCCGGCTTCGCGCGTGGCCTGGCGCTGGGCGTCGTTGAAGTAGGCCGGCACGGTGATGACGGCCTTGCCGACCGGACGTCCCAGGTGTTGTTCGGCACGGCCCTTCAACGTGCGGAGGATCATCGCCGAGACTTCCTGCGGCGAGAACTCGCGGTCGCCCATGGGCAACTTGACGTCCTCACCCATCCGCCGCTTGACCGAACGAATGGTGCGGGCGGGGGCCAGCAGCCACTGGTTCCTGGCCGGCTCGCCCACCAGCAACCGCCCGTCCTCGGCCAGGCCGACGATCGACGGCAGGATCGCCCGGCCCTCCTCGGCCAGCACTCGCGGACGGCCGTTCTCGATCACCGCAACTTCCGAATTGGTTGTTCCCAGATCAATTCCGATAATCGGTTCCGCTTCCATGTTCATGGTCTCCGTACCACCGCTCGCACTTCCGCGTAACGGATCACCTTCTCCTTGCACGTGTACCCGCAGCGCACCACCTCGACCACCCGGCCTTCGGGCAGACTGTCGGACTGAACGACGTCCACCACACGCATCCGCTCCGGATCCACCGGCTGCCCGACACACTCGATGGGCCGGACGCCTCGCGCGTCCAGCGCGCCGTCGATCCGCCGCGATGCCAGCCGATACCCTTCCAGGAGGCCGTCGAGAAGCCCGCGCGGCACGAACCATCGCCGCCAGCCCAGCCGCCGGGCGGCTTGACCGGAGGTCTCCTCGCCCCGGACCAGGGCTTCGCGGACGTCGAGCAGCAGTTCGAGCCAACTCCGCCGCTGGGCCTCAAGCTGGTCGTTCATTTCATCGCGCAACTGGTCGCGTTCGCGAACCAGGGGGTCGAGCAGCCGTTGGGCCTGTTGCTGGACGTGATCGACGCCCTGGCGGAACTCCCCGACCGCCTGGTCCAGTTCCGCCCGAGCGGTCTTGCCACCCCGGGCCTCCAGCCGGACCTCCTGCTTGAGTGCGATCAACTCCGCCAACAGGGTGTGCAGGTCGGCGGCCGATTCCGCTGCCGCGGCCTCGTCAGACGGGGCCACAAGCGCAAGCCGCCACTGTTCGGCCACCAGCAGCCATCCCCGAAAGGCCGATAGGACCGCTTCGATCTCCTGCCTTGCCTCCGGCGGGACTACCGGGCCTGGTCCAAGAGTCTCAATAGAGTCGTGAGCCCCATACGCCTCGGGACATTCCGACATTTCTCTTCCTCCAACAGTTCATCGAGCGTCTCCCCCTGGGAAGGCTCGAACAGAAGGAACGCGAGGCGGCTGCGCACGTCCTTGATCAGCTCATAAGCATTGCGAACACGCTTGAACTCGTCCGGGCATCGTTCCGGCGGGAATCGACGAACGGCCTCCAGGTAGCGCTGGCGGATGGCCTCGTCTCCGTCCGCCGGTGTGACGCTCAAGATGGCGTAGGGATTGGCCATCACGCATCCTCCGTCAATCCGAAGATGTCCTCGAACAGGTAGAGCTGGCTCTCGTCCCGCTGCCGTCGCCGACGGGGCGGCGGGGACAGATCGAACGGCAGGTCCAGGACGTCCTCTTTGCCGCGCCCGGACAACGTCCGCACCGCTCTGCGCAGGCGGCCAAGCCCGCCTGGGCGGATTTGCGACGCCTCGGCGAGCAGGATGGCAATCTGGGAGACGATCTCAAGGTCTCCCGCTTCCATCGCTCGCCGGCCGGTTTCGTCCAACAAACGAATCGTCGATTTCGGCAGTTTCCCCCCGCCCTCATGCAGTTGGGCATGACCCAGCAGCAGCACGAAGAGGTGATTGGCTGGGAACCGCTCGACCCCCTGTCGAGCCAGGGGTTCCAGAGCCTTACGTGCCTGGACCCCCATCAGGTAAGTGCAGACCAGCATCAGTTGCTCTTCGGTGAAACTCAACTCCCTGCCCGCCCGGTCCAGGTAGGCGATCAATGCCCGGTCGTGCAGCTTGCGGCTGGGATACTCCACCCCCGTCTTGTCGAAGGTCACAAGCAGTAATGCCATGGCCGCCGCGGCCGCCGCGGTGGGCGGATTGTGCCATTCCTGCTCGAGGCGGAGCGCGAATCGGTCCCGGACCTCCAACGGGGCATTCGCCTGCTCGAGTTCGACCACGAGCTGCAGGCAGACGGACACCCGCTCGGCGTCGCAGGCCAAGGCCCGCTCCACCAAAGCCTCGGCCTGGGCCGCATCGCCGGCTCGCCATTCAAGCGCCGCCCACTTGCAGTGCACGAACCCGGAGGAGCCTGTGGGGCTTCGCAGCGATTCGGCCTGCCGGTAATCCTCGCGGGCGAGGTCGAACTTGTCCTGCTCCATCCGGCGGCGGGCGGACCTCAGATAACAGTACTGCATCTGGTCGCGGATCTGGTCGTTGAAGGGCTCCGCCTGCCGCGCCCGCTCGAAATAGCCCAGGGCCTTGCGGAAGGCGTCGCGGTCGACGCACCTTTTCCCCAGGAACAGCAGGCCCTTGATGTTCGCGGGCCAATGTTGGAGGATCTCGGAGGCCTGGCGTTCCGCATGCTTCTTGCGATCGAGCCGGATCAGCAGATCCATCAGCTTCTCATGCGTTCGCAAGTCCGCCGGATCGTGCCGGAGACTGTTGCGGTAGTAACTGACGGCGCCGTGGTCCGTCGGCTCGTCGCCGTCGAGGAATGAGCCGAATCTCGAATCCCGCTTCGCGATCTTCGCCGCCAGGTCACCCATCCGCTCCCAGATCAAGGCGGTCGCCCGGCCCCGCAGGTGCGGCGGGACGGCCTTCACTTCCGCCAGCCGGTCCAGGAAATACTTCCAGAGGCCGATCGCTTCCAGCGGGTCTTCCTTCTCCAAATCGATCGCCGCCGTCCGGACCAGGCGCGGGTCCTCGGGCAACGGCCCGAAGAGACGCAGGAAGCGACGACCGGGCGCCTCTCGCTTGCACGCCGCCTGAGCGATGGCACGGGCCAATCGCAAGGCGTAGGCGCCTCGTTCGTCGGCGTCGAGCCCGGCCAGAAGCCGCCCACAGATCTCCAGGGCATGATCGGGCCTGTTGGCCGTCAGGGCCTCTTTGATCTGCTGCAGCATGGCCGCCCGGGGGTTGTCAAAATGCCGCGCGGCTTTGGCGAGCAGATCAGGTGAAACCTCCGGGCGGGCATCCGCGGTTGGAGTGAGCATCGATCGGAGCAGCGAACTGAGGCAGGCGGCCCGCCCGCCGCCGACGGCTCGCTCCCAACTGGTGCGGGCGCGGTCCTTGTCACTCCTCACAAACGCCATCAGCCCCAGAAGAAGCCACTTCCATCCGGCGCACGGGCTCGTCAGCCCGACCGCCTTCAGCTCGGCCGCGGCCGCTGAATCGTCACCCTTCTCGAACGCGGCAAACGCCCGCCGGATCCGGCCCGCGTCCTCGCGGACCGCCGGTTCGCACAAACGTTCGACGACCTCCCCGCGAACCACCGCCTCGTCGGCCAGCAGGCATGACGCCCGCCGCCGGTCGGCGGGATCCTGCAACCGATTCAACGCCACCGCCGCCGACGCATACTGCCCGCCGCGAAGCCCGCACTCAAACACCATGTGGAGCAACTCGACACTGCCCTGCCCCAGCGCCAGGGCGTTGTTCAACACCATGAGAGCTTCGGCATGGAGGTTTTTCTCGATGAGCTGCCGGCCACGATCGATGTAAAGCGATCCCAGAAGTTGTGCGTGCTCCGGCGTCGGCTCGCGCCGATAGCACTCCT
Source organism: Phycisphaerae bacterium (assembly GCA_035477895.1). Lineage (GTDB taxonomy): Bacteria > Planctomycetota > Phycisphaerae > UBA1845 > PWPN01 > JAPKGY01. The sequence goes on from DATIKE010000534.1 coordinate 17,122, forward strand.
TGGCCACGTCAATGGCCGCACGCAGGTTGTCGGCTTGGCGGTAGTGTCGGACCCGGTTTCGGAGTTCCTCCACCGGTAGTTGTCTGTACTCGAGAACGGGACTGCGGTTGGGCTTGTGGTGCTTCCGTGCCATCTGACGATTTGCCCTCCTCCGGCCCTTTTCATCACTGCATCACCGCAATATGCCCGCCCCGGCGGGTCTCGTCAAGGCCAGGCGATAACGTGACAAGAGTACGTTCCTCCCACACCCGTTTTTGGCTGGGTGGCCCTGGGTGATTGCTCACCCAGGGCTCTCCTCACCCAACTCCCTATACCAGAACATATCCCTCCAGCGCGCAAAACACGGGGGCCGCGGAGAATTGACTCCGTGGCCCCCGTGTATTGTGTCACTCAGTATTACCGAGTCGCGGCCTCCGGTTTAGAGTGCGTCCTGAAACCCCTGCCTGCGGCCTGTCTGCGTGCCTGCCTGTGCGTGTCAAGGGCTTCCAGCCGGGTTGGATTTCAGGGTTTCAGGACGCGCTCTTATTGCACCCCGCTCTCCGGCGTCGGCGGGGGCATCTCCATGTCCATGCCCTCCGGGCCGCCGCCCATGAACATCTGCAGCAGCGGTGCGATCGCTTCCTTGACCGACAGCATCAGCTCCGTCGGCAGCACCAGGTGGAATTCCTGGGCCGTATCCTCCACCCGGTTCACGCAGAACGCAATCGGGCCGGGGTTGCGCATGACCAGGGGGACGGGCATCGGCTCGCCGAGCTGCGTCACCACCGTCGTGACCAGCTTCAGGACTTGGTCCACGTGCACGTAACCCTCCATCAGCCGCGGACCGGCCGGCAGCCGCTTCGAGATCGTCTGCACGCCGCCCTTGGCCAGCGGAGAGTCGCCCCTCTTCACCAGTTCGATCACCTTCGCCATCCGCTCGGCGCCGCCGCCGAACGCCAGCACCACGTGCTGCTTGTCCACCGCGGCCACGCGGATCAGGATGCCTTCCGGCCCGACGACGCCCTTGATCTTCTGCACGTCCTCCTCGCCCGCGTCGGGAATCGCCGCCAGATCCACCACCAGGTGATCGACGGGCACCCCGGCCACCTCCTCGGCCTTTGTTTTCCACTGAATGGCGTCGGCCGCCGCCTTGACCGGGTCGGCCTGGCCTTCCTGCGGCGCCTGGCCTTCGGCGGTCTTGCCGGCCGCGGTGGCCACGATCCCCTTCACCACGTCAAACAGCTTGTGGCTCTGCTCGATGTACTGTCCGCTGTCCTTCACCCGGGCCACCGCCACCACGCTGAACAACCCGAGCCTGGCCTCGGCCGGCAGGTTCGCCAGGCTGAGGTTGGCCATCTCGATGTCGCCGAAGACCTTCAACATGCCTTCCTTCAGCGCCGCCGACTGCTCGGGCGTCAGGTGCTCGCTAACCCCCCCGCTGCTGAGCACCGCGTCCACCCAGTCGGGCAGCCCGGACTGTTCGGTCTGCCCCACCACGGTCCCGAGCACGAGGACCGTCGGCTCGTCCGGCAAACCGGCCAGCAAGGTGCCGTCCACCGCCTTGGTCGCCTTCATTTCCTTGCCCAGGGAGGACTCGGGATCCATTCGGAAGAAGAAGCTGAGGCTCACGCCCCTGCGATCCAGGGCCAGGCCGAGCGACAGCTCCCGGCTTTCGTCAATGAACTTCTCCAGCTTCCGGACGGCGTCCTCGCCCTGCTTCACCGCCGTCTGGTCCTGCATGTTCATCTCGGCCATGTTGGCCATGGCCATCATGCCCAGCAGCGTGTTGCTGACGCCGTCGCGAAGGTCCTTCGAGAACCCCCGCAAATCCGCCCAGCCGAACACGTCCTGCGCCTGGTAGGCCTCGACGCGGTTCGGGGACATTGTCTTGGCGATGCCCTCGCCCTCGCCCTGGGCCTTGGCGACCGCCCGCAGCGTCTCGGAGGACTGGGAAACCGCCAGGAACCGCCCCATCGGCGCCGCCACCAATGCCTGGCCGCCCAGGTTCACCGCGTAGATATCCTGGTCCTTCTGCCCGCCCAGCGCCGTCAACAGCGCCTCCACGTTGTTGGTGGGGATGAACAGGACGACCTTACTGGTGACCTCATCGTTCGACTTGGCGTCCGCGCAGTTCAGCAGGGCCACGCCCAGGCTGCCGTTGTCGTCGATGCCTTCCGCAAGCCCCGCCATCTCCTTCACCCAGTCCAGCGGCGCCGGGAACAACCCGTTCGCACCCAGCGGCAGACCGAGCGAGCCAGCCAGACCCATCAGGTCCCCGTTCAGCTCCTTCAGATTTCGCACAACGAGAAATCCGGTTGCATCGCCCGGAATCGCCTTGAGAATCACCATCGGGTCCGGCGGCAGCACCGGCGCGGTCGCGGTCGCCGGAGCGCTGGCCGGCGCCTGGGCCCAGAGCAAACTCGGCCAAGCCAGCACCATCAACAGCACACCGCCGACAATACCGACCCTCTGCCCATGCATCCTGAACATGATTGGTTTCCTTCTGTTGCAGCGTTTCACAAGGGACGATCCGACACGAAGCTATGCGTATATCCGGCGGGGGGAATGCAGTCAAGCAAGACCCGCCCGCCAGGCCGCGACACCCCCGGCGGGTCACTTCTCGGTTTCGAGGATCAGGGCGGCGTGGGTCAGCCGGAGCTGACCCGTTCCAGTAAGGAGGCCCACAGAATCATCCGCTGACCGTTGAACATGTCGAAGCCGGCGGACCCAGGCCGTCCTGATATCGAGGCATCCACCCCGAAACCGGGCTTGATTCACTTTCCACCTACTTCAACACCGCCCGCCGGCCAAAAGTTTCACCCTGACGGATCGAAAATGCCCCGGTCTGGGCCGAAAGCCCCGGCAACCCGGGAAATCAGCCCGGATGGCCGAAAAACCGCCCTTCATCCCCATCCGGTGGCGACTCGGATGCTCTTCTTTTGAGGTTCTTCAGCGGAATCGATCATCGCGACCCCACCCTTCGCTGCGCGAAGGATGGGCCACCCGGCCGGGATGGCATCGACCGGATCGCCCTGTGAACCAAAGAGGGAGTGAACCACCAAGGCACCAAGACACAAAGAAGACCGACGGCGGCAAGACCGCTCTCGATCGTTACTTTCCGGCTTTATGACGTTGTGAGGTTTTGCCTTCTCGCTATTTGTCTCACGACGCCTGGGCGGCCGGGGTGCTCGCGGTCAGGTCCAGGAGCGACGTGGGGGTGATTTTGTCGGCTCGGTGGCAGGCAACCACGTGGTCGGCCTCGCAGTTGCCCCGGCAGATCAAGGCCGGGGTCTCGATCCGGCACTGTTCGATCGCCAGCGGGCATCGCGGGTGGAAAGCACACCCCGACGGCGGATTGAGCGGGCTCGGAACCTCGCCGGCCAGCACGATCCGCCGGCTCCGCCGGACCGGGTCCGGCTCCGGCACCGCCGACAGCAGGGCCTGCGTGTACGGGTGCTTCGGGTTGCGGTAGATCTCATCCGCCGAGGCCTTCTCGACGATCCGCCCCAGGTACATCACCGCGACCTCGTCGCTGAAGTGCTCGATCACCGCCAGGTTGTGGGCGATGAACAGGTAGCTCAGGCCGAACTCGTCCTGCAGATCCTGCAGGAGGTTGAGTATCTGCGACTGGATCGACACGTCCAGCGCGCTGACCGGCTCGTCACACACGATCAGGTCCGGGTTCAGGGCCAGGGCCCGGGCGATCCCGATCCGCTGCCGCTGGCCGCCCGAAAACTCGTGCGGATACCGGCGCATGTACGACGCGCTCAGCCCGCATCGCTCCAGCAGCTCCGCCACCCGCCGGTCGCGCTCCCGCCCCCGGGCGATGCCGTGAACCGTCAACGCCTCGCCCACGATCGTGCCCACCGTCATTCGCGGGTTCAGGCTCCCGAAGGGATCCTGGAAAATGATCTGCATCCGCCGGCGAAGTCCGCGCAGCTCGCGGCGGCCCAGTGAGAAGACATTCAGCCCGTCAAACTGAACCGTGCCGGCGGTCGCGGGGATGAGCCGCAGCACCGTCCGCCCGACCGTCGTCTTGCCGCACCCGCTTTCGCCGACCAGCCCGAGCGTCCTGCCGCGGCGAACCTGGAAGCTCACCCCGTCCACCGCCTTGACCCATGCATGCACGCGCGAAAACACTCCCTTCCGCACCGGAAAATGCGTCTTGAGATCGCGCACGTCCAGCAGCACGTCGCCGTCGCGCGTCGTCGGCATCGCGGCGGTGTTTTCGGAATCGGTCATCGCACACGACAGGTTAACGGCAAGCCGCCCCGATGCCAACCGGCAATCGCAGAACAAATGCTGGGCCTGGCCGCGGGTCTCCGATAGTATACTCTCCGATCCACGGTGTCCGTGGATTCGAGTTTCCTTCACGCAGGGAGTTCGTGGCCAATGCGCGAAATGACAGGCTCCAGCCGGCGGTCGTTTTTTCTGAAACAGAGAACCCTTCGTTTCGTCTGGCCGGCCCTGCTGCTCTGCGTTGCCTCCTGCGCGCCGATCACGCCGGAGGAAAACGTGCCGTTGTTCAATTTCCACGTCCTCGACCCCGGCCGAGCCTACCGATCCGCCCAGCCGGACAACGCGGGCCTCCGCGAGGCCGTCGCCCGTCTCAAACTCAAGACCGTGATCAATCTCCGCGGCCCCAACCCCGGCAAGCCCTGGTATGACGTCGAGCGGGCCGTCTGTGAGGAGTTGGGGATCACCTTAATCGACCTGCCCACGAGCGCAAGCCGCCTGCCCTCGGCCGACCTGCTCGACGATCTGCTGACCGCCCTGCGGACCGCCGAGACGCCCTTCCTGCTCCATTGCGAGTCCGGCGCCGACCGCACCGGCGCCGCCGCTGCCCTGTACCGCATCGTCGTCCTGGGACACGACAAATCCGACGCCATGGCCAAACTCTCCCCCTTCATGCTGCATTTCAGATACTTCACCCCGTGCCCGGGCACCCTGGTGGAGCTGTTCGAGCCGACGCCCGAATGGCTTGACTGGTACGCGGCCAACGTCGGCCAGATCGTCTGCGTACCCTGAGCCCCCGGAACCGGCTCACAAGCACGGAACCCACGTCACGTCTGATAACAACGCACCCGACGGAATTGGCTTGGGGGGGGCGAACTGACGAGGCTCACGAAAAACCCCGGCCTCGCAGCGAACCCAACCCCATACCCGGTCGGAAGTTCCGCAATCCCGGCCTTCGACAGAATCACCGGGCGTCCCGGCCGGGCGGAGAAATCATAAATCCTTCCGGCAAAGCAAGTTCCCAATTCGGTACTGGACAACCGATGATAACGGTGATTATATTGAACGAGTTCCCCTATGGAGGGCTTCTTTGCTGATGCGTCGGCCGGTTTCCATGCTGGTGCTGCCCCTCTGGCTATGCGCTCTGGTGCCCACTCTGGCCGGGTGCCCCGGCTCCGGCGAGGGTCCGCCGGCCTCGCCGATCGCCAGCATGATCGTGGAGGGCATTCAGCCGGCCTCCAGCACCTGCCATACCCCGGCCAACGAGCAGACCCTGCGGGAGCGGGTATTCGATCTCATCAACCAGGAACGAACCAGCCGCGGACTCCTGGCCGTCACCTTCAGTACCCAACTCGACCAGATGGCCGAGGATTACGCCTGCGAAATGATCGAGGGCCACTTCTTCGGCCACACCAATCCCTACACGGGGGAGGAGCCCGGGCAGCGGGCCCTCGACGCGGGGTACATCTACCTGGCCGTCGGTGAGAATCTCGCGGGCGGACAGACCTCGCCCGAACAGGTCATGGCCGAATGGATGGCCTCCACCCTTCACCGCCAGAACATCCTGGCCGCCCAGTGGCGGGAGATGGGCCTCGGCGTCCGCACCGGCGGGCAGCACGGCGTCTACTGGGTCCTCGAGTTCGGCAATCCCCCGTGACCCGCCATCGGATGAGCTTTTTACCTCTTTTAACCAGCCGAGATGGTTTTCCTGGCCGTGTCGGGTGAATGCTTCTTCTTGGGCACCAGGAACAGCGCGGTACACCTGGTACACCGGGCCGGCTTGCCCCGCAGCCCCTCCGCGACAAACACCATCGCCCCGCACTTCGGGCACAGAACATTGACCTTTGGCACCGGCGGCGGAGCCTCGTTCCGGGACTTCTCCTCCTTCCGCCCGGCGGCCTTCCTGGCCTCGGCCATCTTTCGCTGACGCGCCATGCGCTCGCGGCGCTCCGCCATCTTTCGCTTGTGCTCCTGCTCGCGCCGCTGTTCGTCGACTTCGGAAATTACCTTCCGTTTCGCTATGCTCCTGCCCACCGCGCACTCGAAGCACCGGACGAAGAGCGCCTCAAACTCCATGTCCTGCAGCCTGCATACCAGCTTCTCGCCGGCCGGCGAGAGGCGGCCCGCGCGTGCCGCTTCAAAGAGATCTATGAAGGCGAACGCCTCCCAGGCCCGTTGCTGTTCCACGATCTCGCGGAATCGCTTGATCGCCGGGTCGGACTCCGTACGCAGCAGTTGCATCACCCGTTCAAACGGCGGCGCCGAGACCGGCCGGGCTCCGAGTTTCCGGAACCAGTTCTTGGCCGCGTCGGCATGCCCGAGCTGACGCTCACAAAGCCCCGCGATGTACGCATGCTCACCGGGCGCCGCCAGGGCCGCGTACTGCTGAGCCTCGGCCGGCCAGCCCGTATAGAGGTACAACAACCCCCGTACCGCCGCCGCCATCTGTTCATCCCTGATCTCCGGGGTGCCGAACAAACCCTGGTTGTCCTTCTGATCCAGGGCCTTGCGGGCCGGAAGGTTCTGCTGGACGGTCCACAGGAGCGGGGGAATCCCCGTGCCCCTGGACAGCAACAGCCTCACAATCTCGGTCGGAACTTTCGACAACTCGAATTCAGGCATGGGGTAACCTTGACTTCAGACTCCTGACTCTCGGGTATCTTCGTACTCACTATCGGTTAGAAAGGACAGGCCCTTCCGTGCGGTTTCCACCGATTCCTCGGAAACGATTTCTTCCCGAGGCGGCACCAGGCAGCCCCCGGGGCGTCGGCCGCCTGCAACTCCCGGAGTCATATCGGACCTGTCTTGACAGTGTACCGCAAGGCTTTCTACAATCGCTCCCCATGCTGCAACCTCGTTCGACACGCATGCGGGTTCTCGGGCTTTGCGCGGCCGTCGCCCTGGCGGGCTGCCGTTCCAGCGGGCCCGATCGAATGCCCCAGGAGCGCGACCGGATCGAGATGCTCTCCCTGATGCTCCCGTCCGAGGTCAAGATCGAACCGTTCACCAAGATCCGCAGCTTCAACGACGATGACATCCCCGATGGAATCCTGGCGATCATCCGACCGGTCGATCGGTTCGGCGATCCCGTCAAGGCGGTCGGGATGTTCTACTTCGAGCTCTGGGAATACCGCCAGGCGTCCCAGGAACGCCGCGGGCAGCGCATCGAGTTCTGGGAGAAGCCCCTCACCAGCGTCGAGGATGTCAGGAACCACTGGTCCAGGGCCCAGATGTATGAATTCCAGTTGGCCTGGACCCAGGGCGGGGGATCAATCCGCCCCGGCCGCAAGTACCTCTTCACCACCACTTACCGCACTCCATGGGATACAACCATCCAGGATGAATACGTGATCGAATTCACCCGGGCCGGCGAAACTCCGGCGGAGTCGCCGCCGGAAGCCACCGCCCGATGAAACGAACTTAAGTCCGCGTGGTTCGAGGAGACCATCATGAAAACCAGACTGTTTGCCTTCGGCTTGATTGTGCTGTTCGGTCTGCTGGCCATCGGCTGCGCTGAAAAGCTCACCTACCAGCGGTGGGAAACCGTACACGACGGCATGGCCTCCGATGCGGTCCAGGCCACCCTCGGCCCGCCCTGGCAGACCATCGATCAGACCTGGCTCTACTCCGACGAGAACCGGTCGATCAACGCCACGATCTATTTCGATCAGGGCAAGGTCGTGGGCAAGACCTGGGTGGACCCGCAACGCGGCATGGTGGGCAAGAGCCCCAACGTCAATCAGCCGGGCGAGTCCGAACAGATCAAGGCCCAGACCATCAAGTAACCTCAACCTGCGCCCTGGCGACCCTCAGGCATGACCATTCCCTATCGACTGCTGGCCGTCGACGTCGACGGCACGCTGATGGATTCGCGTAACCAGCTCCCCGACCCCAATCGGGAAGCCCTTCACCGCGCGCACCAGGCCGGCCTGTACGTCTGCATCTGCACCGGCCGATCGCTCACCGAAACCCGCGAGGTCCTCGATCAGCTCGGACTCGATCTTGACGCCGGCGTCTTCGTGTTCGGCGCCGTTGTCAGCGACCTCAAGATCTGCCGAACCCTTTGCCGCAGTCCGATCGCGCCCCCGCTGGCCGAACGCGTCGTCGCCTTCTTCCGCGAGCACGACTACCCGGTTCTCTGCCTGTACGACGCCGACCAGGCCGGCTTCGACTACCTGCTCATCCGCGGCCGACGCAATGCCAACGCCTGCGAACGCTGGCTCGCCATGACGCCTACCCGCGTCCATCGCGCCGACCAGTGGGCCCCCGGCCCCAACGAGCCTCTCCGCTTCAGCGTCATCGAGGAACGCGACCGGGCCGGGCCGCTCATGGCCGAGCTGTCCGCGGTCTTCCCCGACCGGGAAATCAAGTTCAACCCCATCTATGCGCCGAATTACGGCTTCCACGTCGTGGAATGCTTCGCCCCTGAAGTGAACAAGTGGCACGGCCTGGGCCATCTCATGACCCGCTGGGCCATCACACCCGATCAGGTCGTGGCCGTCGGCGACGATATCAACGACCTGGAGATGATCTCGCGGGCCGGCCTGGGCATCGCCATGGGCAACGCCGTACCCCGGGTCAGGCAGGCCGCGGCATGGCACGCTCCGTCCCACGACCAGGGCGGACTCTCCGTTGCCATCGAGTCGCTCCTCGCGGGCAGGATCAACACATCGCGCCCCGTGCGTGATACCTGATCGCCATACAGGGCCCGGTGCCGCGGTTTGCTGATAATGACGGACGATCATTACAATGCGGATAGTTTGCCGCCGCCTCGGCTCACCGCAGGCCGTTCGGCGTCCACGAGAAACGAACACTCATGACCGACATGCCGACCAGTGATGAATCCCGGAGCAACCCGCCGAGGACGGTCAGGCCTCCCTCCACGCCCGTCGAACGCCGGGCCGCCAGCATTCAGATGCAGAACCGCCGCAAGATGGTCTTTCGGTCCACACTGTTGCTGGCCCTGACGGCCGTCGCCCTCTGTTTTTTCGTCGCATGGCGACGGGACCAAATGACCATCGCCGAACGTCTCGACAGCCTCAGCGGTATCGTTCAGAAGCTTCAGGCGGAGGTTGACCAGATCGGCCGACTGCCGGCCACGCCACCCCAGCCGCACGGCGAAGGCTTGGGCTACTATGCCTCCGACGCCGACCGCTATTACGTCACCCAGACCACCGACCCAGTCATCATCGGCGCAACTGCCTCCACCCACCTCATCTACGGCGAGGAGGGCCGGGTGGCGATCATCTACACCCGGGGCAGGATCGAGGCCAAGTGGATGCCGGTCAGTAAATACGACAAGACCTGGGCCGAGCAACAGGAGAGGATCGCGCAGTTCGAGCGCGAGCGCCAGGCCAGGCCCGTCATCCTGCCCTGAACCCCGGAACGCACCATGGCTCGAATGAAAGCCGAGGATCGCCGGCAACAGCTTCTCGAATCCGCCGCCCGCTGCTTCGCCAGGCACGGATACCGCGGAACCACCACCGCCATGATCGCCGCCGAGGCCGGCATCTCCGAGCCCATCATCTACCGCCATTTCAGAACCAAGCAGGCCCTCTTCATCGCCCTCATCAAGAAGGTGGCCGACGAGGTTTTCGACAACTGGCAATCCATGACGAAAGAAACCAGCAAACCCCTCGACAAGCTCAGAATGCTGATGTTCCAGAACCCGGCCACCTCCGATCCCAACACCGCCCGGGTGTACCGCATCCTCTTCCACGCCTCGACGGAGACCGCCGAGCCCGCCATCCAGAAGGCCATCTGCCGCCACTACCAGCGGTACGTGCAGGCCTTGGGCTCCCTGATCGCCGAGGCCCAGCAGACCGGCACCATCCGCGACGACCTGCCCGGCAAATGGCTGGCCTGGCAGATCATCCACGCCGCCGTCGGGTTCGCCATGGTCCGCCCGCTCAACATCCCCGGCCACGCCACCATGCCCTTCGCCCAGGGGACCATCCAACTGCTCGTCGAGCTGCTCACCCGCCGCCCCGGCTCCCCGACCGTTCCCAGCCAGCCTCAAAAGGCCCGCTGACGGACCGGTTTTCACGCCCGGCCGCATATTCGCCCAAACTTCCCTGGCCGGCCCCGTGTCTTGACTATTGAGCACGCCCCGGGTCCCGGGTCCCGGAGGCCATCCGGCGGATTCTTGCGAAAGGTTGAATACTCGGATTCCGCCGGGTTTGCCTTGCCCTGATTGTTGATTGCGTATAATATTTAGCATTGTGAAAGGAACTCCGCGGGGCTTCACAACGCAGTCTGACGGCCATATAGCAAGGAGCCAATTATGTGGCGATCCTTCCAGATCAAAGCGTGGGCGGTTAGCCTTGCGGTCCTGACGCTGATCGGTGGAGACTTGGCAGCCCGAGAGCGGTCCAGCCGATCCTCTTCCAGCCCGCGGTCGGCCGCGCCCAGCCGCGTGCAGTCTCGTTCTTACTCCGCGCCTCGACCATCTAGTGTGCAGCGTAGTCCTATTCGGAGTGCGCCTGCGCCGTCGAGGTCATCCTCGGTTCAGAGGTCCGCGCCGTCCCGGTCCAGCCCCACGGTTTCCGCGCCTCGTTCATCGAACATCGCGAGACCTTCGATTCCATCGTTCAACTCACCGGCCATAACCCGTTCCCGGAGCTCGCCGACGATTGTGTCGCGGAGCCCGTCCATCTCGCAAAGCCCCTCTTTTTCACGGAGGCCCTCCGCGAGTCCCATCGCGCGGCCCAGCCCGCTGACCGTGACGCGCAGCCCGCAAGCGACACCGCGGCCAAGCCCTTCGATCTCCCGCGATTCGATCGTTACGTCGCCGTTCCGATCGAGCTCGCCCACGATCTCGCCGCAGCGGTCAAACCCGTTGACGCAGAGCCGCTCACCGATGCCCGGCTCCTCCAGCCCGCGGGTCCTGTCGCCGACACCAAGCAGATCGAGCGGCTCGCCCAGCCGGTCGACCCCGCAGCTCGGCTCCGTGGACACCAGCCGGCCGATGGTCTTCATGTCCACCCGCCGGCCGACCGAGCCGCGCACCGTGCTGACGCCGCCGTCACGCTCGACCCCATCGCCGGCCCCGGTCACCGTGGATCGAGGTAGTTCCCGCTCGGTTCGGCCGCCCGACGCGGGCCGAAGCACTTCCGGCGGCCCCCGCCCCGTGACAGTCACCCGCGGCGAGCCGCTGCGAGTCGAGAGCGTACGTTCAACCCACTCCCCCTCCATCGGGGAGCGCGGTTACTTGAGCCCGCCGGGCAACAGCCCGAGGATCGGCGATCGCGGGCACCTGAGCATGGACGGGCCGTCTCATGGCCGGCCGGGCCACGGGCCGTCGCATCCGTCGTACCGTCTGCAGTATCCGAATTGCCGGCCGTCGCACTCGCGCGGCTACCACCATCGGCCCCGCCCATGCGTCGGCTTCGGCTTCTACCACGTGCGATCCTATTGCCCGACGTACTACCTGCCGTACTACGTGGCCGCCCCGACGTATGTTTATTCCCCGCCGCCCATCATCCAGGAGACCGTAGTGGTCGTCCCGCCGACCGTCGCATATACCCAGCCGCCGGTCGGTTATGCCGAACCCTACAACAACTACGGCTACGGCGGCTACACGAGCGCGGAGCCGCCGGTGGGCATGAGCGGAACCGTGTCGACCGACGTTGAGCCCGTGATCGGAGAAACGACCGTCGTGCAGCCGGCCGCGCCGCAGCCGGCGCCCCAGCCGCTTTACGAGCCCGCCCCGACCGACACCACGACCGGCCAGGGGAACGGCCGGCAGCTTTACACCATGATGTACGAGGGTACCAAACAGTTCTCGGAAGGCGCTTACGAGGCCGCCGCCCGGCTGTTCCTCAACGTCACCCTGCAGGATCCGGCCAACATTGATGCCTCACTGGCCTATGCCGTGGCCCGATTCGCCACCGGCGACTACGCGGTCGCGGCGATCGCGATCCGCCGCGGCGTCAGCCGGCTGCCCGACATCGTCAACTCACCGTTCGATATTCGTGACCGCTATGGCAACCAGGAAGACCTGAGCCGCCACATTCAAGCCCTGAACAGTTTCCTCGTACAGCAGCCCGACAACGTCGATGCCCTGGTGGTGGCCGGCTTTGTTCAGCACTTCACCGGTCAGCGCGATGCGGCCCGCGGGGCGTTCGAGCAACTGCGGCAGATCTCCCGCCCGGACGCCGGAATGGCCGCGACGTTCCTGAACGCCAAGCCGCTGCCCGAGGCGCCGGCCGGCACCCAGACCGCACCGTCAGCCGGGCCGCAATCGCAGTCCATGGACACCAATTGGCCTGAAATCGAGGCTCCGAGCCAGCGGGTCGCCGCGCCGACGGCGGGCGACTCGCCCTCGTTCGTCGATAACGTCCTGTCGCCCTACGTCGAAGTCCTCGAGTGATGCCCACCGTCGCCCCGTCTGCGGTTTCACGAATCCTGGTCGGGGATCATCCCATGCAGGTGTGAAAGGGGATTGGCCCGGTGGTTCGCCAGCGTTGCCCGGACGTCGGCCACATCTCGGGCGAGGTGTTTTTTGAGCGTTTCGGCCGACCCGAAGTCCTGCTGGTCGCGGATCCAGTCGATCACTTCCAGGCGGATCGGCCTGGCGTACAGGTCGCCGTCGAAGTCCAGCAGATGGGCTTCGATCAACACCTTCTCGCCGTCAAAGGTGACGTTGCACCCGATGCTGATCGCCGCATCGTGGCGGCGGCCTTCGGCGATCACCTGCCCGGCATACACGCCGTCTCCGGGGATCAATTGGCCGTCGGTCTGGATGTTCGCGGTTGGAAAACCGAGTTGCCGGCCGCGTTGCTCGCCCTGCACGACAGTGCCCAGCAGCGCGTACGGTCGCCCCATGCACACCGCGGCCTGCTCGGCCGACCCGCTGAGCAGCAGTTGGCGCACGAGCGAGCTGGAAATCACCGCGTCCTGGTGTCCGCCGAGCGCGACGCGGACCGGCTGAACGATCTCAACCGCAAACCCCAGCCGCTCGCCCACGGTCTTGAGCAGGTAGACGTCGCCCTGCCGCCGCCGGCCGAAACCGAACGACGACCCCTCGACCACCGCCGCCGGGCGAAACCGATCCACAATCACGTCGTCGATGAACTGCCGGGCAGTCATGCCCAGCAACTCGGGATTCGACCGGGCGACGACGACCACGTCCGCGCCCGCCTCGCCGAGCCGGCGAAGTTTCTCGTCCAGCGGCATGAGCGTCGGCGGGACATGGCCGGGCGTCAGGATCGCCAGCGGGTGAGGGTCGAATATCATGGCCGCTAGCTGTGCGCGGGCGTCATCCGCCCGCCGCCGGCCGGCACACAGAATAGCCTGGTGCCCGCGGTGAACGCCATCGAAGTTGCCGATGGTCAGCACAACGCCTGATAAACGAACCGATTCCAGTCCATGCACCACACGCATCAGAGTTACCGCTCCCTGTGGTATCCGGATACCAAGCGTCCCGAACGCACCTGGGATTGTCAAGAATTGCAGCGCCCGTTCCTTTCCCTCATCGCGTTTCCGCTCGAGAAACCCCGATAATGGGGTATCCCCTTTGCTCAACCATCCACCATGGGTGGCGGGACGGTGCGGCGGTTCTTCGTGACGATGGCCGAATAGGGCTGCGGGGAAACCTGCACAGCCTGCTGGACGAGGCGGTAGAAGAGTTTGCCCCGGCTG
>DATIKE010000535.1:0-10249 GCA_035477895.1 Phycisphaerae bacterium
AAGGATCCCAGCCGGCCGCGAAGCACCGCGACCTGGCGGATCGCTTCCCGGACGACCAGGGACGCCTGGTGCGCGTTGCTCTCGCTGCGGGCAACCTCGTATTCGTTACCGGACTTGATCTGGGTGAGGAAGCCCATCTGGGTGTTTCCGAGGTAAGCGGCCGCCACCGACTGGATGCCGATATTGACCTGCTGACTCGGACTCACGTCCGGGCCGAGCTGGAACAACGCCCCACCGCCGGTGATCGCGAAGCTGGTCGACCCGACCCCCATGTCCTCGTTGAGGGTGAGCATGAGGTTCAGGGTCCGGCTGTTCAGCACCAGGTCCAGGCCCCGGCCGGTCACCGAGGCGCCGTTGATGATCCCGGTGGCGTCCCGCCCCACGTCGCGCAGCTTGATGTTGCCGTCCGCATCGGCTACCTGGAAGGATCCGCCCTGGTTGAGCGGTCGGACCTCCACAAACTGGTCCGTCCCGTACCCCATGCTGCGGAAACCAATCCCGCTGGTGGGGTTCGAGTTGTTGAGAAAATACGCTTCGATGCCGGTCGCCTGCCGGTCCAGGTTGACCGCCTGCAGGAGCGCCGAGGCGGCCAGACCGGCGTCGAACTCGAACGTGGCCGTCCCCAGATTGCCCGCGACGACGAGAGTCACATCGGAGGTGATCTGGCTGCTGCGGAACTGCAGCTCGGCCTTCTGTGCGGAGGTCGTCACCGCCACCTCGACCGGGATGTACGGGAACGTCCCGAACTGGACCCCGTACACGTTCACACCGGCCAGGGCGGAAGCCTGGACCCCGCTGGTGATGTAACTGAGCGAACCGTTGATCAGCTTTCGGCCGGCGAACGACGTCGTGTCCGCGATCCTCGTGATTGAGTCGATGGCCGAGTCGATCTGCAACTGGTTGGCTTTCTTTTCATCATCGGACATCGCCGCGTCGTTGGCGATCTCGACGATAAGCCCCTGGATATCGATCAGCAGCGAGGCCACCTCGTTCAGGGCACCCTCGGCGGTGGCGATGATGTTGATCGCCCGCTGCGAGTTGCCGATCGCCTTCTGCGTGCCCGCCATGTCCGCCCGCAGGCTTTCCGAATTGATGAGTCCGGCGGGATCGTCCGCCCCGCGGTTGATCCGCAGACCGCTCGACAACCGCTCCAGCGACAATTGCAGATCCCGCTGGGTATGTTGCATGGTCCGTTGCGCGACGATGGCCGGTACGTTTGTGTTGATTCTAGCCATTTGCAATCCTCCTTGATTGATTCTTGGCTATCGCTTTCCGTCATCATGACGGATATCCCCGCGGCCAGGCCGGCCTACAGGCCCGAGTCGCCGGGGGCCGGGACCTACCCTTGCTTGGCGGCTCCCGCCTCGTTGTTATGCATTCCCGAAACCTTCGCTATGTCTTCCGGTCTGACGTTGGCCGCCGCGCGGTTTTCCCGCTTGATGGCCTCGTAGACTTCTTTTCTGTGCACTGGTACTTCGGTTGGAGCGTTGATCCCCAGCCGAACCTTGTCGCCGCGAATATCGACAATCGTGATCTCGATATCGTCGCCGATCATGATTGTCTGATCGCGCTGTCTGGATAGCACCAACATCCTCGGCTCCTTCCTTGGCCATGCCGATGCTTCGGATGAATCCCTGCCTGACCCGTCGCGAGACGAACATCGTAACGGCGATGCTCGCGGGAGCTCTCGGCGGACCTCCCGCCTTTCGCCTCGGAGCCAGGCAGCCGATCGTGACGCATCCTCAGGCCGGGCCCTATATCGTATCACCTCTGCATCCCACAGAGCGACCCCCGATCGGGCCCCGACCGTAAGTCCTGCGCCTAGGCGGTTTTACTGACTGCCTCCGCCCGGGTGCCAAGGCTCATCAGCGGGTGACGCGTCGAATACCGCCGATCCGAGAGCACGAGTTGCTTGGCCTCCCGGCTCTCCACATTCACCACCAGCGGCCCCTGCAGGTTCCCCGTCAACAGGTTGTCCACCTTGTTGACGACGATGAACACCTGTGCGGCCGAGGGATCCGACAGCCCGATCTGCGCCAGATCATCCAGCTTTACTGGTGCCACGTAGTCCGGCACAAACAGGCGCGGGTCACACACCACGAACGCCAGGTCCGGCCGATCAACGGCCTGCAGCCAGTAGAATACGCTCTCCTCGGCCGTCTGAATCAGAGCGTACGCCTGCTGATCCGGGAACCCCAGGATGCCCTTGGGAAACATGATCAGCCGACTTTCATCGACTTCCAGTGGTCCGAAACGCGACGTTTGAATCATCATCGCGACACTCCTCGCTGGACCCATTCCTGACTGATTGGCTGACTCCCGTGCTTATCGACGTCCCCGGCCGCCGTCATCCCTAACGCGCGAACCACCGAATCCGTCGACCACTTCCTTTGCACCAGGAACCGCCTGCGTCCTCCTGATCGCAACCCGCCGCAACCATACGGCGGGCAATCAGATCATCCGGCGACTGCTGGGCCACTCCCAGTCACCGGACGCGCCCTTTCATCCCCCGGTCCGCTTTCCCCCTCGAAGTTTGTTTCCTCTCCCCTCATGCCCACCCCCCCCCGGGGGGGGGGCGGTCAGAGATAATTCAGCAGCGATATCTGCATCAGCCGGGAACCCGTCATCAGGTTCGCCTGCAGGGCCATCTGCGCCTGCTGGAACTTCGTGATCGCCTCCGTGTAGTCGAGGTCCTTCACCTGGCTCAGCATCGCCCTGGTGGAGACCACCGCGTCCTCGGTGAACTGCAGCCGCGTGCCCATCGCCTTGGAGCGGGCCCCAACCTGGCCTTGCAGACGGCTGGCCGAGCGCATGAACCCCTCCAACCGCGATGCCGCGTCTCCGATCTTGGTTGTGTCGTCGTGCATCAGCCCGTCGTAAAGGTCCTGCAGGGCCGTAAACACGCTGTTCGGCACCTGCCCGTTCACGTCGTCGCCGATGATCGCGTTCCCGGTGGTTCTCTTGTCGAGCCCCAAGGCATTGATCGCGTACGACATGTTCACCCGCGAGATGACCAGCTCGCCCGCCCCCCCCGTGCTGTCCGTGATCCGGATACCGTTGCCGACATCGGCCAAGTCCGCGGTGACGGCCACCCCCGCCGTCGCCGCCGCCGCGTTGATCCGGCCGAGAACGTCACCGATCGTCCTGCAGCCGCCGAGAATCACCTCGAACCGCGTGCCGTTCTTTGCCTGGATGGCCAGGTCGCTGCGCCCCTGGAGGGTCGGAACGCCCTTGCCCTGATTCAGATCGCCGAGCAGCGTGCCCGCGTGCAGTGAGCGGATGCCCAACACCTCGGCAGTGTTGCCGCCGAGTTCGCCGATTGTCATCCGGGAGCCGGAAACCGGATTCAGCACTTCAATGCCGTTGGCGCTGCCATTGATTCGAGCAATCACTTCCACGCCGGCCGTGTTGATCGTGTTGAGAATCTCCTGAACGGTCGTGGCTCCGCTCAGGTCCACGTCCGCCGAGAGGGCTCCGTTCTGAATCCGGATGGACCCCAGAGCCGCCCCTGCTCCGCCGAACAGCGCGGACACGCGGGTCATGCCGGTGACCTTCGTATTCAGGTCGGCGCCGACAATGCTCGCGCCGCTGGCCCGGATGCCCAAGTCGCGAGCGGTCACTCCCTCCCCGAGATCACTGACCGTCACCGTGCCGGCCCCGACATCGATCTGATATCCGCTCAAGCCTGCATTGAACGAGGCGTTGAAAACACCGCCGGGGCCGACAGTCAGGCCGGCCTGCTCGGCCGCGTTGTTGATCAGGTCGATCACGTCGCCCGCCGTATCCGCCCGGGTGAGGTCCACCAGAAAGCTTGTGGCCGGCAAACTGAGCGATACCCGGATCGTGCCGAGCTGAATCCCGCGCCCGGCCGCCCCGTTCACATCCGCCAGGCGGGTGTCGTCCTCCAGCGCGGGGTTCAGATCCGCCCAGCCCCTCACGCCGCCCGACAGAGCCCCAAACAATTCGGCCCCGGTCAGGTTGAACGCCGAGCTCTGGTTGACGTCGACACGCGTCGTGAGGCTGCCCAGATCGCCGCGGTATTCGGCGACGCCGTATCGCTGAGTGAACGGGACCGTCTGGGTGCGCTGCCCGCCGAAGAGCTGAATGTCGCGGTAGCTTCGATTGCCGACGCTTACCAGCTCGTTGATGATCCCCAGGATGAGCTGTGCCTCGGCCTGCCTCTCCTCCGAGCTGGTTGTCCCGTTGATCATGGTCAGGGCGATGTTGTGGGCATCGGTCAACAGGCTGTTGATCTCACCGATCGCGGTGTCCGTCGCGGACAGGATGCTGTCGGCATGGCTGATGTTCCGCAGGATCTGGTCCTGGCTCTCCAGGATTTCGCTGAGCTGCATCGCCCGGAAAGCCGTGACCGGGTCCTCGCTGGGCGCGTTGAGCCTGTTGCCGCTGGCCAGCCGATTCTGCTCGAGGAACATACTCAGCGTGTTCCCGCGCACCGACTCCTGCAGCGCGATCGTCTGCTGGTTATGGCTCACGCGCGTCAAGCTGATCGCCGTCACTGCCATCGTTCATCACCTGACAAGCGACAATACTTCCTGCATCAACTGGTTCACGGTGGTCGTGTAGCGGGCCGCCGCCTGGAACGCCCGCTCGAACCGCATCAGCGAAATCGCTTCCTCGTCCAGGCTGACGCCGCTGAGCGACTCCCGTTGGGCGGTCAGCGCCTGCACGATCGCGTCGGCGGAGTCCGCACCCGCCCTCGCCGACGCCCCCCGAACCGCCACGTTCGAGGCCAAGGCGTTGTAGTAGTCCAGAAGGCTCTGCCTCCCCAGGCTGGCAAGCGACAGGTTTGCCAGCGCGGCAATCGAGCCCGCGTTGCCGCCGTCGCCCGCCTCGTGGGCGCGGGAAGCCGCGATCAGATCGAGGTTCGACATCAGATCCGCGTTGATGCCGAGATCCGAGGAATTTGACCCGGTGAAGAAAACGTTGATCCCCAAGGCCGCCAGAACGTTGGAGCTGTCCTCCCCGAAAGTGATCTCATGGCCGGACGCAGCCGATATTCGCAGCCTGTTGTCCGTCGTCACTTCCGCCGACACGTTGCCCACCGCGTTGATCTTCGCGACCAGCGTCGCCAGCGAGTCGTCCGTGCCGACGCCGTCCAGGTCCACGGTAATGGTCGTCGGCACACGCGTCGGGGGCAGGGCCTGGGTGTTGGTCACGTGAATCACGAACGAGCCGTTTCGAGGCGTCAGAGCCAGGCCGGCCGCGGTCAGAACGGCCGCCGGGTCGTCCACGTCGAACGCCCCGGTCAGGCTCGTGTAGCCCGTCAGCCCCTGGCCCGCGGCGTGCACCTTGTTCACTTCGTTGATGATCGCCGCCGACAGCCCGTTCAGGGCCTGGATGTGCCCCATCACGTCCGTGTCCCGGGCGGTGACGATTCCCGCCATCCGCCCGCCCGGCAGATTGACCGCCTGGCGATTGTCGGCGAACCGGACCACGACCCGCGGCTCGTTGTCCGTTGTGACCAGGTCGGACGTCACCCCGCGGTTCACGCCCCCGGCGATGAACAGGTCGTTCCCGATATACACGTTTATGCTGTTGTCCGGCTGCTCGCGAACCTGGATCTGCACCAGTTCGCCAAGCTCGCGCAGCAGTGCGTCCCGCTGGTCCCGCAGGGCGCTCGCGCCGCCGCTGCCCGGCGACTCCAGGGCCGTGATCTGCACGTTCAATTCCGCTATCTGGGAGGCGATCCGATCGACCTGCCGGGCCAGCGACCCCAGCTCGACGTTGAGCTCGTCCCGCATCCGCAGCACGTCCTCGCGCTGGCGCTTGATCTCGCTCACCAGCGATTCCGCCGAGGCCAGCACCATCCCGCGCACGCCCTCGTCGTGGGGCGTGTTCTGCAGCTCGCCGAAGGCTGAGAAGAAGCTCTGAAACAGTGTCGAAAGGTCCGTGTCCGAAAGCTCGTTCAATACCGATTCGATCCGGTTGAGCGTCTGCTGCCGGGCCAGCACGCTCGCCTGGTTGCCCGTCGCCACGCGCAGACGGTTTTCCAGCGAACTGTCGACTTCCCGTTTGAGATTGCTCAGCGTCAGGCCGCCGCCCGGCATGAAACCCTCCGGCAAAGCCACGCCCACGTACGGCGACAGCACCGGCGTCTGGCGAACGTAGGACGGCGTGCCCGCGTTGGTCACGTTCTGTCCGATCACCTGCAACGCGCTCTGATACGCCAGCAGCGCGCTTCGGCCGACCTGCAATGCACCGTTCACCAGACCCATGTCAGCCCACCGCCTCGAATACCCGGGCCATGCTCGTCGACTGCCGAACGCCCGTCCGGCCGTACGTGTCGCCGCCCTGAACACCGGAGGTCATGACCGTCAGGACTTCCCCAAGGTGCGTCAGCATCTCCCGACTGACCAGCTCGCTGGTCTGCCGCAACTGCTCCATCGACGCCAACTGCTTCTTCAGACCCTCGGCCACGGTGATCATCTGGCTGCGCCGCGGCTCCGGCAGATGCTCGGCCAGGTCCGTCAACCGCATCGCATCCGCCCCGAGACCCAGCGCCTGCTGCAGTTGGCGCATCATCTGCCGCCGCAGGCCGTGCCTTTCCATCAGGCGATCCGCCAGCGTCGTTTCCCTTGCCGTGATCGAGGTAATCCGGTCCGCGTCCGCGCGCCGGATCGCGTCGAGCTTGTCGTGCATGTGCATCGCCAGCTCGCCGTAGGTGCCGGTCATATCGCTCAGCAGACGCACCAGGTCGCGGGCCAGGTTGTCCACGTTCGAGTTGGTCATTTCACGCCTTCCGTTCAAACCGCCGCACCATCGCTTCGGTCAGACCGCTATCCAGCCGGTGCGAGGCCCGCCGGGCCAGTTCCATGTCCAACTGGGCTCCGAACACCTCCTCACCCCGTCCGCCATGTCCATACTCGCCCTTGAACGGGCACTCGCGGGCCATCTTCAGCATCGGAGCGAAGAACACCGCGCCCACGACCTCGCCGGCCGCCTGACGGAGCATTTGGTGCCGCTGCTCCGCCGAAGCCCCCGCCATCCGCCCCGAACTCAGTTGAACGTTCTCGATTCTCACCTTCGACTCCACGCCGGCCGTCCCGCCAATCCCGGCGATCAGTTCTCCACGACCAGCGTCGCGTGAAGCTGACCGTTCTCGTGCATCTTCTGAATGATCGTGATCCGATCCTCCGGCGGCACCCGCAGCAGGTTCAGCGCGTCCACCAGGTCCCGGAGCTTCGCGCCGCCCTTGTTTTCCGGGTCGACGGCCACGAAACGCTGCTCCACAAGCTGTGGGTTCTCAGGAGTAGGTTTGACGGGGGGAAAGGTCGTCGTGATTGTCAGCCCCTTCTGGCTGATCACCGCCGGCGAAATCTCCGCGTCCCCGCTGATCACGATCGTGCCGCTCGTCCGATGGATCGTCACCCGGGCCTCGGTCAGCGGCATGATCAACTGGCTTTTCTCCACCCGGTACAGGAACGCGGCCGGGTTGCTCCGATCCATCGGCGGAATCCGGATAACCACCGTCCGCGGGTCGATCGCGATCGCGTACTGGGCGCTCGCGCTGCCGTCCCCCACCTCCGACTCGCTGTTCAACGTCCGGGCGATCGTGTACGCCACCGCCCACTGGGCGTGCGGCTCGTTAATCACCAGCGTGACGTACGGCTCGTCCGGCAGGATGCCCTCCTGATCGCGGAGCGGCGCCGGCAGGTCCCGGCCCGGCACGATGTAGTTGTGGATCCAGTCCTGCTCGATCGTCGCGCCCTGGCTGATACGTCCCACCGTCGCGACCTTCGAATCCTCGATCTGCACGGGGCCGTTGGCCAGGGCCATCACCCCGCGCGGATCGTTCGGGTTCGGGCCGACCAGCGGCGTCATCAGCAGCCGCCCGCCCCTCAGGCTCTTGGCCGGACCCAGGCTGCTCACAACCACGTCCACCCGGTCGCCCTCGCGAACCCCGTCCTGCGGCAGCGTCGCCTCCACCTGCACGATCGCCACGTTCTTGGCGCTCTTCAGTTCCTCCAGGCTCAGAATCGGGTTGGCAAACTGCCTCTGCAGCGCCGCCAGGCTCCGCATCGTCGGGACATACTTGCCTCCGTCCCCGGTGCCCGGAAGACCAACCACCAGGCCCAGGCCCATCAGCTTGTTTGTCCTGCAGCCCTGCAGGTGCGTGATGTCCCCGACCTTCGTAATCGCCAACGACACCGCCGGCAGCGCCAGCAACGTCGCTGCAACCTGCATCACCGGAAACCGAACTGTCCACGTGCTCCGACGCATCCGCATCCCTTCGTTTTCACCGCACCGCGGGCTCCGCCCGCCGCTTGTCGCACTTTCGCCCCGGCTTTAGAACGGCGCGACCCAGTCCAGCAGCTTCGGTATCCACCCCCGCTTGGTGGAATCGCGCACCGCGCCTTCGTTTTTCTCGATCAGAGTCATTTCCGCGATCTTCGAGCTGAGGACCGAATTGTCCGGACTCACATCGTCGCTTCGACACGTCCCGGTCAATGTGATCGCGAACCGCTCCTCGTCGTGCTGCTCGGTCATCATCGCCTCGAGCACCAGGTTGCCGTTCGGCTTGACATCGATGACCCGGGCCGCGATCCGCGTGGTAAACTTGTCCTCGCGGTCGTTCTTGGCCTTGGATTTCATCTCGTTCTCATAGGAGAAATCGAATCCCGGCTTGCCGTTGCTCAGTTTGTCCTGCCCGAGGTGCTTTGGACCATCGTAGAAGCGGAACCAGTCGTTCAGCTTGCCGGTCAGGTCCCACTCCTTCTTGGTGTCGAGCTTACCGTCGGCCTGGTAGCTCTTGTGCTGCTGCACGATGATGCTGATGATGTCGTTGACCTTGAATTTCCGCGGCTGAACCGACGGAATCGCGATCAGGCTGGCCCCCTCGATCGCCCGGGTCTGCGGGCGGACCACCGGCTCCGGCGGCATCGCCGAGAATCCGCTGGTCATTCCGCCGGGGACGATTTGCTGCGGCTCGGCGAACAGCGATCGATCCGCAGGCCGGACCGCCGGCAACCGCATCAGTGACGAACTCTGGGCCGTCGCCGCGGAAGCCGTCAGGGATACCAGCAATACTCGTAAAACCGCCTGCCTCATCGCACCCGCTCCCTCGCGCCATCGGCGCTGGCCGTCGTCGCGTCGGCCGGAACTTCCGCCGTCCGCGGCCCGGTCACCGTCGCGGTGAACGTCTGGGTCGACGCCTCGTTCTTCAGCGTCACCACCTGCCCATACGTCCCGCTGCTCATCGCCTTGGCCGCGCCGCGCACGGTCACTCCGCCCAGCCGGACCCATACCGTCACCAGGTCGTTCCGCTGGACCAGCGGAACCGGTTCGACGTCCTTCAGGCTGATCTGCTCGCCCCGGCCGACCGGTCGCTTCGCCTGCTGCCCGATGAGCGGACCAGGTTCGCCCAAGCCCATCTCTTCAACCCGATCGAACGTGCGCTCGGCCGCCGTGAGGTCGTCCGTCCCAATGCGCTGGCTCCGGTTGATCGCCCGGGCCGCAACCACGACCTGTTTTTTCAGTGAAACCTGGACGAGCATCGGCAGCGTCTGCACCACATGATCTTTCTCGCTGACCGTCACCTCGATGGGCACGAGCCCCAGCGACGACTCACTTCGATCCGTCACTTTGAATTCGTATGCCGGTCGCTTCAGCGCCAACACCCGGCCGGCGCCGGGACTGAACTTGATCACCGGAACACCGCCCAGGCCCGCCAGCTTCCGCCCGAGGTGCGACCGCACCGCCGCCTCGAGCGACGCGGGGTCAACATTCGCTTCGTCGCGCACAAGTTCGCCCGCGTCCGCATGCGCTCCCGCGATCGAGGCACTCGCCGGCTGCGAACCCGCCGAAACCCGGCTCTTCGGGCGGCTGACCGTGCAACGGCTCGGGCCGCGAATCATCATCTGCGACAGGTTCGCACCCTTCTGCGACAACAGCCGCTCCACCTGATCCACCGTCACCTCTTTTGTGGATCCCACGGCGGGTGCCGACGCGACTACCCACGAACCCGCCAGGTCGACAGCTTCCCCCTCCACATCCGCCACATCCGACAGCCGCACGGCGTCGTCCGTCACCACCGCGGCTGAATACATCCGAATCACCGCCGGGGCGTTCCGCGGCGTCTCGGGCCGGGCACCGGCCGGCTCGGCGCCCAGGGCGCATGCGGCCAGCGCCGACATCGCCGCCCAACCCGTCAACAGGCAGGCAACCATGCCGACGCTCGCCGATCGGCTCACACCGAGGTTTTCACTATTCGTCCCTTTGGCATCCTGCA
>DATIKE010000536.1:0-2605 GCA_035477895.1 Phycisphaerae bacterium
GAACGGCGGGCGTGGCCGCGGCATGCCGCGTTTTCCCTCGATGCTGTTGATCAGGGCGGTCTCTTCGCCGCAGACGAAAGCGCCGGCGCCCTTCTTGATGATGATCTGGAGGTTGAATCCGCTGTTCAGGATCCCCTCGCCGAGCAACCCATACGCCCTCGCCTCTTCGATCGCCCGGACCAGACGTTTGATCGCCAGCGGGTACTCCGCCCGGATATACACATACGCCTTGCTCGCCCCGATCGCGTACGCCGCGATGGCCATGCCCTCCAGCACCCGGTGCGGATCGCCCTCGATCGCCGCGCGGTCCATGAACGCGCCCGGGTCGCCCTCGTCCGCGTTGCACACCAGGTACTTCTGATCGGCCTCGGCCTTCAGCGCGAACCTCCACTTCGTGCCCGTGGGGAATCCGCCGCCGCCCCGACCCCGCAGACCACTCCGCTCGACCAGGTCGCAAACCTCCTCCCGCGTCATCGTGCCGATCACCTTGGCAAACGCCCGGTAGCCCCCCCGGGCAACGTATTCCTCGATCCGGTTCGGGTCGATCACACCGCAGTTGGCCAGCACCCGGCGCATCTGCGGGCCGAAGAACGGATGCTCGTCCAGAAAGGGCACGCCGCCCCAGGCTTCGAGCTTGTCGGAGCGGAACTGCCCGAGCACGCCGTCCGCCGGAACCTTGCCGGCCAGCATGGCGTCCAGCAGGGTGGATACCTTGTCCTTCGTGACCCACTGGAAGCACACGCGGGTGCGGCCGGGCAACTGTACATCGACCAAAGGCTCAGCCGAGCACAACCCGATGCAGCCGACCTCGATCACGTCGGCTGCAACCTTGCGATCCGCCAGGTACTTGTGGATCACCGTGATTGTCTTGCCCGCGCCGGCTCCCAGGCCGCAGGTGCCCGCGCCCACGTACACCGCGGGCCGGGTCAGCTTCTCCCGGCGCAGCCGGGCCAGGTCGGCCTCCATGGCCGCGCCGGCGGGTTGCGGGGCCCCCACCGTCGCGAGAGAGGCGATCAGATTCCGGCAGGTTGCGTCCACCGGCCGGCAACCGCACGTCTGTTCTCGGCACATCGTCTCAGGCATTTTGTGTGGCCTCTTTCCGGAAACCGGAAACCAGCTTGTTCAACTTGTCCGTGGTCACGCCGGCGTGGAACTCGCCGTTCACGCAGATCACCGGGGCCAGCCCGCACGCCCCGATGCACGCCACCACCTCAATGCTGAACAGCCCGTCACGCGTCGTCCGACCCGGGCCGATCTTGAGCATCTGCACCAGCGCGTCCAGCACTCTCGCAGAACCCTTCACGTGGCAGGCCGTCCCGCGGCACACCTGGATGTGGTAGCGGCCCTGCGGCTGGAAACGGAACTGGTTGTAGAACGTCGCCACGCCGTACACCTTGCTCGCCGGCAGGTGCAGCCGGCGGCCGATCTGCAGCATCGACTCGCGCGACAGGTACCCGTGATGCTCCTGAACCGCCTGGAGGATCGGGATCAGCGAATCCCGCCCGGCACTGGGGAACTCATCCAGAATCGGATCGATGTCCACCTGAATCATTGCACGTATTCCTTTTCCGAAGCGTGTTGCCGGGAGAAGAACGCGATCTTCTCGAGCGACACCGCGATATCCAGATCCTCGACGTAGATGTATTCGGGCACCTGCAACCTGGTGGGCGAAAGGTTCAGCATCCCGCGGACCCCCGCCCGCACGAGCTGCGACGCCACCTGCTGGGCGGCGTCGGCCGGCACCGCCACGATGCCCACCTCGGCGCCCGACCCTTTCGAAACCTCCTGCAACTTCTCCATAGGGTAGCACCGGCAGCCATGGATCACCCGGTTCACCTTCACCGGGTCCCGGTCGAACGCCGCCACGATGCTCAATCCCTGCCGCCGGCCGTTGAAGTACGCCAGGATCGCCTGGCCCAGATTGCCCAGACCCGCCAGAACGACCGCCTGCCCGCCAGGTGTGTCAAGGTGCCGCCCGATCATCTCGACCAAGCCGGCCACGTCGTAACCCCGCCGCGGATTGCCCGTGTATCCGATGGTCATGAGGTCCCGGCGAACCTGGGCCGCCGTTACCCCTATCATGGCCGCCAACTCGTGCGAAAAAACGTTCATGCCCACACGCGGCTCAACGCCGGCCAGCAACTGCCGATAGATGCTCAATCGCTTGACGATCCCTTCGGCTAGCATGTTGGTTGACCTCCGCGAAGCCTCATTCCCAGGCTTGGCTGACGACCGCGACGTTCCATTCCCACTGGCTCGGTCGATCCTCCCCTACCCGGACCACAACACTCTGTGAATAATTTCACAGTGTGATCCTATTCACAATATATACTGCGGAATCGGCTGGAGCAAGGCTGAATGTGAGTTATTTCACGATTTCAGTCGGGCTTGACACGGGCTTTCGCAAAATGTCCCCGGCGGCCCTGAAAACGCCGATCCGACCGTTCAGCTCGCCCAGGTTCCGGGCCTCGACCAAGGGGTTATCGAGGCTGTAATCAAGGATTGCGGCGACCGCGCTGCGGCCCATTGTTGGCCCTGCGGTTTCGAGGCCGCCGAGCGAGGGGGGCTGACCGCGGCGGTCGGCAGGGGTTTCCTGGGTGTGATA
>DATIKE010000537.1:0-3834 GCA_035477895.1 Phycisphaerae bacterium
AGGCCGACCTCTATTCTGCGTCAGACGTGTTTCTGTCGGCCAATGGCCCGACGGGCAATATCAGATGCGCTGTCGTCGCTGCCGCGCCGCGGACGGTGGGCGGCCTGACTACCCAAGCCCGCATCGAGATCGCCGCCAAGCGGGTGGCGGGGATCTTCCTGGTCGGCGACATCGCGCTGACCTATACCGACCACTTGGCGATCGAGGTCGGGGCCGGGTCGCAGACGAATGCACGGGGCAGTGCCCGCTGCCGGGTGTCGGTGGCGGGGCCCGGCGACGGCCAGGTCGTCCAGGTCGGCGGCGAGCTGGCGCTGCACTGCCGAATGGACGCCTTCTGGTCCTACGGCGGGGTCTGCAACCAGACGGCCGGGGACGCGCCGAACCTGGTCCTGCAGGGCGGCACGTACCACTACCGGTCGCCCGAGGCCGCCGGATCGCTGACCATAGGGGCCTATGCGGGCATGTTCAGTGCCGCCGACTCGCGGGGCGGCTTCCAGGTCGATCCGGCATCGAGCATCTTCGAGGCGACGCTCGCCCTGAACAACGGGTCCGGTCGTATCACCGGCGGCATCCTGGCCTACGGGTCCAAACTGCCGATCCTTGATCCCGGCACGTTCCTGGCGATCAACCCGCCGGCCGACTGATGATGCGGCCGTCACGTCACCGTCCAAGGGCGCATCGAAGGCCTGTATCGACCCGTGGTCACGGGGGCCGATCGCGAAGGAGGGAACAACCATGCGACGCGCGCACATGCAGATGTACAAGGACCAAAGCGGCCAGTGGCGCTGGCGCCTGCGGGCACCCAACGGCCGGATCATCGCCTGCAGCGGCGAGAACTACCGCCGGTACCGCTCGGCCGCACATGCCGCCCGGCGCCTCTGCGGCTACCTGGCCGATCCGCAGCTGCGATGGTCCGGGCAGGCCTGACCTGCCGGCATTGCTCCCGGCCTGATCCGGTGCCGTTGTCCACAAGTCTCACAGGGGTATCCACACGCCGACCTGAAAGGACCCGGTGTCAGGGTCTTACCCGCCGTAGAAGGAGGAAAGCACATGCGAATCGTTGGGTTCGGGTTCCTGGCCGCCGGCCTGCTCGTCGCCGCCGGCTGCGTGCGGCCGCAGTACGACATGCACATGGGGGCGGCCAATCTCCTGGCCGCCGATGCCTTCGATGCCGGCGTCGATGACCTGGCCGCCGACAACGCCAAGCTCCGCGATATCAAGATCGATGCCGCCTTCGCCCTGGTCGAGGTCAAGGCGGCCTCGGGTGAATCGGTGAGTGCAAGCGACCTGCAGAAACTCCACCAGGGAGTACGGACCGACCAGGCCGAACGGGCGGTGATCGCCGAGATCGTCCGCAAGGCCCGCGCTGCCAGCAGCGCCGTACGCCTGCTGGGCCAGCGGTCCCAGGCGATCGGCCTGCAGGAGCAGAGGTTCCTTAACAGTATCGGCGCAGGAGGTGGACAATGACCCGTGATCCCTTGGACATCCTGACCGGCGGGACCAACCCGCAGTCGACGGCGGTCGACCTGACCAACCACCCGGTGGTCCAGGCGGCCATCGAGGCCGGCTACAAGCAGGAGGCCCAGATCGCCGCCGCCCAGTGGGTCGTCGGCGTGGTGAGTAGAGCCCTGGCCCTGGCCGGACCCTTCGGGGCCGCCGCCGGACATGTGCTGACCGGCAGTGCCGTCCCGGCCGATCTGCTGGGCCAGATCCAGCGGGCCCAGCCCGGCGCCACCGGCGGAGGCGGGGGCAGCTGCCCGCTGACGGGCGTCCTGCAGAACGCCGTGCCGCAGCTGCTGGCGCGGCTGGGCAAGGGAGGCTGAAGGATGAGTTGGGAACTGGCCCGACGCGGGCTGCGACTGGCCCTGGCGGCGGTGACGAGCCTGCTGGCGGCCGCCTGGCACCTCGATGCCGAGATGGCCCAGGCGCTGGTGGACAAGGGCGTGCTGCTGTTCGATGGCGTCCTGGCCGTCGCCACCGGTGCCGTCGAGATCGTCCGCCTGGTCCAGACGGCCCGCCAGAAGCGAACGGCCTAATCGCAAGGTCCATTGCAGGCAAGTGCATGTCGAGCCCACGGCGGAAATGCCGTGGGCTCGACTGCGTTTAAGGCTGGCCCATCGGCACCGCGGCCGCCAGGACGCGTGCTGCGGGTAGTCGACGCCCAGCGCGACCTGACGCCGGGGCCCAGCTGCTGCTCAACAACGGCTCCGGCGGCATCCGCAGCTGGCTGCTGGCCCTCGGCCAGTGCCCGGTGCTGGATATCGGGACGGTGATTGAGATCAATCCGGGGTAGGAGGCAGGCCGGGTCCCACGCGGACCAGACAGCGGCTTGACTTTTCCGCCATGATCCCGCTCCTCTTGGGGGGGCGTCGACCAGACTGGAGACACCAATGCAGGCAGGAGACATCGTCATCATCACGCACAACCCGCACGATACACGCGCTGTGGACATCATCGGGGTGGTTCGATCCATTCGCCGCAAGGCTGGTACAGGCGGCTGCGACCTTGCAGACGTGGAGTTCCAGGATCCGCTTACAAGCAGCCGGCACATCCTGCCCTTTGCCGGGCCTTCCCTTCTGCCGGCGACGCAGCAGAATGTGCAGGCTCTTGCCGATGCGTTGGAGTCCAGGGCCGCCGTCCTCCGCAGACACCTACCAATCCTGCGTGAGTAACGCCCGCCCGCCATCGCAGCACCCAGCCGCCTACCTTATCGCTGTGGCGAGTAGGGCTGGCCCGTGGGCGTCCCGCACTGCCCTCACTTCAAGATTGATGTTGACGCAGCTGCTGACACTGCTATCCTGTACGGCAACCAGTGATATACCCTACCCGCTTGCCGAGGCCACAGATCGCCGTCGGTAAAGGACTGGGTGTTTCCTGGTTCATATACCAACGAGACGCTTGCGGAGCCGTGAGCATGGACGTCAAGCGAGCCGCCGTTCAGGTGCTCCAGGAAGCCAAAGAGCCTTTGACCGCCAAGGCAATCGCCCGCCGGGCACTGGAGCTGGGCCTGTGGCAAACAGAGGGCAAAACGCCCGACGCGACGGTTGCCGCTCGAATCTACTCCGACATCAAGAGCCTTGGCGACAGATCGCCTTTTGTCCGGTCTGGCCCAGGCGCCTTTGCTCTTCGCGATGCCGCACCTGCAGCTGCTTCCGCCGCCAATCCGTTGCTTGTAACCCCGGCGGCACCGGGGCCCAAGCCGGTGACCAAGTACTCGTTCACCGATGCCGCTGAGATGGTGCTCGAAAAATGCGGCGACAAGAAGCCGATGCACTACCGCGAGATCACCCAGAAGGCCCTGGAGCTTGAGTGGATCGTCACCGAGGGCAAGACCCCCGAAGCGACGATGTATGCCCAGATTCTGATGGAGGTAAACAGGTACCAGACGCGCGGCGAGCAACCACGTTTTGTCAGGCGCCGCGGAGGCTACGTCAGCCTGTCGCGGTGGATGGGCGAAGGGCTGACTCTGGAGATCGAGCAGCACAACAAGCGCGTGCGGGAGGAACTTCACAAGACGCTTCTGGCGATGGATCCTACGGCATTCGAGGAGCTGATCGGTCGCCTTCTGGCGGAGATTGGTTTCGATGATATTGAGGTAACCCAACGCAGCAACGATGGCGGCATCGATGTGCGCGGGACGCTCGTGACAGGGGAGGTCATTCGGACGCGCATGGCTGTCCAGGTGAAGAGGTGGAAGCCATCCAATCGCGTTCAGGCCCAGGTGGTCCAGCAGGTGCGCGGCAGCCTCGGCACGCATGAACAGGGCCTCATCATCACGACAAGCGAGTTTTCGGCCGGTGCACGAACCGAGGCTGCGCGGCCCAATGCGGTTCC
>DATIKE010000538.1:0-2394 GCA_035477895.1 Phycisphaerae bacterium
ATCCCCCACCCACACGTTCCCGCACTCCGCATGAGCCCCGGAATTCCATTCCCACGCCCCCCGGCCACCGACGCTCGCCCGTAGCTAACGAACAAGGTCGCCTGGCCGGCTGATCCCGGGTTTTTCGAGCCCGCGCGCGGCACCCCGCCGCGTTCGTCCTCAGCCCCCACTCCCCATCCTCTAGGCCGGTATATCCGGCCTCATTTATTTTAGCACCATTCAACTGGTTTTCTTGCGTCGCGACCGCTTTTTCCGTCACAGCAGGGTGACATTTTCCGTTTCAAGAGCCCGTCGCATCCCCTCGGGCCATATGCTGCACTGCACCTCGCCGACGTGCCTCTTGCGCAGATAAAACATGCACAGCCGCGACTGCCCAAGCCCGCCCCCGATAGTCTGAGGTAGCTCGCCGGACAGCAACCTGCTGTGAAACAACAACTTAGAACGCCCCTCGGTCCCGGTCATCAACAATTGACGCTGCAAGGATTCACCATCCACCCGGATGCCCATCGACGACAACTCGAACGACCGCCCGAGAACCGGGTTCCAAACCACGATATCCCCGTTCAGCCCCGGCCCACGCTCGGTCGGCGTCGACCAGTCGTCGTAGTCCGGAGCACGACCGTCGTGTGGACGACCATCCAATAGCTTCGCTCCGATCCCAAGCACGAACACCGCCCCGAGTTCCTCGCAGATCGCGTTCTCGCGCTCGGGCCCGGACAAATCCGGGTAACGCTTCTCCAACTCCCGCGTATGAACGAAGTGAATCCCCGGAGGCAGCACCGGCTCGATCTCCGGATACCGCTCAGCCACCATCAGCTCCGTCTTCCGGATCACCTCGTAGATGTGTTCAACGATCTCCTGCAAAAACGCCAGGTTACGCTCTCCCGGCCGCATCACTCTTTCCCAGTCCCACTGGTCAACGTAAATCGAATGCAACGGGCCGACCTGCTCGTCAGGCCGAATGGCGTTCATATCCGTATACAAACCCTCGCCGGGCTGGAAGCCGTAGTCAGCCAGGGCCATCCGCTTCCATTTGGCCAGCGACTGGACGATCTCGGCCTTCCGACCGTCCATCGCCTTGATCCCGAACGATACCGGGCGTTCGATACCGTTGAGGTTGTCGTTGATACCCGTGTCTGCCCACACGAAGAGCGGAGCACTCACCCGTTGCAGGTTCAACGCCCGCCCCAGATTGATCTGGAAATACTCCTTGATCGCACGGATGGCGCGCTCTGTCTCCCGCAGGTCCAGGATGGGCCTGTAGCACCCGACCGACAAATCTGCCGCCATCTGCGCGCTCCTCCTGCCTCAAGGCACTCCAAGACCGTATCTTACCCGAAATCGGGGCGTTGAAAAAGAGCAGAATCCATGACAAGTCCAGTCCCGCCTAAAGTCCTATAAACGCACTGAAATCTGGGTTGAGATTCGCTCCCCCCGGCCTCTCGCATGAAACTTCGGTTTCGGGCAACGTCAGCAGCAAGTCGGCGGCCGTTTGAGGCACTCGGCCGTCCATCCGCATATCCAGCGGCCCGTCATGCTTGTAACTGAAACCCCGTCGCGGATCGTCGATCTGCATGCTCGACACGCCCAAATCGGCGAAAACGATGTCGCAGCCATCGAGGCCTTCAGCGGCCAGCGGCTTGCCGAGACCCGCGAAGTTACCGCGATGCAGTCGAACGGATTGGCCGGAACCCGCCAGCCGCTGCCCGGCCCCGGCCAGTGCTTCGGCGTCCACGTCGAAACCTACAAGCATGCCCGTCGGGCCGATGCGTTTGAGGAACTCGGCCGAATGCCCGCCGTACCCCAGCGTGCAGTCGGCCACGACCTCGCCCGCGCGCGGATCCAGGGCGGCCACGACCTCGTCAACAAGTATCGACACATGTGTGCCCGCCGGCGTGCCGCCGCGCGAACGCACCTGTTCGATGATGCCGGGATACGCCTGCGAATTGCGCTCCTTGCAGCGCTCGTCGAAGCGGCGCGGATGCGTGCCGCGATAGCGCTTCCGGCGGCGGGGTTTTCCGTCCGGAGGCAGAGGCCGGGATCCTTCGCTCACGACTGGACTTCCGCCAGGATCCGCCTGACCCACGGCGGAGAGTCACGGTCAAGAAGCCTGATGTACGGCCTGCGCGTCCAGTAATACAGAGCCAGGCTGCCCTGAAAGATGACGCTAAGCACGATCACCAGGCTGTAGAACCCATGCACCGCCAGCGGCAGGAGCTTCTCGAGGTCCTTGACCAGATCGCTCGCCATGGCCAGTTGCCGGGACATGGAAAGCTCCTCACGGATTCGCTCCGGCGAGAAGCTCACCATCTGCCAGGTGCAGTAGACGATGATGAGCGCGACCAGCAGCAACTGGTTGCGGGCCAGCCAGCCCGGAGCCAATGGATCGGCTCG
>DATIKE010000539.1:0-7017 GCA_035477895.1 Phycisphaerae bacterium
CGGACAAGCTCACGCAGCCGAAGGGCGACCGGGCCGCTGAGCAACTGTTTGCGATACTTGGTCGTCCACACGAAGTGGTACTTGATATCAAACCGCGTGTGGGAAGCCGTACGGTAGTTCTCCATGCGGAGCAGTGTACCTAAAGGTTTCGCCTGAAGGCGAGGGCTTCACGCCCTCCCATCGGGAGACAGTGAGAGCGCATGTGAGAAGCCCTTATGCTCATTGACTTCCTCGACACGCCCTCGCCGTGACCGCGCGGGCTGATTGTGAGGTGCTCAGTCCCGGGAAAGCCACGGGGCTGCTTGAGGAGCAGTCACGCGGCGCTCGGGGTGGAATGATGTCGCGGCAGTGGGGTTGGCTCGACCACAACGACCGAATTCCAACCATAAGGCCCCTTTTCCAGACCGAAGGCGGCGTAGTCGAGGTACCACTCGCCGTCGGCGAGGTACTTGAACTGGTGAACCCCTCGGGTGAGGGGCGTCACGTGGACCCATTCGCCGGTCCCGGTCGGCTTCATGGGGGTTGTGGTGTTGCTCCAGCCGTTGAAGTCGCCGACCAGAAACACTTGACGCGCGTTGGGGCGAAAGAAGCGGAATTCGACTCTGTTTCGCGACTTGAGCGTGACCATCATTCACACTCCATGTTGACTCCGGCGGGCCCGTGCCGGTTATCGCCGCTCCCTCGAGTTTTGCCGGCTGGGCGGCTTGCGGAAACCGACGCCTTTCGGAATCCGCAAGCCGCCGTCGAATCGAGAGGAGGAGGGAAAAAGAACCCTGTTTTCCGGCCGTCGGTTGTTTTACCGGGATTATAGCGCTGTGCTCCACGCCAGCACAGCCCCGGCAAAGGAAATCATCGTTTTTTCGATTTCGTCGCCCGGTACCGGGTTCAGCACGAATGGATCCTCGACCATGCAGGATGGAATCAAAACAGGAATGATAAAGGGGGGCTGAATCATGTCCGCGGCAGGATGCTCACGGTTCCACTTCGACGACATCGACGGCAAAGCGCCCCAGGCTCAGCCAGGTGGCCGCCACCAGGTCGGCGAAACCGTCGTCGTTGATCGCGCCGATGGCCATCACGATGTGGCTGGGATCCACGTCGGTGTGCTGATGGAGGGTGGGGTCGATATCCACCCATTGGCCGTCGATCCAGAGCTGGGTCCACAGGTGGCCGACCAGCACGTTCGATCGGCCCTCGAAATGGTTTGTATAAACCAGCCCGGTGGCGACGCGGCTGGGAATGCCGTGGTATCTGGCCAAGGCTGCCAACAGGACGCCGTGCTCGGTGCAGTCGCCCTCGCGGCTCCGGGCAACCTCGCTGGCGGTAGCGAAGCCGACGGACAGATTCTTTCCGGTGATATACTCACAGACGAACCGGCTCAGTTTGTCGGCCAGTTTCCAGGGGTCTTTCTCGGCGCCACCCACCTGCCGGGCCAGTTCGGCGACCTTGGGGTCTTTGAAATTAGCGGCTGCCGAGGGGGTGAGGTAACGGCGGCGGTCCTCATCGCTCAGTTTCTCAGCCGATCTGTCGGCGAGGGCGGACCGGCGGGTGACCGCCAGGGTGATCCGGCGAGGGTCGGCGGCAAGGATCTGCTGCATCGCGGTCTCGGGAAATGAAGGCAGGGGAATCTCATCGGCCGCTTTTTTGAGCCGAATCCGGTAGGTGATCTTGCGGGCAGACTCGGGATGGAGCGGCTTTGCCAGCGGGACAAGGGTCTCCAGCATCAGCTCGGCTGGATCGTTGGGGGCCATCGCGACGGTCTTGGGACATGCGATGATGTCGATGCGAAAATCGAGCAGGGGGGTCTCCATCCGGACGGCCGTGGCGGCGTCCGTGAGCCAGACAGTGGATTCCTGCTCGGTCGGCCCACCCAGCAGGCTGGGAAGCCGGGTAACCTGCCGAACCTTGGTTGCGTTCACCTTTCGGCCAAACAGATCCACCACATCGGGGCCGACAACCTCGATAGTGGTCCGGCAACCCTTGTCCGGGGCGACGGTCGGGTCGTAAAGGAGCATTTCATAGCGTGTGCCGGGCGCGAGGCCTTGCCGGATCTGCTCGCGGAATGCCCCCCATTCCATGAGTGCCCCCTCCGGGTAGCCGTGAGTCTGTGGAGTGGCGGGCATACCGAGTTGCGTGGTGGTTATGGAGACCTGGCCGTCGCGGATGGTGCCTTCAGAAATGACCGGCTGCTTGCCGAGGTACATGACCCTGCGGAAGGACTGAGGCCGGCCGTCGAGCGTCTCGATGGTCCTGCTATCCAGGGCAACGCTGATTTCGGCTGTGCCGCGGAGCACGGTGATCTGCATCTTGGACCAGGATTCGATGAGGTCGCCGTCAGGGCCTTTGATACGCTGCATGCGGGTGTGCATCCGGCCGCACTTCTTGCCGGCCATCATCACCGCGAACCACTCGTCGGCGAACACGCCCAGCGGCGGATCGAGCGGGTCGGCCGGAGAGGACGCCGGTGCCGTCGTGCCCGCAAGGATGCAGGACGGGAATGCCAATGTGAAGGTGAACGCCGACACGATTCGGAGAAAGGTCCCATGCATGATGGATAGGATAAGAGCTGAAAAGTCAAAACGTCAAAAAGTCAGAAGGAACAGTCCTGGCGACGGGGAAGGACACGAGCGGTGAAAGCGCTGGGTCGCAGGGGGTCTTCACCCTCGCAAGCGGGTATCACTTGTCGAAGAACTTGCGGATGGCATACAGCGTGATCGCCCGGCCGGTGCGGGCGATGGACTCGGTGAGCGGGATCTCCTTGGGGCAGACCTTGTAGCAATTCTGGGCGTTGCCGCAGGCGCCCAGCCCGCCGGGCTGCATGAGGATATCGAGCCGCTCCGGGGCGATGGCCTTGCTGGTCGGGTGGGTGTTGTGCATGGCGACCTGGTTGATGGCCGCCGGCCCGATGAACCCGGATCGATCGTTGACCTGCGGACAGGCCTCCAGACAGCATCCGCAGGACATGCACCGGGAAAGGGGGTAGCCGATCTCCTGCTCCTCGGGCAGAACGACGGGCGGATGGCCCAGATCGTAGTAGCCGTCGACCGGGTTCCAGGCCTTGACCTTCCTGAGATCCTCGAACATGCGGGTGCGGTCGACGATCAGATCCCGGATGACCGGGAACTTGGTCATGGGCTCGATGACGATGCGCTGGGGTTTGTCGGCGAGCAGCTTGTCGACCAGGGCGGTGCAGGCCTGACGGACCCGGCCATTGATGAGCATGCTGCAGGCGCCGCAGACTTCCTCCAGGCAGTTGCAATCCCATGCGACAGGCGCGACATCGAGTCCGTCGGCGGCGGTCCGCAGCTCGGCGATCCGCTGCAGGCAGGAGATGACGTTCATCTGCGGCTGATAGGGGATCTCGAACGCCTGCCAGTAGCTTGGCGCGTCAGCCCGATCCCGGCGGCGGATCTGCAACCTGACGGTTCTCTCAGCCATCACAAAACGCCCTCACTCTGAAACCTCGCCCGGGCGGCGCCGCGGACCGGCCCCGGGGTGCATTTCCCACCACACCTGCTCGATCACCTCCGCCCCGACCATGCCGTAGGTCCGCGGGCGCGGCGGGATCAGCGATGTATCCACCGGTTCGTAGGTAATACGGCATTCGCCGGATACGCAGGTCGCGATCGTGCTCCGCAGCCAGCGTTCATTCTGCTTCTCGAAAGCCTCGCACCACCGTCGGACCTCATCCCGCAGCCCGGAAGATGCATCCGCCTTGACCGGCGGGATGTCGCACTCCGGCTTGAAATGGGCGCCGCGACTTTCGTCCCGGAGCAGGGCGGCCTCGGCAATCACCCGGGCCATCAGGAGCATGTCGCCCAGGGCCCGGGCAAAACTGAGATTCTGGTTGCTCCATCGGCCCTTGTCGGCCAGCTCGATCCGTTGGCAGCGGTCTCGAAGCTCGTCGATTTTGTTCAACGTTTCGCGCAGTCGCGCGTCGTACCGCACCACGGTCACGTTCCTGGTCATGACCTGGCCGAGTTCGCGGTGCAAGGTATACGGATTCTCCGTCCCGCGGCGGGAGATGAGTTGCTCATCTCGTCGGCCATGATCGGCGACGGCGGCATCGAAGAGGGATGCAGGTTGATCCGCGGCGGCGCCGGCCGGCAGCCCGTGCAACCAGTTGTCGATCCCGGGGGCCACGAGCAGGCCGGAGAAAATGCAGCTCAGCAGGGAATTGGCGCCGAGGCGGTTGGCACCGTGGTAGTGGTAGTCAGCCTCGCCGATGGCAAACAGTCCGGGGATGTTGGTCATCTGGTTGCGGGGCGAACCGACCACCAGCCCGCCGGTCGTGCCGTCCTTCTCGTAATCGACCCACAGCCCGCCCATCGTGTAGTGGACGGACGGGAAGATCCTCATGGGGGTGGTCCGTGGGTCGACGCCCTGGAACCGCTCGTAGATCTCCAGTACGCCAGCGAGCTTCTTGTGCGAGGCGGGCGACATTTCGGTGATATCGAGGTAGACACAGAACTCGTCCTTCTCGACGCTCAGACCCTTGTTGACGCAGACGTCGAAGATTTCCCGGGTAGCGATATCGCGCGGAACGAGGTTGCCATACTTCGGGTACTTCTCTTCCAGAAAAAA
Organism: Phycisphaerae bacterium; assembly: GCA_035477895.1. Classification (GTDB taxonomy): domain Bacteria; phylum Planctomycetota; class Phycisphaerae; order UBA1845; family PWPN01; genus JAPKGY01. Next base: position 4,585 of record DATIKE010000539.1, read on the forward strand.
CCACCGCTCCTGTGGCGGGATGCTGTTCGGGTCGCGTCGATCACCGGGCGTGCGCGGCACCCAGATCCGGCCGCCCTCGCCACGGATTGATTCACTCATCAGGCGGTTCTTGTCCGATCCGGGGATGGCCGTCGGATGGACCTGGACGAATTCCGGGTTGCCGTACTTGACGCCGGCCCGGAATGCCCGGACGCCCGCGGCCCCCGTGCAGTTAACGGAGTTGGTGGACTTGCCGAAAATCATTCCGTTGCCGCCGGTGGCCAGGACGACGGCGTCGGCGGGGAACGCGCGGATCTGCATCGTGCGCATGTCCTGGGCCGCCGCGCCGCGGCAGATGCCCCGGTCGTCGATGATGGGGGCGAGGAACTCCCACAGCTCGTACTTGGTGACGATCCCCTCGGACTCCCATCGGCGGACCTGCTCGTCGAGGGCGTAGAGGAGCTGCTGGCCGGTGGTCGCGCCGGCAAAGGCGGTGCGTTTGTAAAGCGTGCCGCCGAAGCGGCGCAAGTCGCGGTGTCCCTCGGGGGTGCGGTTGAACATCACGCCGATGCGGTCCATGAGATCGACGATCCGCTCGCCCCAGTCGCACATCTCCTTGACCGGCGGCTGGTGCTGCAAGAAAGCGCCGCCGTAGACCGTGTCGTCGAAATGCTTGTTGTCGGCGTCGCCGAGGGAGCGGGTGACGTGATTCACGGCGTTGATGCCGCCCTGTGCGCAGACGCTGTGCGATCGCTTGACCGGGACCATGCTGATGAGGTCGACGCTGATGCCGAACTCAGCCAGCTTCATCACGGCCGCCAGCCCGGCCAAGCCTCCACCGACAACGACGACGCGCTGCTGTCTGGCCATAGACTTCACCTGCTACCGGGAGTCAGCATCGGACCTGTCGGCGGCGGGCCAAGCGGCCGGTTGGTCGAACGACTCCCGGGCCATCGGGCTGGTCTGCAAGACCGTCGGTTGCACGCGAGGCTCCGGTGTCGGCCAGCGCAGCAAAGCGATTTGCGCGCTGATCCCGACCAGTCCCAGAATCACGCCGAATCCGGCACAAATCCAACCCATGCGGTCCTGGGCCCGCCCGCCCACCGTGACACCCCAGGTAATCATGAACGTCCACAGCCCGGTCGCAAAATGGTAACAGGCACACGTGATACCCAGAGCGTACACGGGAATCGTCCACCACCGTCCGATCTGCATGGCGTAGGCGGCCGTCGGAGTGGCGACGTGCGGATCAAACAATGCTCCCCGACCGCCCGGCACGTACTCGCTCAGCCAGTGCATGTGCCACAGGTGCACCAGGATGAAGGCGAGCACCACCACGCCGCTGATGCGCTGGAATGAATAGCGGAAGTTGCACCAGTATGGGTAATGACGAACGTTGGACTTGCTTTCCCGCCAGATCTTCAGGCCGAGCAGGGCGTGAAAGGCAATCGGCAGCAGGATGCCGAAGACTTCCACTGGTATAAGGAATGGGCCCAGCGAGTGAATTCTGTCAACGGCTGCCTGGTAGTAATCCGCGTCCGCACTGCTGAAAGCAACCATGCTGTTGGCGGTCAGGTGCATGATCAGGAAAACACCGACCGGGATCACACCGGTCAGTGAGTGCAGCCGGCGAAACAGGAAGTCGAAGGTATAGGAAGAAGCGGCGCTTGTGGTATCCACCAGGGTGCTCCCGGAGAATCGCGGCCAGGGTGCCGACCTGCATCAAGTGCGTACTCAGTATAGGCCGTCCGCCGGAAAGCCACAACGCCCCAACGCTGCCCGCGCGGACCGGGACTGGACAGGGCGCCGGAATGTGATATCATGAGTGCTCCGGCGGCAACACCGGATGATGCACCGCTAGCTCAATTGGATAGAGCATTGGTCTACGGAACCAAAGGTTGCTGGTTCGAGTCCAGCGCGGTGCGGTTTCCCCTTCTGGTATCCCGCATTGAAATCGAACGGCGACGGTTTTCGCTTGCCATTGGAGATGTCCGGTTTCGCGGCGCCCCGTGGCCCAGGCGGCACAAAGCGAGATCGGAGGAGGACGTCCAGAAGGGCCTTCGGATCCCCCAGCAACACCGTTCATGGATATCGGCCGGAACCCCGCAGACCACCACACATTCCAGGCCCGGAGTCTGGAATACAGGTAATTACCTCCATTCGAGAGCAACGGGCGATAATTGACCGATGTCGGTCGGCAAGGATGTGGCGTTTCAGTCATCAGGAACAGAGGTGCCGGTGCTATCGGATACCGGTGAGAGCGGCATCAACGGAGTCGTACACCGGCAGAAGCTTGTTGAGCCTGGTGAGCTCAAGCACCTGGATAATCGGCGGGGCGGGCGCCGCCAGTACGATTTCGATTTCGTGATGTTGACAGCGGAGGTGAGCGGCCACGATACAGCCCAGCCCGTCGGAGTTAATGAATTCAAGACCGCTGAGATCGAGGACCACCCG
>DATIKE010000540.1:0-2897 GCA_035477895.1 Phycisphaerae bacterium
TAACGCAAAGCCTATCCCAAGACCCCTGTGGGACCGGCTTCCCTTGACACGCCGCCCGCCCCGGGCGTATCGCATGGCGATGGAACGCAAAGCGTTCGCGGCGTGCCAAGGGCTTCCAGCCGGTCGAGTCTCAGGGGTTCAGGATGCACGTTAAGGCTCGCCCGCCCGATTGTGGCCGCCTGCGTCGCGTTCCTGTCCTCGCCGGTGATCGCTCATCCTCTTGGCAACGATAGTATCACCCACTTCAGCGCATTGCGCGTCGACAGCCGACGATTCGAGGTGGACCTTATTCTGGACATCGCCGAGACACCCGCGGCCGTTCTGCTCCGCGAAGAAATCGACACCGACCATGACGAGGACGACACCCCAGCCGAGCAGGAGAACTGGCTGAATCGAAAGGCCGACGAATTGGCGGGCGATCTCCGCATGGAACTCGACGGCAAACCAGTCCGGCTGCGCCCGATCGCGCCTGAAGCAGGCGCCGGTCACCCGCCGCGGTTGATTATCAAAATGCTCGGGGTGGCCGGCATGCCGACCTATCGCATCATGATCCGCTACGCCGCCGACTGGCCGGCCTCGCCGGACGTGCATTCCCATACGCTTGTTTACGAGGACACGACCTTCCCGAATCACCGCGGCCTCAAGCGCATCCTCCTGCGGCGTGCCGAGGGTGTCACGATCGATTCCCCCCGACCTCCCTACTGGGATGAGTGCGAGATCGACCCCTTCATCTACGACCAGTACGACCCCGGCGACATGCCCGACGAACAACAGTGTACCCTGACCTTCCGCGTCGTTCACACGCCCCAGATGGAGTCAACGCCGGCAACCCAGGCCGCCACAAGCCCTGCTTGCGCCGAATCACCCGACTATCACGGTATTCTGACCGATCCGCGGAACGACCCCTCGCGCCAAAGCCAGGCCCGCCGGGACGCCGACCGGCTGATCGCCCTGCTGCAACAGCCATGGGGCATCACCATGTTCCTGACCGTCACCGCGCTCTGTTTCGTCTGGGGCGCCGCCCACGCCCTGATGCCCGGCCACGCCAAGACGCTGGTGGCCGGCTATCTCATCAGCCGGCACGGCTCGTGGCGGCACGCCGTCGTGCTCGCCGTCGTCGTCACCTTCACTCACAGTGCTCTGGTCGTGATTGTCGGCACCATCATCTGGATCTACCAGCGATCCCACCCCGACCTGGGGCCCGCCATCCAGATCCGGCTTGGAGCGGCCGCTGGTCTGCTGGTCGCCGGTATGGGGTTTTCACTGCTCTGGCGCGGCGTCACCGGCCGATCCGCTCACGATCACCACCACGACCACCATCATTCACACGATCATGACCACGCGCACCCGCACCGGCATCCGCACGTCCACGCTCACGAAAGCGACAAGGTGACCACGAGGCTGCTGCTGATGCTTGGCATCACCGGCGGGATTGTTCCATGCCCGACGGCCATGATCATCATGCTGCTGGGGATCGGCGCAAACGTGGTGCTCGGGGCATTGTATGCGGTGGGCGTGTTCAGCCTCGGTCTGGCGCTGACGTTGATGGCCGTCGGAATGGCGGCTTTGGCCAGCAGACGGGTCGCCGCGCGATTGATGACCTCAAACGAAAAAGAGCCCGGAATCCCGAGCCCCTCGGCACACTGGCTGCTCAACAGACTCCTGCCCGCGCTCAGCGGACTGGCTGTCCTGCTCCTCGGTGCCGCCCTGACCGCGCACTATATGCACTACCTCCGCACCGGCCGGGGCCTGTTCGAATGGCTTGGATGATCATCGCGGGCGCAAACGCCCCACCGCCCGCCGATCGACAACACCACAAGGCACAATCCCAGGGGCAGGGCCTCATAATAATCGCGCAGTTCGTCGATGTACCCGAGGAAAAACGTCGCGATCAGCAACGGCAGGAGCGACCACAGGAACCCGCGGGCCATGAAGGCCGACGCACGGGGAGTGCCCCGAACAGCCAGCAGGAAGCCGGCCGCCAGCAAGGCCAGCCGCACCTGCCCCAGCATCGTGGGCGGGCCGGCCAAGTTGCGATGCAGGTGATACTCGGTCGTCGCGCCCGGGTTGTCGCGATAGACGAACGCGAGAAGCCCGCAGATGCTCAGGCCGATTGCCATCTGGGCGACGACGTGCGGCAGGTTGCCTCGTTCGAGCGTCCGCCGCCCCATCCAGCCGACAAAGACAGCAATAAGAAGTACTGACGTCTCCTTATTGAGGCAGGCCAACGCGAGAAGCGGGTAATACCACCCCCACCGCCGCTCGCACATGCACAGCAGAGCAGCGGTGAACAGCAAAAGCTGGGCAAAATCGTAGATGTAGAGCTTGCCGGCGAACGTGATCGGCAACACGACCGCCACAACAAGCACGACGATCCGGGCGGCCGTCTCCGGTATCGTCAGGAGCGTCCGCAGCAGCTTTTTCAGGACCAGCAGGAAACCGACCATGCTCGCATACATGACCGCCAGGGCGGCGACGAATTCCGGGGCGTCGGCCGCCGGCCAGCGGAGCCTGCGAACGACACTCGAACGCTCGAACACGTTTCGCAGGGCCCGATCGGCCGACTCGGGCGTGATTGCCAGAATCGCCCGGACCGCAAGCGGCACGAGCTGGCGCTTGACGAAAGGCTGATGGGCCCGGCCATGAACCATGTCCGGCAGAAGCGCCCGTTCGTAACCGGTGATGCCCGGCCGGACAACCCCCACTGCCAGCGGCCAGGCGGCCGCCAGCAGGCAGGCAACGATCCACGCCACGACAAAGGCTCCCGACCCCCTGCTGCTTTCATTCTGGGGCGGTAGATTCATGTCAGTCCACCAAGGTAACCGGGCTTACTGCCGGGGATGGAACTGCTGATGAATTGCCTTGAGGCGGGAGGAATCCACGTGGGTGTAGATCTG
>DATIKE010000541.1:0-7087 GCA_035477895.1 Phycisphaerae bacterium
GGAAAACCGGATTGTGGGTGTTGACGTTATTACGGATCATCCACGGCGAGAAGGTCACGACGGCAGCCATCGCAAACAACAGCGCATGCCTGATCCTGGCCATGATCGAATCCCGCTCCGCCAGGATCATCACCGCCAGCGGCGCGGCTATGAGCACGACCGCGGTGTACTTGTATCCGCACGCCAAACCCGCCAGCAGGCCGGCGGCAATAACTCTGATGGTATTTCCGCGTTCATCCGGCTTGATCCGCAACAGGACCGCCAGCGAGCACATGCCCATCGCGAGCATGCCCGGCTCGACATAGGCGATGCCGCTCAGGTAAGCCAGCCATGGCGTGGTGGCTGCCAGGACGCCCGCGACGATGCCCGCGCGTCGCGAGAACGATCTGCCGGCCAGCCAGGCGGCGGCCACGAACAGGCAGCCCTGGGCGACGTTGGCGATCTGGCACATGAAGGCCGACTCGATCGCGTCGCCGTGCAGGGTCATCAGCAGCAGCGAGATCATTTCTCCGTTAAGCGGGAAGTTGCTGTAGACGTTTTCGGGCAGGAAGGTGATCCGGCCGGCCTCGTGCCAGGCCTTGGGAACTGCCAGGTGGTAATCGAGCACGTCGTAACCATAACCCTCCTCCACCCAGAGCACGCCCGGCGGCAGGCAGGCCGCCAGCAGAGCAATCACCAGGAACGGCACCGCCGTTATCCAGAGCCAGTATCCATATCGAACTGCCAGTCTGTCGTTCGCTTCGGACTCCGGGGGAGATGCACTCCGATGGCGGATTGCACTGATATCGAGGGCCACCCTGACCAGGCCGACAATCAGCAGGATGGCCATGAATCCCCATGCGACAGGCTTGCTGAGGCAACCCGCGGACCCGAGTGTCAGAACGATCAGAGCCAGGCTGCCCAGGCCAAATGCGGCCCCGACGATCCAGCGCACAGCCAATGGCTCATCGCGCAGACCGATCGGTCGGACAAGCCATCCGCCGGCCATCGCGGCCGCCGCCAGGACCGCCACCGCCACCGTGCCTTCGAGCAGCAGGATCGCCAGGGCGACAAAGGACTCGGCGGCCACCAGGCCGATCGCCAACACCGCCCCGACCGCCAGAATGCCCGCGGCTGGGCCGCGGGACACACGATCCGCGTGTCGGGGGGAGATAGCGGAACCGGCTTCACGCGTTGGCATGCCTCCAGGTTATCCGGGTTCACATGCCGCGAAAAGAGAGTAACGACCTGCTCAATTGTGCGGCCGGACACCCTCCTTCGACTTCTGCGTTCAAGCTCCAGGCCCCGATGAATTGGATGCAGGGGAAGCGGGTGGCTCATCTGCTTCAAGCTTGAGAGCAAACAGGGCGGCGAGCGTATCGGCATAAATGCCGGCGGTCCCGGTGGTGATCTTCCGGCGAAGCAGGTCGGTGGGATGGTGCAGGATCTTCTGCGCGATCCGGTGGAGCATCCGTTCGATCATTTCGCGGTCATGCGCGGACGCATTCTGCAGTTTGGGCAGAAGCCAGTGCAGTTCCTGCTCGCTGATGCCCTGCAGCCGATCGCGCAGTGCCTGGAGGACCGGCCCCAGATCGCGGCCGGTCCGGCTCTGAAGATAGTCGGTCACGTGGCTCTCGATGATCCCCTGGCAGCAGCTCAGCGCTTCGCGGCGCTGGATCAGCGTCGCCTCGGTGACAATTTGAAGGTCGTCGATGTTGTACAGGAACACGCTGTCCTGCTTTCCGACGGCTGAATCGATGTCCCGCGGGACGGCGATATCGATGATCAACAGCGGGCGGTACTGGCGTCTGGCGGGCACCGGAGCGAACTGTTTGGCGGTCAGAACCGGCTCTCGCGAGCCGGTGGAGGTGATCGCGATATCGGCCGCCGCCAGGTGGGCGATCCACTGCTCGAAGGGGATCACCTGCACCTGGAGCTGGTGGATGCGGCGGATGCGGTCGGCCAGATCGTGGGCTTTTTCGGGGCTGCGGTTGGTGATCCAGAGCCGCCGCGGCCGGGTCGCCAGCAAATGCTTCAGGGTCACCTCGCCCATCTTGCCCGCGCCGACCATGAGCACTGTTTTGTCGTCGAAGCGGGAAAAGACCTGCCGGGCCAGATCGACGGCCACGCTTCCGACGCTGACCCGCCCGGTGGCGATGGCGGTCCGGGTGTGGATCTCCTTGGCGACGGCGAAGGCCCGCTGGAACAGGTCGCCCAGGTTTGTTCCGATGAGATTCTGCCGCCGGGCGGCCTCGAAGGCCGTCCGCACCTGGGACAGGATCTGCGACTCGCCGAGCACCATCGAATCCAGGGAGCTGGTGACGCGGAAGAGATGGCGAATCGCCTCGGCGTCCTCATGGTTGTAGAACGCGCTGGACAGGTCGGCCGCGTGCAGGTCGTGGAAGCGGGCGATGAACTCGATAACCTCGCCGATTCGCGGATGGCCGTGCACCGGGCGGGCAAAATAGAACTCGACGCGGTTGCAGGTGGAGACCAGCACGGCCTCGGCCTCGGGAAAGGCCTCATGGAATCGACGCAGTGCCTCGACCATCTGCGCCTCGTCGAAGGCGAGCTTCTCCCGCAGCGCCACCGGCGCATATCGGTGATTGCAGCCTGTGATCAGCGTTCTCATCGGTGTATCGGTGAAACCCATCCCATGAGGAAGTACGCCACGGCCACCAGCCCCATACCCCAGGTGGCCAACGCCGCCGCCCGCCGACCGCGGATCTGAGGCCGCAGCACCAGCGACCCGCAAAGCCACGCATACACCAGCCAGGCCGCCGCCGAGAGCAACACGGTCGGGTCCAGATACCAGGCGGTCTGCTCGATGTCCTTGCGGTGGGCCACGCCGCACATTCCGGTCAGAATGCCATAGGTGAAAATCGGAAAGCCGATGGTCAGCATCCACCGAGTGAACCGGTCGAGTGCCTCCAGGGATGGGACCTTGCCCATGAGGGTCAGGCCCTGCTTGCGACGAAGGATGCGATGCACGATGAGGTAGGCCACCGCGGACATGCCGCCGACCATGAAGCAGGCCCCGCTGATCGCGAACGACAGTCCGTGACTGATGAACCAGCCGTGATAGCCCGGCGAAGCCGTGGCGGGACTGGAGAGTGCCAGGGCCAGCAGGTCCACCAGCGCCGCCAGAAGAAACAACAGGCCGTCCAGCCCGCGCAAGCTCGGCGCGAAGCGCGTGCCGACGCCCACCGCGGCAATCAACGAAGCCAGCAGCAGCGTGGCCTCATGGTATTGCCGGAAGGTCTCGATCGGCCCGTGGTCGGCGAGGGCCCAGCCGACATAGATGGCGTTGGCCAGCACGCCGACTGAGGCCGCACCACCCGCGACGGCGGACGTGGCCCGTGATTGGCGACCGAGCGCCGCCCAGGCGAAAACCGCGGCAACGCCCAGGGCGATCGCCCCGATCAACGAAATGATGAAAGGCGCAGTCATTGTTGATGTTCCGGTGTATCTCTTATGGTAGGTTAACCCGCGGGATCGGGAAGTGCCACGGAGGCCGGCTGATGAAACAAAGCACCCTTTTTCTGGGGCTTGTGTTCGTGCTGGGTGGTGTTCAGCACGCCCGGCCGGCCACGGGAACCGCCTTGGGCACCGCGACCGCACCGGCTGAGACCGCGTCCGGCCAGTCGCCCGGCCTAGCGGAGGTCCGGCGTGTCGTCGGACAGTTAGGGCACCCCTCGCCGACGCGGCGCAAAGCTGCGATGCGCCAATTGGCGGCCTGGGGTCCGTTGGCCTGCGACGCCTTGCGTGAGGCGGCCGGGGCCGACGACCTGGAGACGGCTTTGTCGGCTCGGGATCTGCTCGCCCAGATCGAGTCCGCGTTCTTCCTTGGCGCGGAGATCCGGCTGGAGGTGGGTCGGCCGCGTATCGCCTGGGACGAGGCGACGACGCTCGCCTTCCGCGTGCGAAATCCGACGACCGCTCCGATCCGCGTTCCCTGGCCCAAACAGACTACAGCCGCCACCCGCCCTTCAAGTGACGATGCGGAGCAGGTCGGCCGCATGCTCGACGTGGCCGACTACCTCACGGTGGCCGGCCCCGACGACCACGAAATCGAGCCGCGGCTCGATCCAATCGACGCTGACGAGAAGGTTGCCCAAGTAGTCGCCTCGCGAGCCAACTCGCAACCGCCTTTCAGTGCAGTCGCGCCCGGCCAGGAGTCTACATTAGAGGTATGCCAATTCAACCGCGGCTGGGCGCGGTATCCGCTGCTTCAGGCCGGGGTGTATCACATCACGTTCGAGCACCAGCCGACCTGGAAGGATGCCGCGTGGATGGCCGAAGGCCTGGGGCGGGTGCGGGCCGGGCCGGTAACGATCGAAGTCGTTCGAGCGGCGCCGGACAAGATCCGCCTGGCAAGCCGACCGCTGGAGCTTCGGCTCGACCGCCGCGGCGAGGTGTTCGAGGCCAAGGCGGTCAGCACCTGGGATCGGTCGGTCTGGCTGAATCTCAATCTCGGGCCGGATCTGGAGCGATTCGCACAAGTGCGGTGGCGGTTCGAGCCGGGCGACGGCCAAGAGGAACACTTCTGGGAACCGGAGCCGCCGTCAGCCGCTGCAGGTTTTCTCGTTAAACGATTACATCGCGTCGATCCCTGTTCGAGCTGTGCCGTCGCCAGCATCACGGTGGCTGATGCACAATACAGGGCGTTTCCCGCCTCGGCGCCCACAACCCGGCCCTGCGGAATGACCTTGCGGTACACGAACGTTATGACCGCCCCGCAACTCCGGAAGATCTGGGCCGGCCGGATTCGTGAAGCCGACATCCCGGCGGCGGTGTTCACCGGTTCGCTGACTGCCGAACCGGTGATCCTGAAACCTCCAGAGACAGGTCGATCGAAATGACTTGGATGTCCCGGATGGTTAGCGCATAGAGCTTATCTCGGTAGGTAGGTGTGGCACCGGCGTCTTGCCGGTGCGCGCACGGGCGAGATGCCCGTGCCACGCCAACTGGGGTCCGTATTACTTGATCGCCACCGGCTTTCCGGTTTGGGCGCTCTTGACCTCCGCGAGGGCGATGGCGACGGCCAGGCGGCTTTCGGCCGGGGTGCTGACCTTGGGTTTCCGGTTCTTTTCGATGCAACCCAGGAAGTAATCGATCTCGTTGAAGTAACCGTCGGTCGCCGTCGGCATCCGGGGGGTTTCGCTCGATCCGTCGTTGTGCATGACGGTCAGCGGCTTGCCGGTGCACAGGTCGAACACGATCGCGGCCTTCTCGAACCGGGCGGTGAATCCCATGTTGAACCCGAAGGCCGGCGGCATGTCCCAGGCGCCTTCGATCTGGACGACGAGGTCCTTCTTATAGTTCCACAGGGCGTGCACGCGGTCGTACCCGCCGCCGGTCCGCCTGTAGGACTGGGCGGAGATCGACTTGGGCTTCCCGAGCATGAACAGTGCAAAGTCGACGTCGTGCACGTGCAGGTCAAGGATCGCCCCGCCGGAGAGCTTGGGGTTGACGATCCAGTTGTCGAGCGAGTAGTCCGGCGTGCTGGCCTGGCGGCGGAGATGCAGAGCCTTGAGCGGGCCGAACGGCTTGTTCTTGACGGCCTGCTGGAGGTAGACGCACTCCGGCCAGAATCGGATGCACTGGGCAATCATGAATTTGCCGCGGGCCTTGGCGGCGGCCTTGAGCATCTTATCGCAGTCGGCCACCGACAGGGCCATCGGCTTTTCGCTGAGGACGTGCCTGCCGGCCTGGAGGGCGGCGATGGCGATCTCCGGGTGCAGGTGAGTCGGAACGCAGACATCCACCATCTGCACGTCCGTATCGGCAATCAGGCCCTGCCACCTGGGATACTGCTTGATGCCGGTGAGGTCGCGGACAGCCCCCTGCTTGTCGCCGACGTTGCCGCCGACCCTGGACCAGTCGCCGGCCAGGCGGTCCGGCTCCTTGTCGCAGACGGCCACGATGCGGGCCCGGTCGGTGAGCTTCTCATACTGGTTGAAGTGGTTGCGGCCGATGAATCCGAGACCGATGACGCCGACGTTGATCATGGCAGATCTCCTGTTAATGACCGGCCCATCTTGTACGCCTCGGCAAGGCCCGATGTCAAGCCGGAGGCCCGGCCACCACGGCCACGGAATCCAGGAAGCTCTTGATCGCCAGAAAGACGGTGCAGGGAGAACCCGTACAATCGCCCCGGTCTTGGCAACCTCTGATCGCGGCGATAAGTTGATCCCTGGTTGAAGCCGACCGGCCTGTATTGTATTCACCGGAGACAGTGATGCGGAGCGAATTCGAGGCCACCCTGGCCGCCGTCCGTGAGAACTTCAAGGCGGGCCGGGATGCCGATCATGGCATCGAGCCGCAGGTCTATCAACAGTTGCTGGACCGGTACTCGCACTTCGTGGACGTCCGGGACGACGCGGGGTTTATCACCGACAGCGAGGCGGTGATTACCGAGCTGCGGACGCCCCGCCCATGCCTGCACCTGATGGCCTCGGCCCGGCCGGGTGAGGCCGGCACCTGGGGCAGCTTCTGGGACCAGATGGGCGGCGGCTTCTCCTGCCTGGCCAGCGTGCTGGCCGGCAAGATGACCAGCCACCTGGACACGAACTACGTCCCGACCGCGCCCGAGCCCCAGGACGTGCGGAGCTTCTTCGTCCACGAGCAGGGCAACGCCTGGCCGATGTTCCCGGTTCCGCACCACGAGGAGGCATGGTACAGCGACTGGGAGTGCCGACAGGGGCTGGATCGGCAGGTGCTGCGGGCCCGGCGGGACGGGCTGGCTTGCGAACTGGAGGTGTGCGTTCCGCCGAGTCTGCCGTTGGAGACGTGGCGGGTGCGGATCGCCAACCGCGGCGATCGGCCGAGGCGGTTCTCGTGGTTCTGCCACGTACGGGTCAATATAGATTCTTTTCCCTCTTACTACTTTGTGCCGCGGATCGTCTGCGAGGGGATCGTGGAGCATGGCGCGCTGGTCTTCCTGAATCACGACAAGAGCAACAAGCATCCCAGGACGGCGTTTTTCACGGCCGGCCCGGAGTTCGACGGCTTCGACATGTGTCATGAGACATTCTGGGGCATCGGCGGGCGGAGCACGCTCCCGGCAGCGGTACAGGAGGGGCATTGCCGGAACTCGCTCGGCCTG
>DATIKE010000542.1:0-28948 GCA_035477895.1 Phycisphaerae bacterium
GCCCGGGAGGACCGGGCATCGGCCACCAGGATGGGCCCCTCCAGCAGCTTGCCGTCCGGCCGGACCTGCCAGGCCTTGCCGTCCTTGACGAGTTCGCCGACGAAGCGATTGCGCCCGCGCTCGAGTATCTCGACGATCTCCCCCTCGACCCGGGCTCCCTCGGCCCCCATGCCCCGATGCGTGATTCGGGCGACCACGGTGTCACCCGTGATCGCGTCCCGGCCGGCTCCTGGCGGAATGAACAGGTCCCCATACTCAGTGGGGGGGGCGGGCACGAGAAAACCGAACCCGCGCGGGTGCTTGCGGAACAGCCCGACCACCCGATCCCGGGCGTCGGGGAACGAAACCGCCTCCCGCGGACCTGCCGGTCCGCGCCTGTCTCGTCGCGGTTGGACTTTCACGGAAATGCTCCAGTAGGGTGTATTTCAGTCATGGAGACCAGATCAAACCATACCCGCTCCGCCGCGGCTTCGCAATGACCATCCCATAGGCGGCCCCGATGCGACGCCCCTGGCCGGCGGCCTGTCAGGAAACAATAATCCACCAGGTTATGTGCAGGTGCCGCGTTCGTTTCGTCCGACCATCCCGTGTTTTTGGCGAATGCTTCTTGCCTTTGCACGGTCCCTGTTATATGCTATATTATGTAATTATGTAACATAGTATTATTGGGGGATCGGCATGAAACAACGCACATCGACATCGCCCCGCCGGGGCGGCCGGGGCAGGAGAGTCCGGCCCCGAAACACACCATCGAAATCGGCCCGAACCGTGCGCAAGGCGGGGCAGGTCCTTCTGGCCGTGGATCTGACGGTTCGTGTGGCCGACGGTTTCGACAAGGACCGGAGGCAGATTCGCCTGGCAGGGCGAGGACGGCCCTCGTCCGGCGGCAAGCCCCTGAAGACGCGGGACCGGCTGGCCGCCGCCAGAACGGTGGCCGCCGGTTGTCGGCCGGCCGACCTCGCCCGGCTGCTCGCCGCAATCGCCCATCCCCAGCGCATTGCCATGCTGCGAGAACTCCTGGCCGCCGAGGCATCCCACAAGACCCTGGCCAAGCTCAGCGGCCTCAAGCCCGGCCCGCTCTATTACCACATCCGTGAGTTGCGGACCGCCGGCCTTATTGGCCCGAAGGTTCGCGATCTGTACCTCCTGACTCGGAAAGGGCGGCGTCTCATCCTGGCAACATTGGCCTTGGGCAAACTGGTGCGATGAAGGCCCCGGCTCAAAAGGGCCGTCGGCGAACTGTAACCGACGCCCAAGAGAAAAAGAGTCCGGCCCGTGGTTGCCGCCGCGACCGTGCGACCGATGGGCAAGCACGGCCTGCCGATACCTTGTTCTGAGCCCCCCCGCCTTGACGTCCGATAATGTATGTTATGTTGCGTTCGCCGTCGCTCGGCCGAAACGCACGTTCGGCGTACACACTGGGCGTCTAGGCCGGGACCAGGACGATGGCCCCCAGATGCCCACCGAACCCCATGGATACCTTGAGTATCGCCCCCGGGCCCAGCTTGAACGATTGCCTTGGGAGGCAGAGGTCGGCGAATGCGGAATCAGGCTCCAGCAGCGTGACCGTTCCCGGACAGTTTCGTTCCCTGGTGGCCAGCACCGCCAGGGCGGTCTCGACAGAGCCGGCACCGCCCAGGAGATGACCAATCGCGCCCTTGGCCGACACGATCGGTATCCGGGTTACATATTGGCCGAGGGCATGCCGCAGGGCGGTAGTTTCTACAAGATCGTTTGTGGGCGTGCCTGTGCCGTGGGCAAAAACAGCGGCTAACTGGGCCGGGCCGATCCGGGCCCGATCCAAGGCTTTACGGATGACCGCGGCGACGGGTTCCGCGTCCGGCGTGGGCTGGGCCAGCCCGGCAGGATCGCTGCCGGCGGCGTAGCCGGCGATCCGCGCGAGGGGGCAAGCCCCCCGCCGGTGGGCGGATTCCGCGGACTCCAGAACCAGAACGGCAGCTCCTTCGCCGATGACAAAACCCTGTCGGGTCTGGTCAAAAGGCCGGCAGGCAAACCCGGGCCCCAGGGTTGGATGGGCCGGCGCCAGCACGCCCATTCGCTCGAAAGCGGCAAACCACAACAGCATGATCGACGCGTCGCTGCTGCCGGCCAGCACGATGTCCGCGTCGCCGTCCTCGATCCAGCGGGCCGCCTGAAGGATGGCCAGCGTGCCGGTCGCGCAGGCCCCCACCGTCGCATGAACGCCGCCGGTGATTCCATATCGATCTGCGACGGCCCGGGCCGCTGCGTCGGGTGGAATATCCGTGAGGCCCGCCAGCCGTGAAGCCGATATCCGGCCACTCGCGAGGCTGTCGAGTACCCCGGAAAACGTGATGACGCCGCCCTTGCTGGTGCCGATGGAAACCCGGCAGCGATCGGCGGCAGGGCCCGCCAGTTCCGCCGGTTGCAGCCCCGCGGACCGGACGGCCTCCCCGGCCGCGGCCAGCGCGAAGCGAGTCACCCGGTCCGAGCCGGCCGCCTCGCACGAGCCGTCGAGCGAGGCCACGCCTGCCGCGAGCAAGAGGCTGGACCCACTAGAGGCCTTTCCCGTGTTATAATGTCCATTAACGCTTGAGGGTTCTAGTGATAAAAGACGTATACAAGTGGCATTAGATAGCAACAGGCTCCACGTCCTGAGTGCCGTCCGCCCTGCCGGACTTATCGTGCCGACTCCGGTCACCAGGACAGTCGTGCTCATGGACTCATCTGCGACGCGCAGGGCCGACCGGCGGACATCGGCGAGAGCACCGTCAGGGATCGCGCCGCCGCCGGGCCGGGCTCGCCGGCCGTCTGCCGGTAACGCTTCATTTCCAGTCCCAGGTCCAGCACCATCCGATGGTCCGTCTCGGCCGCCCGCCCGCACGTCGTCAGGTAGTTGCCGACCAGGAAGCCGGTCGCGCCGGCCGCGAAGATCCAGCTCTGCATGTCCCGCAACTGGGTTTCGCGCCCCCCCGCCACGGTGATCAGCTGGTGAGGCAGGAGGAACCGGTATACGGCCAGGATCATGAGGCACTCGTTGGGCGACAGCGGAGGCAGGTTATCGAGCGGCGTGCCGGGAATGGGGATGAGGAAGTTGACCGGCACGACCACCGGGTCGAGCTCCCGCAGCTCAAAGGCCAAGTCCAGGCGGTCGGCCCAGGTCTCGCCCATTCCGAACAGCGCGCCGGTGCACAGCTCGACCCCGGCCGCCTTGAGGTGGCGGAGGGTTGCCAGCCGGTCGTCGTAGCCGTGCGTGCCGATGATGTTCGGGAAGTGCCGCCGGGACGTCTGCAGGTTGTGGTTGTAGCGGCGCACGCCGAGTTCCGCGAGCCGCCGGGCCTGCCGCTCGTTCAGAACCCCCATCGACGCCCCGACGCCGATATGCCCCTCCTCGGCGATCTGCTGGAACGTCGGTCCCCAGGCCTCGATCTCCGCGTCCGTCGGCCCCAAACCGCTGTTGACGATTCCGAAGCACAAGGCGCCGTTGGCCACCGCCTCGCGGCTGGCCCGGACGACCTCTTCGGCCTGCAGAACACTTTGTCCGGGGACGTGCGTCTCGTAGTGCGCGCTCTGGCTGCAGAACGCGCAGTCTTCGCTGCACTTGCCCACCTTGGCCGCCGCGATGCTGCAGCAGCGCACTTCCCGGCCCAGGTAGTGATCGCGAATCCGCGAGGCCCCGCAGCAAAGATCCAGCAGGTGATCATCGGTCACCTGCTCGATAATGGATTCCGCCTGGGCCCGCGACAGCATCGTGCCGTTCAGAACCTGCCGGGTCAGTTCCCCAAAAACCTTTCCGATGTCCGACATAGAGCATTCTCAATACAATGAAAAAAGGCCGCCTGGATTACCGGCGATACCCCGTCAGTGCCTGGACCGCTGGCCGGGCTGTTCACGTCCGGGTTGGCGATCCAATCGCTCCCTCTGCTCACGACGGAACCGTTCCATGTCCCTTGTCAGCCGCTCCAGGTCGACCTGTTGAATGAGTTCGATCTGTCCGGTGTGGACGTTGAACCCATAGGCGTTCATGAGGCCCGATTCTTTATTGAGGATCATAAGGAGTTCAGCCGTTTCGTCGAGCCGGGCGGTCGACACCAGGAAGTTGCCGACCTCGGCCGTCTGCCCCGCCGCCAGGGCCTGGCGAGGCAGTAGAGCGTTTGCCGCCAGCAGCGCAACCAGCAAAATCACCGCCGTCACACCGAGTACGGCGATGGCCAGGTCGCGGGTCGTGATCGCGCCTTGTTTCCCGGTCATCGCTGTCCCTCCTTTCGGAACTCGCGGCTCAGGTCGCGGGTGGAGATGTAGATGATTTGCACGGGGTCGCCGATCTGGTGTGGGAACGGCGTCCGGAACGCGTGCAGCAACTGGTTCCGGGCGTCCAGGACATAGATCACGTCGTTGCCGATCTCGACCTGGCAGGCGAGCAGCCCCCACTCACCCGAGCCTGCGGCGGGCGCTTCCTGGGCGATCGCCGCCGGCGGCGGGCAGGCCACGAAAATCACTCCGGCCAGCAACAGTAGGTTCAGGCCGACCAGCGCCACGATCAACACGTTCCTGGGCAGCATCGTCAGCTCTCCCCGTTTATTCCGAGACCCGGTTCGACCGGCCCGCAGCCCGCGAAGTCACTTGAGATTGGACCGTTTGGCAGGCTTGAAGGCCACCACGAGGCATCCGACCAGAAAAGCCGCCGCGATCAGCCACTCCATGGCCGACGACTTCGCAGCCATATCCTTGGGGGGTTCTTCCTCGTAGGTCTGGGCCAGCACCGGCCCCACCCAAAGCATCACACTCCATAACCCATGCATCAGTCGTAGCATGTCCGTCTCCCGGCCTCGGTTCTCAGAAGGTATTATAGTGCAAGCCCCGGTTTCATACAGCAGCCGGCAAACGCCCCACCTGCCGAAGCCCCGGCGACGGCATACATCCTTTGCCGCGGCCGGAATGCCGGCAACAGACTTCTGTCTCATGGCAGGAGCGCCTCTACCGGCAGCGCGATGTCGCGGAAAAGCCGAGTCGGAACGCTGACCGTCCCCCACCGAGTCGACCGTTTCCGGCAGTGCTGCTCGTAATCTTCCGACCGCACGGCCCAGAATACATACTCGTGCCCGCCGAACACGTGCGGCTGACCGGACGGTCGCCGCTTCTCCGGCTCCAGGAGCAGATAGGCGAACAGGAAGTACCCCGCGAAGTCGTCGCCGAAAACCGCTTCCCACTCCTGAAGGCCCCGCAGGTCTTCCTCGACGACCCAGTTCTCCCAACAGCGTTTGGAGCCGGTCGGGTCGAGGTATGGGAAATGCCGTCCCTTGACGTCAACGATCCAATGCCTGGAGCCGCCCGGGTAGACCAGGAAATCGAAAGACTTGATCTTCCGGCCGGCAAAGATGGCCTGCCGATGTTCGTTGACCGAAACGTATGGGATGCCCCGGCTGCGGAGGTAGTCCTGAAAAGCGTTCTCGTAATGTTGATCCCGCTTGGCCATGAGCCGAGCCCCGAATCAGCACATGGATGAATGAGCAGGAGGGAACAGAGAATGAATGCTCCGTTTCCTCCCGTTCAAACCGTCTTTTCATCGACAACAGCTGCGACGCCCTTCACGCGACGTTCGGATCAGCCAGGAACCGATCGACCGGCACCTCGGTTTGCTCGCCGGTGTCGAGGCTTTTGACCGCGATGGCCCGCCGTTCGGCGTACTCGCTGCCGACGATGACCGCCCGGGTCGCTCCGAGCGCCGAGGCCTGTTTGAACTGCTTGCCGATCGCCTGCCGTTTGTAGCTGAACTCCGCCGCGTGCCCGGCCGCCCGCAACCTGGCCACCATCTCCAGAACCGCGTCAAAATGTACCGCATCGGCGTCGATCACGAAGAAGTCCACCCGTTTGGACACCTTGGCCTCGGCCGGCAGTCGCCCCAACTCGTTCAGCAGATCGAGTATCACCACGTCGCTGGTTCCGAAGCCGATGCCGGACATCTGCGGTCCGCCGAGCAACTCCAGCAACTGGTCGTACCGCCCGCCGCCACAGATCGCCCGCTGCAGCCCGCCCCTGCCGAAGCCCTCGAACACCACGCCGGTGTAATACGCCAGCCCGCGAACCACGCCCATATCGAAGGCGCAGTAGTCAGCCACACCCATCCTGCCGAGCAGTTCGAACAACTTCCTGATTCGCCGGACCTCCGCCTCCGCCTCCTCGTTCCCCTGAACCAGGCCGACGATTTCCTGAAGCCCCGCCTCGCCACGGGCCTGCGCGATCGCCTGCAGGTCAATCTGCTCGGCCTCGCTGCGCACGATCTTGCCCAGCAGTTCGGCATAGGCCTCTTCCGGCAGCTTGTCCCGCTTGTCCAGCACCATGTAGATGTCCTGGTGCCTCTCGGGCTGAAACCCACGGGCCTTCAGCAATGCCGCCAGCAGCGACCGCGAGTTGATCTTCAGCACCACGTCCCGCGCCGTCAGACCCACGTGTCGGAAGAAGTCCAGGATGACGAACATGCACTCCGCGTCCGAAACTACATCGTCGGTGCCGACGATATCGATGTTCCACTGGAAGAACTCGCGCAGCCGGCCGCGCTGCGGACGTTCCGCCCGGCACAGTCGGGGCACGCTGAACCACTTGATCGGCCGGGGCAGGGACTGGGCTTTCGCGCAGATCATCCGGGCCAGCGTCGGCGTCATTTCCGGCCGGATCGCCAGTTCGCGGTCGCCGCGATC
Source organism: Phycisphaerae bacterium (assembly GCA_035477895.1). Lineage (GTDB taxonomy): Bacteria > Planctomycetota > Phycisphaerae > UBA1845 > PWPN01 > JAPKGY01. The sequence goes on from DATIKE010000542.1 coordinate 6,678, forward strand.
CTTGAAGTGGAACAGTTCGGAGACGATCCCCTCGCCGCTCTTGGCCTTGAACAGATCCAGGTACTCGAAGATCGGCCCGTCGTATTCCTCGAACCCGTTACGCAGCGACACCGCCCGCCAGCCGCCGGCGATCCAGTTCCGGATCGCCATGTCTTCCGGGTAAAAGTCACGTGTTCCCTTGACAGCTTGAAATTTCATTGGTCGAGATTGTATGGAGGCGGCGCATGGTGAGCAACCTGGTGTCGCTTTCCGGGGGAGTCTGCCCACGGACTTGGATTTTCAAGCCGTGCCTCCCGCAGTACCATGACTGCATGCGAATCATCGCCGGCCAATACCGCGGGCGGACCATCGAAGGCCCGCCGAGCGACTCGACCCGCCCGATCCTCGACCGGGCCAGGGTCGTCTTGTTCGACATGCTCGGCACGCGCCTGGCCGAGCCGGGTCGATTGCCGCCGGTGACCGTCCTCGACCTGTTCTGCGGCACGGGCACACTGGGCATCGAGGCCTTGTCGCGCGGGGCCCGGTACTGCCGATTCGTCGAGCAGCACCGCGGGACGGTGGCCGTCCTCCGCCGCAATCTCGACACCCTGCGGATAGGCGGGAGGGGTGAGATCTCACCGGGTGATGCGACCGCCGGACGTTTCTCCCGGCCGCCTCCGGATGAGGCCGGGACAGCGCAATACGGGCTTGTCTTTGTCGACCCCCCCTACCGCTTGATGCAGGGCCAACGCCCCGCCAAGCCCATCCAGGGACTTCTTGAGCGGCTCGCCACCAGCGAGGTTATCGCCCCCCCTGCCGTCATCGTCGTCCGGCATGACGCCCGCGGCGCGGGGCCGGATCTGTCGCCCCTCATCGAGACCGACGCCCGGACAGTTGGTACGATGACCCTGCGTTTCACGGTCCGGCCCGACGCGCCGAAGGCCGCAGCCGGCAGGGAATAAGCATGACCCGCCCGCACATCACACTTGAGGATGCCGGCCTGGCGATCGTGCGGCGTCTGCGCGCGCACGAACACGAGGCCTTCTGGGCCGGCGGATGCGTCCGCGACATGCTCCTGGCTCAACCATACGATGACATCGATGTCGCCACCAGTGCTCCGCCCGAAGAGGTCATCCGCCTCTTCACCCGAACGCGCAAGGTCGGCGTGCAGTTCGGCGTGGTGCTCGTGCGTCAGGGACCGTGGTGGATCGAGGTCGCCACTTTCCGCGCCGATCTCGAATACGCCGACGGCCGGCGTCCGGCGGGCGTGGTTTTCACGACTGCCGAGGAAGACGCCAGGCGACGCGACTTCACCATCAACGGGCTGTTCTACGACCCCGTCGAGCGGAAAGTGATCGACCATGTCGGTGGGCAGGAGGACCTGCGGAACCGCCTGGTCCGCGCGATCGGCGCACCGCCCGAGCGGTTCGCCGAGGACCATTTGCGCATGCTGCGCGCGGTGCGTTTCGCCACTCGGCTGGGCTTCACCATCGAGCCGGCCACCGCCGCCGCGATCACCGAACATGCCGAGCGGATCACCCGCATCAGCGCCGAGCGAATCCGCGAGGAATTGGAGAAAATGCTCGAAGCTCCCGGCCGAGCCGAGGCTGTCAAGGCGATGGCCAGGTTGGGTCTGCTGCGGCATCTGTGGCCCGACTCGAACTGGCCGGTCTACCGCGTTCTACGGGCCGTCGCCGTTCTGGGGCATCTTCCAGAGTGTGCCGACTTCGTGCTGGCGATGGCGGGCCTGCTGCACGACAAGTCAACAGCCGATGCCGAACGGATCGGCCGGGCCCTGCGTTGCAGCAATGACCAGATCGACCACGCCGCCTGGCTGGTTGCCAACCGTGAGCAGATCGAGCAGGCCTCGGCCATGAGTTTGGCCGAGTTCAAGAAGCTGCTGGCTCACCCGCGTTTCGACCATCTCGTCTTGCTGCACGAGGCGGTCTGCAAGGCCGCCGGTTCTTCTATCGATCCCTGCTCTGCCGCGCGTCGCCGACGGGACTCAGTTACACCCGAAGCCGTCGCCCCCCCGCCGCTGGTCACCGGCGAAGACTTGATCGCCGCCGGCCGGCAGCCCGGGCCGCAATTCAAGCGGATTCTCGACACCCTCTACGATGCCCAGCTCAACAACGAGCTGACCAGCCGCGAGCAGGCATTACAGAAAATGCGGGAGCTTATCATGACCATGTGGCTCGCCCATCGATCCGAAGAAAGTGATTGAGCCAACGGAAACCGGCAGCCGCACTGTCAGCGATGACGAAACGCCATCCCAGTAGCCTCCACCGCCGACAGCCGTTATGATACCACCCCATATGAAATCCAAGAGCACCAGTGTTCTGCACTCACTGATCGCCACCAGTGAGAACAAACCGGGTACCACGTTCCGGCATTTTCGCCGGTTGCTGGCCTACACCTGGCCGCACAAGCGGTTCTTGATTGCCGCCCTGGGCTGCATCCTGCTGATGGCCCTCACCTACTCAGTCAGCATCGGATCGCTGCTGCCGGTCCTCAAGGTCATGGTCGAGGACGAGGGCCTCCACGGTTGGATCTGCCGACATGTTGCGGAGACCCGGCTGAAAGGCACGTTCTCGATCTACGATCACGAGCGCGGCCGGCCTATCCCGGGCGGCAAGGCCCTCGACGGCAAAATGATTATCCGCGAGCTCCGGTCCGATCCGGCCAATACTGCCGAGACCTCGCCCCTGTTGGCCGCCGGTCTGCGCGAGGGCGATATCGTCCTGAAGTTCGGCGAACACGATCTGAATGCCGTGGAGTTGTATCGCCGCATGGCCGAAGCGCCGGAAGCGTTCCAGCTCACCTACCGCCGCTCGACCGACGGCGGCACCGAGACCGCCCGCGTTGAGCCGCGTCCCCTCTCCACCCACTACGCGGTTGTTCTTCGTGGCATCAGCCTGGTTCCCGGGGGCCAGACGCCGCGCGAGAAGCTCAACACGCTCATTGTCGTCCTGGTCATCCTGATGAGCATCATGATCGTGGGAAACCTGGCCCGGGTGATGGCCGAGTACCTCGGCACCATCGTCAATTCCCGCGCGGTGCTCGACCTCCGTCAGCAGATGTACGCCCACGTGCTCAAGATGCCGCTCTCACGCTTCAGCGAGAACACCTCGGACACCATGAGCCGCTTCGTGCAGGACATGAGCGACATCTTTCGGGGTCTCAACCACTTCTTCCAGCATGGTGTGGCCGAGCCGTTCAAGGCCATGGGCGTCTTTCTCGTCGCCATGTCCCTGAACTGGAGGCTCACACTCCTGTTGCTCGTGGGTGCGCCGGTGCTGGCCGTCCTGCTCCGCAAGCTCGGCAGCAAGATCCGCAAGGCCAACCGCCGTCTGCTCATCGGGTACGGGCGGATGCTCACCCGCCTGGAGAGCACCCTCGTCGGCATGCGCGTGGTCAAGGCCTACACCCGCGAGAATTACGAGCGCCACGAGCTGCTCAAGATCGACCGACACCTCCTTCGCCAGCAGATCAAGATGGGCTTCGTCGAGGCCCTCAGTTCGCCGCTGATCGAGACCCTCGCGTTCCTGGCCGGCGCCCCGATCATCTGCTACTTCGCCTACCTGCTTTACACCGGCGACATGAACGTTTCCGGCTTCCTGACCATGATGTTCTGCATGGCCGGCATCTTCGATCCGGCCCGCAAGATCAGCAGCCTGTATCCCAAGCTTCAGCGGGCCAACGCCGCCGCAGAACGCATCTTCGAGCTGATCGACAGCCCCACCGAGTATGACCAGGACACCGGTAAGCGCCGCCTCAGACCGCTGCGCGACTCGATCGTTTTTGAGAACATCACATTCACCTATCCCAAGGCCGGCCAGCCCGCCGTGAAAGATTTCTCACTTGCCGTGAAGAAGGGTGAGGTCATCGCCATCGTCGGGCCGAACGGCTCAGGCAAGACGACCCTGCTCAGCCTGCTGCCGCGGTTCTTTCCCCTGGATTCCGGCCGCATCCTCATCGACGACCAGGACGCAAGCCAGGTCACGCTCCGTTCGCTTCGCAGGCAGTTCAGCATCATCACGCAGGAGTCGATGATCTTCCCAACGACCATCCGGGCCAACATCGCCTACGGCCGGCCCGACGCCACCGAGGAACAGATCGTCGCCGCGGCCAAAAAAGCCTTTGCCGACGAGTTCATATGCCAGATCCCCGAAGGATATGACTCGCTGGCCGGCGAGCACGGGGCGACGCTCTCCGGCGGACAGCGCCAGCGCATCGCCATTGCCCGGGCCATCCTCCGCGACGCGCCCATCCTCATCTTCGACGAGGCCACCAGCCAGGTCGACGCCGAGTCCGAGCACAAGATCCACCAGGCCCTCAACCTGTTTTTGCGGGACCGGACGGCCTTTATCATCGCCCACCGGTTCAGCACGATCCAGAACGCTCACCGCATCGCGGTGATGGACGCCGGCCGCCTGGTCGCCGTCGGGCGACACGACGACCTATTCCGCGACTGCCCGCTCTACAAACGGCTCTACGAAACCCAGTTCATCAACGGGGATTGAGCGATCGGCGCTTGCGGCTTCGCAGGATGCTCCAACGCCTTTCGGGGGACAATCACTCGTTTAATAGGAAGCCGTCCCAGTCCGACGGGGGCGAAACAAGAGTCCACTCCACATCGACTGGTTCGGGAATACCAAGGGTTCGCAGACCATCGCCGACTGTCGGGCGGCAGGCCACACTTCCGGAGACAATCACCACCGCGGCCACACCGGCCAGAAACGCCAGGCACTCGTCCACTCCCGACTGTCGGGGTGGACATATCCGAACGTGTCGTCTTGGGATCATTGCAGACCTCCTTACGTGCATTTCAGGCTTCGCTTGCTCAAAGAAACACGGGACGTTTTTCATTTCACCAGTCCCCGAGCATGGATTCCCAATCGGGGTCGATGAGTCCATTCGCTCCCCATTCAATCCCGGTGGGAACGGAGTCGCCAAGAAGCCTGGGTTCCTCGATGGCACCTCGACGTGCAGAAAGTCCTCGCCATCAAGCACGTGCCCGGGCAACCGCATCGGACTGTCCACGGCGTCGTCGCCGACCAACCGCTCGCACGGGTAAAGCCGTCCGGACGGCGCGACTGTGATCTCGCCCCGGCCGAAGCCGCATCGCGGTACGATCTTGGACGGCAGTTTCGCCAGGGCAATCCTACCCACCTTCGTACGGTCAAAGATGGGGAATCCCCGTACCTGGTTTGCCTTTCGATCAGCCTGAATGGATGGCGGCACTGATAATATGACGTCACAAGGGGTGTAATCTCTGCCTACTTGGCTTACGACAGCTTTCCGCTGCGGAGGATGGCGATGATGAGACCGATGCCCATGACGCCGGCGATGAAGTAGCCGATGAGTCCGAGGGCCTGTAGCGGCACGCCGAGCACCTCTCCCATGTCCGCGGAGGTCAGGACCATCGAACTGCCGACGATGATGGCCGCGGTGATGACGGCGAACGAAAGCCGGTTGCTCGAACGGTCCATTTCGTGAGCGAGGTCGTCGAGGTTCTGGTGGCGGACGTTGAGTTGCCACTGCCCGCGGGCCAGCCGGCGGGAGATATCGCGAAGCTGCCCCGGCGCGGTCTTGAGGATGCTGGCCAGGTGCCAGCCGACCACGGCCATCGACTTGGCCAGCCGGGCCGGCGCGAACCGCCTGGCGATCAGCGTCTGCAGCTTCGGCTTGACCAGCGCGAGCAGGTCGAGGTCCGGGTCGAGTTGCAGGCAGACCCCCCCGATCGCCACCAGGGACTTGCCGAACAGGACGAACTCCCGCGGCAGGGTTACATCGTTCCGGCGGATCAGGTCGGTGATCTCGTAAAACAGGGTTTGCATGTCGAAACGGCGGAGCGGGAGACCGTAGTACTTCTCTATCAGCAGCAGCAGCTCGGTGCGAAGCTTCTGGCGATCGGTGTGCTCGCCAAGAGCGCCCATGTCCGCCAGTACCTCGACGACCAGCTCGGCCTCACGGTTGAAGGCGGACACCAGGGCGACGACCAGTTGACCGAGCATCTCGTCATCGATCCGCCCGGTCAGGCCGTAGTCGATCAGGCCGACTTCCGCGGGCGCCTCGATCAGCAGATTGCCCGGGTGCGGGTCGGCGTGGAAAAGACCGACCTGGAAAAACTGCTTGACGAATGATTTCGCGAGTTTTTCGGCCACCGCCTTGCGGTCGAGTGGTTCGTCGGGATGATCGAGGAAAAACTGGGCACTGCGGCCGGGCACCTCCTCAAGTGTCAGCACGCTCGGGCCGGTCAGCTCCCAGAAGACCGCCGGCACGCGCAGGTCGTCATCATCATCGAGAGCCTCCGCGAAACGCGACATGGTGGCCGCCTCGTTGATGAAGTCCATCTCCCGAAGCATGGTCCGCTCGAACTCCTCGACAATGAGTCGCGGATGATAGCGCTGAAGCTCCGGCATTAAACGCTCGGCCAGGTCCGCGATCCACCGCAGGATGGTCATGTCAAGCCGGACGGTGTCTTCGATCCCCGGGCGCTTGACCTTGACGACGATAGGCCGCCCCGGCCGGCCGTCGTGCCCGAAGGTCCGGGCCCGGTGCACCTGGGCGATCGACCCGCTGGCAAACGGCGTGTCCTCGAACAACTCGAAGCACTCGCCCACCGGCCGACTCAGGTTCACTGAAATGATTCGCCGGGCCTCCTCGCTCGGAAAAGGCGGCACGCGATCCTGCAGCAGGATCAGCTCGTGAATGACGTCCGGCGGAAGCAGGTCCGGGCGGGTGGACATCACCTGCCCGAACTTGATGAAGGTTGGCCCCAGTTCCTCCATGACCATCGTCAGCCGCCGGCCGAGGCTGAGGTCCGCCTGCTCCGGCGAGACGGTCACCGCCCGCCGCCATCGCTTGGGCAGCGGCACGTACCGCTCCAGCCGCAACCGGGCCACCAGATGGCCGAACCCGTGATGCGTCAGCACCCGGGCGATCGTCTGCACCCGACGAATGCTCCGAACCGTTCTGGGAAGATTGAGCGGCACGGCAACAAGATACCCGCCGACGCCTCAGAATGTCCATTGAGGGGGATCGGGGAGTCCGAAGTCAGGATCAGGGGATCTCGATGCGTGTCGTGTCAAACGAATGTCTGATGTCCAATGCGTTTATCGTGATGATTTGCGCCCCCAACCCTCACGTGCCCGCCTGTCGCCCGCCGAGTTGCACGAATACGTCGTCGTACTGGTGTTCGAGATGGGCGCGGGAGGCACCGCTGACGATGTGATCCCAGGGGAGGATTTCATCGAAGGGCCGTCGGCGGTGGGCGTAGAAGGCCGGGTCGAGGCCGACGTGCTCGAACGCCTGTTGCCAGAGATCGTACCGGAAAGTCTCGTCCCAACCGTCCATCCGGACGCCGAACCCCCAGGCGGTTTCGATCACCCGGCCGAGCCGACGGTCGCCGCGAGAAAGAACCCCTTCCAGCAGTGACCGTTCGATCCGGTGAGTCTTCACCTTGACGGCCGAACGAATGTTCCGCTGGAGATCCTTGAGCTGCCGCCGGGCGGCGTGGAAGTACTCCCCGGTTTGCTGAGCGGCCCACTGCAGCGGCGTATGCGGCCTGGGCACCAGCCAGCCGACCGACGCGGTGACCGCCGCCGGCCCGCCGCGTACGCCCCGCTTGGCCAGGCTCACCTCCCGGGCCAGGTCGAAGATGCCACGGATGTCGTCCTCCGTCTCGCCGGGGAAGCCGACCATGAAGTAGATCTTGACTGAGTTCCAGCCGGCCGCATACGCCTGCTTCAGCCCATCCATCAGGTCAACGTCGAGTACTTTCTTCCGCATGGCCGCCCGCATGTCTTCGCGAGCCGCCTCGACCGCGACCGTCAGCCCGCTCTTGCGGACGCTTCCGACCATCGACGGTATGTCCGACAACATCCGGTCCACCCGCAGCGAGGGTACCGACAGGCTGACGTGTCGATCCACGAACCGCGCGTTCAGCCGGCTCGCCAGTGCCTCCAGTTGCGGATAGTCCGCCGTCGAGAGGCTCAGCAGGCCGATCTCATCGTGCCCGGTGGCCGCCCAGGCCTGCTCGGCAATCTCCTCGATCTGCTCGACGCTGCGGTGACAGAGAGGCACCTTCGTATACCCGGCATGGCAGAAGCGGCAGCGGTTCGGGCAGCCGCGCATGATCTCGATCGCGATGCGGTCGTGCACGATCTCGGTGTGCGGGATCAAAGGCCGGAGCGGAGTAGGCGCGGTCTCCAGGTCGCGCACGCGGCAACGGCCGATCCGGCTCGGCGGAACGAAGTCCGCCGGGCAGGCGTCGCTCGGCCGCAGCCGCAGGATCGTGCCGTCGTCGCGGTAGTCGAACGAATACAGCGACGGGGCGTAGACCCATTCGAATCGGCGGGCGGCCTCGACGAGCACATCCTGCCGCCCGGCCCCCTCCCGGCTCATCCGGCGGTACAGATCGACCAGGGCCGGCAGGCTTTCCTCGCCATCGCCGATGACCACCAGGTCCACGAAGTCGGCGATCGGCTCGGGATTGTCCATCTGCGGCCCGCCGACGACCACCAGCGGGTCGTCGTTGCCACGCTCCGACGCATGCAGCGGGATCCCCGCCAGGTCCAGCATCGTCAGCAGGTTGGTGAACGACAGCTCATATTGCATCGATACCGCCAGGATGTGAGCGTCCCGCACCGGCTGGCGCGTGTCCCAGGTGAACAGCGGGATCGATCGCCGGCGCATGACCTGCTCGGCGTCGATCCACGGTGCAAAGACGCGTTCGGCGCAGACGCCCGGCATGTGGTTGCCGATCCAGTAGAGAATCTGGCAGCCGAGATGGCTCATGCCGATGGCGTAGGTGTCGGGGAAAGCGATCGCGACGCGCACGTCGGCCCGCTCCCAGTCGCCCGACTGAACGAGCTGGTTGAACTCGCGCCCGATGTACTGCCCCGGCCGCTCCACATGGGGCAGCAGTTCTTCGCTGACTCGCCCGGCCAGATTCATGCGGTTTTCCGTTCGGGCCGGCACGTTGCCTGTGCGCCTACGACGCAGCCATTGTAGTGCCTTTCGCGTATCGGCGCGCGATTTCCTCAGTACGTGTATGACTTGCTGAGTCGGCTACCGTTGCCGATAAATGATCCGCCCGCGGCCCAGGTCGTAAGGTGAGACTTCGACGGTGACCATGTCGCCGGGAACGATTCGGATGAAGTGCTTTCGCATCTTGCCGGCCAGGTGAGCGAGCACCTCGTGTTTGGACTCTCCCGAATTCACCTGGACGATGAACTGGGCGTTGGGCAGGGCCTTGATGACCTTGGCATCAAACTGAATACTCTCCGTGGAAGCCACGTGCGCACATCCTCAAAAACCACAATCAGCAACGCCCGGACAATCTCGCTCGACCGCGACCATGCTGAATCCGGTATTATCGTCATTTCCCCCCCGCAACGCAAATCCCGGCCGGTTGCGGTATTCTGTCGCCCATGGACGCCGCCTCGCGAAACCCGGAGAACCCATCCGCCGGCCCGGCACCATCCGCCCGTCAGGCCGCCTTGCACACCCTGCTCTCGCTGCACCCGGAATCCCCCGCCGGCGGGTATGCGATCGATCGGCTCATTGACCGGCACGCCCTGCCGGTGCGGGACCGCGCGTTGGCTCAGGAACTGGTTCTTGGCATTCTCCGCCACCAGTTGACGCTGCGACACGTGGTGGCCGTTGTTTCCGGGCGGCGATTCAAGGATATTCAGCCCCCACTGGGCCATATCCTGCTCCTGGCGGCTTATCAGCTTGTCTGTCTCGACGGCATCCCCCCCTTCGCCGCGGTTCATGAAGCGGTCGAGCAGGCCAAGCGGCACGCCGGCCCGCGGGCCGGCCGATTCGTCAACGCCATCCTGCGGGAAGTCGAACGGGACATCGAACACCGCCGGATCCCGATGCGGCAGGCCGACCCGATGCGGGCCGTTATGGTCGATTCCAGGCAATGCTGCCAGTTCAGACGAACGGTTTTGCCCAACCCTGCTCTTCAGGCGATAGAACACCTCTCGCTTTCGGCCTCGCACCCCGCCTGGCTGGTCAGCCGCTGGGTGGCCGTCTTCGGAATGGACCAGGCCCGGCGGATCTGCCACGCCGGTCTCTGTCGGCCGCCGATGGTCCTGCGCCCCAATCCGCTGCGTACCGACCTGGATCGGCTGGTTGCGGCCCTGGCCGACGACGGAATCGAAGTCATCCCTGACCCGGCGGCCGGGGTTCTTGTTGCGGCTCATGCTGCGGGCCTGACTCGAACCGCGGCTTTCAAGGCCGGCCTGTTCCAGGTTCAGGATCGCACCGCGATGGGCGTCGTGCGGGCCATGAGTCCCCGGCCCGATCAGATCATCATCGACCTCTGCGCCGGGCCGGGCACCAAGACCACGCAAATCGCCGAAATGATGCGGGACACAGGCCGAGTCCTGGCCAGCGACAAGGACGATGAGAGGCTGGCGATGGTCCGCGACAATGCCGGGCGACTGGGATTGACCTCCATTCGCACCGTCCCTCCCCGCGAGCGCGAGGCGGTCTTCTCGGGCCTTGACCGCCTCGACTGGGTTCTGGTCGACACGCCCTGCAGCAACACCGGCGTGCTCTCCCGCCGCCCGGAGGCTCGCTACCGGGCCTCGGACCGCAGCCTGGCCTCGCTGACGAATCTTCAGAACGCGCTGCTGGGGGAAGCGGCACGCTTCGCCCGGCCGGGCACCCGCTTGGCCTACAGCACATGCAGTATCGAACCCGAGGAAAACGAGGAGACCATCGCGCGTTTCTGCCAGGCCCACCCCGAGTGGCAACTCGTCAACAGCGCCCGCACCATGCCAAAGGCCGGGCCGGAGCCCGCTGACTGGTCGGATGGGGGGTTCTGGGCCATCCTGCAGCGGTCCTGACCGTCCCCGGCCTCCTTCCCCCGTCCTGTTTCAAGCAGGCTCCAGGGCACAAATGAACTCGCTTGCCCGATCGGCCGATAAACATGCTGCGGGCCTCCCGATCGGCGGGCGGCTTCGGACGGCCCGGGGGGGCCAACACCATGCCCGGATCGGACCTCGACGTCGCCTTCACCCTGCTGGCCATGGCTCTGGGCTCGGGAGTCTTTCTGCGCCTGGTCGGGAAAGAGAAACATCGCCGGGAGAAATGGCTTCAGTTCCGGCTCGAAGAAGAGATCAAGAAGTTGAAGAATAAAAAGGAAGTAAAAGAAGTCTAGAGAGCATCACTAAACCCCTGTCTGCGTGCCTGCCTGTGCGTACACGCAGACAGGCGGACACGCACAGGCAGGCGGGCGTGTGGGACCGGCATCCGCGCCTGCTCGAAAGCCGACTAACGCCTCTTTCCTGACGCACCTCGCCCTTCGCCTGTTGTGAGTGAGCCGGCCCCCTGCGCAAAGCCGCTTTCGATATGCCCAAAACAAAACCGGCAGCCGCCATGGGCCGCCGGTTCCGAGATAACTGCCGTTCTCCCCGATCATTGACCGACCGCGCGGTCACTTTTTTCCGGTTGCAGCCTCCTGTTTGGCTCCATCCTTCTTGGTGTTGCTGGTGGAGGTGGGCACGACAAAGGTTCGGCCGCATCGGCCGCATCGGACTTTCTTGCCCCGCACGATGTCCGGCACTTGCAGAATCGTTCGGCACTTGAGGTTCGGACAGATCAGCGTGACTGGCATATTCCCTGGCCCTCTCAGACGACAACTGATTCACCGCCGGCAACGTTCAGCCGTTGCATCGGGTCTGATGGGTGGTCGCATGAGCAAAAACAGCCGAACAGCCCGACCGCCCAGCCCTTCCTCAGGCCGGCGATGGTTCATAGTCCGAGAATCCCCGTCCCACTCGGGGCTCCGGCCTTTCGCCCCGGCGGCAGCCGGGTTAGAATCCACCATAGCGGGCATCGACAGGGCGACTTCCTGGCCGCCCGTCCGGCTTCAATGTTGCCCCAGCCAGGGATGATGCCCGACGTGCGGAATGAGGTCCAAGGCGATCGCGTTCCTCTGCATCGAGTCGAAGTGCAGCCACTTGCGAATAACGAGGGTGGCCGACATGGACCTGATGGTGACAGCCCCGGCGAAGATCAACTGGACCCTGCGCGTCTTGCGCCGACGCGATGACGGGTATCACGACATCGAATCGCTGGTTTCCACGGTTTCGCTGCACGACGATCTCGCATTCTCCCCCCGTCACGATGCCCGATTCGTGCTGACCTGCGATAACCCGTCCGTCCCGACCGATGAAAGCAACCTGATCTGCCGGGCGGCCACGCTGCTGCAATCCCACGCACCACCCGCCGCAACGGGCTGGAACTGCCGACTCAGCAAGCGAATCCCGGTCGGCGGGGGTTTGGGCGGAGGCAGTTCCAACGGAGCAGCGGCACTGATCGCACTGAACCAATTGTGGTCGCTCGGTTGGTCGAAAGAGCGTCTGATGGCCGCCGCCGCCGTACTGGGCAGCGACGTGCCTTTCTTCATTCTTGGGGGTACGGCGGTCATCGCCGGACGGGGCGAGCAGGTGCGGCCAACCGCGCTGCCTTGGCATGGCTGCATCGTCCTGATGATGCCCGCTTTCCCAATCTCGACCGCAGCCGTCTACCGCGCCTGGCGGCCCTCGGAACCGCCGAATCCCGTGGAACGTCCGGCGGCCGACCCTTCGGTGGCGGTCAACTGGATAAAGCAGGCCTACAATATGCTCGAAGAACCGGCGATGAGGGTCTGTCCCGCTCTGGCCGAGCTGATCGGGCAGGCCGCGAAACTCATCGACCGGCCTGTGCGTATATCCGGTAGCGGGTCAACGCTGTTCACCGCCTATGACTCCGAGCCGCAGGCTCGGGAGGCGGCCGACCTGCTTAACCGACAACTGGGGATTGGCACTTGTGTTGTTCAGCCTGTTGGTTCGATGTGAAACCGGGAGGTAGCACCCATGGAAATCACCGAAGTCCGGATCAAGCTGGTCCAGAATGGCAACGAGCGGCTTCGTGCGTTTTGCAGCATCACCCTTAACGGGGATTTCGTGATCCGCGACCTGAAGATCATTGACGGCACAAACGGGCCGTTTGTCGCCATGCCCTCGCGAAAGCTGATGGACCGTTGCGCCCGCTGCGGTGGGAAGAACCACCTGCGGGCCCGGTTTTGCAACGAGTGCGGCGCCAAGCTCAACGAGATCCGCGCCCCCAAGGACCCCCATGGCCGGGCCAAGCTCCACGCGGATGTTGCCCACCCGATCAACGCCGCCTGCCGCGAACGCGTGCAGAAAGCCGTCGTTGAGGCCTATCAGGCCGAGGTCGAGAAGGCCAAGGCGCCGGACTACAGGCCGACCAGCTTTGACGATTACGACAGCTTCGACGAGGACACCCCGCACGAGCATGCGGAAAACGCCTCGGCAAAACGTCATGCCGAGGCGCGCGAGCCGGTCCCCGCCGCCAGGAAGACCGAGGACACCTTCAGTGACTACAACGAACTCATCCAGGACCTCAAACGCGAGGCCCATCAGCGCCGCCCGGAAAGACGGGGCGAGCAGGAACCGGAAACCGAGGATCATCCGCCTCCATTCCGACTTGATGAGTCGCGGCAGGAACCCCCACCAGAGTCTCCGTCTCCCCCGGAACCGGTCCGGAAGCCCGAGCCCGCACCCTCTCGTCCCGCGGGCTCCGGCCAAGACGATTTCGGCAACGGCCTGTAATCGCGCGGGGCTACTTCTGCTCGGCGGGTGGTGCCGGGACCGGAGGTTGAGACGCGGGTGACGGCTGGGGTTGCTGAGCTGTCTCGCGCCTGTGGACCACCATGTCGGCATCCGCGCCGAAACCGGCCCGCATCCGCAGGACCTCAACCTTGGCGGCGACCTCCTTGGCAATCCGGCTGTTGGGGAACTCCTGGCGGATCTGGAGCCCGACCTCGAGGGCATCGCGCCAACGGCCTTCCGAGGCGGCCAGGCTGAACTGGACACCCAGGTTCACAAGACGGGCTTTGAAAACATGCCGCACGGAATCGGTCAGCGTCTGGGCTTCCTCTTTGGCCAGGTACTGGTCAAGTTCGGTCAGCACGGTGATGGCCCGGTCGACCTCCTCGCGATCGACAGCCAGTTTCCACTGCTTCAGCAGTTCCTGCTTGCGGGCTTCCCGCCGGCTGTTGAGTTCGGCCGGCAGCGACGCCACACGCTCGTTTCGCGGAAAGAGCTTCATCAGCCGTTCTGACTCCTTCGCCGCCCGGGCCCAGCGGTGCTCATCCATGAGCCGATGAATGTGCGCCAGCGCCTCGCTGATCTTCTGGTCGATGGTCATTTCGCGCATCTGGCTCATCTCTTCGCGGAGTTTCTGGGCCTCGGCGTGATCGCCGAACCGGCGCTCCATCTCGGCGATGAAGTACTGGGCGACCTCCATCTCGCCGGTGACCATCTCTTCCCGGACGGCCTGTCGGAGGGCCTCCCGCTCGATTTCGCGGTTGGCGATCGATTTGGCGCCATCGGAAATCTGGCTGTTGATCGAAACGGTCTTCATCATCGGCTCGATCCGGCGCAGGGCATCGACGGTGTCCTCGGCCGCAACGCGGAGCCGGTTGACGCCGTGATCGACCTGCAGGGCAACATCCAGAATGGCATGGAGAAAAAACGTGATCGTCAGCAGGGTGAGGCCCGCCACCAACAGCAGCGTCGGCGTGCCCGCCGTCGCCGCGCTGAACAGGCCGTAAACCCCCGCCGCCGACAGGATCAACCCTGCCAGGGCCCCGCAGATGGTGACTACCAGCGACAGTTGCCGGATCGGTTGATTGCGAAATGGGCTATCCGCCACGTCCGTGCTCCTGCAGAAGTGGACAACGCAGAGTTAAAGTCGGGAGTCTTCCAGTGTGCCCTCTCCTTGTGAGTCTGCCGCGGCGAACGGAGCCGATACTCGGGTTCCCGCCGGGAGGACTCCCGATCCCTTGTTCTCCGCCGCCTCAACTGTCACAGACCTCCATCCTCCGACTGGAATGTACGTCGTGACGAAAGACAAGTCAACGTGAAAACGGGCGCCTTGCCCGCGCGGGCGTCAGAAACGGGCATCGTCCTTGGGCTTGAGGGAGACAACCACGCCGATTTCCTTGCCGATCGCGACCAGGTCGCACTGGAGGTGATGAGTGTCCACGTAGGACGGAATCTCGACCTCGATCAGCATGACGTAGAGCGGCTG
This sequence comes from Phycisphaerae bacterium, assembly GCA_035477895.1. Lineage (GTDB taxonomy): Bacteria > Planctomycetota > Phycisphaerae > UBA1845 > PWPN01 > JAPKGY01. The sequence continues at coordinate 21,777 of DATIKE010000542.1, forward strand.
GGCGTGATGGATGACTTCGGTCTGGAGGTTGGTGACATTGACCTTCTGGTCAGCCAGGTGCCGGGTGATCCGATAGACAATCCCCGTCCGGTCGGCGCCATAGACGTGGATGAGGTGCTTGGGCTGCTCGGAGCGGGTTTCGCTGGCTTCCTCGGGTCGCAGATCGTGCACGTCGATGCTGAGCCCGAACTCGCCGACCACGCCCGCCAGACACGTCCGAAGCCGCTGGCTGACGAGGCCCTCGGGCATGCGGATCATCAGCATGCAGGCGAAATCCGGCCCGAGCCGGGCGCACTGCGAGTCCTCAATGTTGCAATCGTTCTCGAAAAGCACGCCCGAAATCGCGGCGACGATTCCCGGACGATCACTTCCACTGGCAGTCAATAACGCATAGTTCGGCATGAAAGACTCCAAATTCTTCGTCGCCTCAAGCGGCGACGGCGACGGTCACTGTTCAGTCTAAGAATGCCCCCGCGGGTTTGCAATTCGGTGCTGTTGCCGCCACGGGGCCGCGGCGCGGACAGTTTGGGCGGGCGGCGAAGCCGGGGACTGGCTCGTTGGATGCGGCGGAAAACGGACCATCGATCGCATAAAAACGCTCGACCTCTAAGTCCTTGTGCTCAGGCAGGATACCCGTGCTTTCTGCGGAAAAACGCGAATCCGGGTTGGCACCCGCCGGTTATATCTTACTGTTCCCTTCGACCGAATGGGCTGTGCCAAACTGCAAAGCGGACATCATCGATGACCGTCGGTCTTGGTGCGGCTATTCAGGGAAGGAAGCCGGTCGCCTCTGAAAGGGACACGGGCAGTTGCCCGGGGAAGGTGCTTTCGCGGAGGGGTTTTTGGCCGCGGCTGTGTGGGTCGCGGTAACTACAAGTCGGAGTTGGGGGGAAAGAAACTCCGGCTTTGAAGCAGAGGCGGGTCCGCCGGCTGTCGGGGCGTGCGGACCCGCCCTTTTTTGCGCGCCAACCTGTGAAGCTCTATACACTGTCTTGCATCACGACCAGTGCTGCCTACACTATCTGACATGCCCCCCTACCTGCGGTTACTTCGGCCGGCGGACTGGTTCAAGAACCTCTTCGTCTTCGCGCCGCTGGCCTTCGGCGACAGGATCCGCGATCCCGGAGCAGACTGGCTGGCGGTAGTCGCGTTCGCGGCGTTCTGTCTGGCGGCATCGGCCGGCTACATCCTCAACGATATCGTCGACCGCCAGCGAGACCGCCTGCATCCCACCAAGCGCAACCGCCCCATCGCCAGCGGCGCGATCGGCATACCGGCGGCGATCGCGATGCTCTGCCTGCTGCTGGCCGGCGCCGCCTTGATCTGCGGCCTGTGCCTGCCGGGTGCCTTTTCAGCGGTACTCGCCACATACCTGTTCCTGACCATCAGCTACTCGCTCTATCTGAAAAAACGGATGATCCTCGATGTCCTGATCCTCGCGGTTTTATTCGTCCTGCGAACCCTCGGAGGTGCTTACGCCATCGATGTCCCCGTGTCCCACTGGCTGCTCATCTGCACCTTCATGCTCTGCATGTTCCTGGGCTTCGGAAAACGCCGCTGCGAAATCCGGATGATCGCCAACGAAAATGACATCCGGCAACACCGCCCGACACTCGTGCGATACACTCCCGACCTGCTTACGCACCTTCTCAGCACTTCAGCGGGCATCACGGTCGTCACGTTTCTGCTGTACACTCTGGATGCGAGCACACCTTCGCCGTTCGGGGATCGCAAACAGAATCTGGTTTACACGCTCCCGCTGGTGGTTTATGGGATCTTCCGCTATGCGATGTTGAGCGAACTGGAGACTGCCACCGGTCCCACCGACCTGATTCTCCGCGATCGGCCCATGCTCGGCACGCTGCTGCTCTGGACCGCCGCCACGGCGGCCATCCTCTATCTGCCGTGCTTTGCCTTCTGACGGCTGTCCCTCTGCGATCCGACCGGGCGGGGTTGGCAACCATTCGGGCGTGGCGCTGCTATGGCCAATATCCCTGCCTGCGCAGGCAGGAGAGCAACCAGACCCTTGAGGCTCCGATACCCCGTCCGATCCGTCACCTACCGTGTGCCGACCGATGAATGCCGCGCGAAATGCGTTGAAATGTCTTCCCAAAAAACCGAGACCTCATTCACCATGCACGGGTATAATTAATGGAATGAGGTCCCAGGCGAATTCGTCGAAGCGGCACGGCCTGCGGCCAAGCCGGCCGCCCGGGGAAGGCGTTAATTGCGGCGGCCGCGCGGGTTGGCTAGAATAAACACCGGCCGGCGGAGATGCCGCCAGGCTCCTGGCCAGTCCCCCGACAGCCCTCAGCTAAGGCCGAACCGGTCGGTGATGGACATCGTAGTAGTCGTGGGCGAACCCGTCTGGTCGGTGTCTGCAATTTGTCGGCTCTCGGCTGTTCCGCATGTGAGGATCGTGCAGTGGCAACACTGGTCGTACTCCATGGCCCCGACAAAGGCCGCAGCTTCCAGACCGGAGACGAACCGGCGGTGCTGGGCCGCGAAAGCGACCAGGTCCCGCTCACCGACCGCACCGTGTCCCGACACCATGCCGAAATCACTCCCGATAACGGCGGATGGATCCTCCGCGACCTGCGCAGCGCCAACGGCACCTACGTCAACAGCATGAGGATTCGCCAGCCGATCCGGCTCAAGCACGGCGATCAGATCAAGATCGGTTCGACCCTCCTGATGTACACCGGCGACCAGTTTATGCCCGAGGCCGACCGAATGCAGGCCGCCGATCTCATCGATCTCGACCTCAGCAGCCGCAACCTCGACTCGGCCATCCTTTCCACCGTCTCCAGCGACGAGTCGGCGATCATCGCCGGCCCCGAGGTGACCCAGGCCGCCCGCGCCTGGCGGGTCATGTCCGAGCTGACGGCGGCCATTGGAGCGATGATCGACCCGCACCAGCTTCTCGAACGCGCGATGGACCTCGTCATCGAGGAACTCCCCGTTGACCGGGGATTCATCCTCTTCTACGACAAGGAGGGCGAGCAGCTTGTGCCCGAGGTCGTGCGTTACCGGCGAGGCCGCCACAACAAGCAGGAAAAGATCGCCACTTCCCAGAAAATCATCCGGCATGTGCTCGACCATCGCGAGGCGGTCCTCTGCACCAATGCCATGACCGACACGCGGTTCGCCAGGGACAACGCCCAGGACAGTATCCATAACTTCGGCCTCCACTCCGTCATCTGCGCGCCGATCATGGTCCGCGACCTGCTGCTCGGCGTCATCCACATCGACTGCTCGGCCGCCGCCCACAGCTATACGCAGGAGCAGCTTCGCCTGATGAGCGCGATCGGGCAGATGATCGGCCTGGCAATTCAGAACGCCCGACTCGTGCAGCAACAGATGAAGACCGCCCGCCTCGCCGCCGTCGGCGAGACCGTCGCGTACCTGTCGCACGGGATCAAGAACATTCTTCAGGCAGTTCAGTCCGGCGCCGACCTGGTCGACATGGGGCTGAAGAAAAACAGCGGCGAGATGACCGGGAAGGGCTGGGGGATCGTTCAGCGGAACATCGAGCAGATCATGCAGATGACCATGAACATGCTCAGCTTCAGCAAGAGCCGCGAGCCGAACCTCCACTTGAACTACCTCAACCGGATCCTCGCTCAGGTGGTCGCCGATCTGCAGCCCAAGGCTCGGGAGAAGAACGTCCAGCTCACCGCCGACCTGGAGGCTCCGCTGCCGCCCATGCCGCTGGATGCCGAGGGCATCAACCAGGTCGCCCTTAACCTGATCATCAACGCCATCGAGTCCGTCGAGCCGGACAAGGGGCAGGTCCACGTGTCCACCCAGTTCCATCCCGACGAGGGCATCGCCGATTTAATCGTGAGCGACAACGGGCCGGGCATCGAGCCCGAACGGATCGAGGAGCTGTTCGAGCCCTTCAAGTCCACCAAGGGCCACGGCGGCACCGGTCTGGGGCTCCCGGTCGTCCGCAAGATCGTCCGCGAACACCACGGCCGGACCATCGTCGAGAGCACCCCCGGCGTCGGCACGACCTTCCGCATCCGCCTGCCCGCCCAGGAAATGCTCCGCCAGAGCGCGGAAACCTTCTCCACCGTTGAGTGAGTCTACCCCGGTGATTCCTGCGTCGACGGCGGAGCGGCCGTCTCCTTTTCGCCCGGGCTGACGTTGTCGGCCACCGGGTCGTACTGAATCCGCCTGCCCATGCGGTAGGACATGCCGGCCATGGTCGTGGCCAGAGCCTGGTTGAAGGCAGCGTCGATCGGTGCACGCGGCGGTTTTCGGGTCCGGACGGCTGAAAAGAAATCGGACAGGTGATCCCCGTCCGGGGGAGCGGTCAGGATCACGCCGCCCTTGGATCTATCCGGAAGACGCCGGGCGGCGTCGACCACGAACTCCGGGTTTGCCGCCCCCGGATTCTTCAGGAGGACCTCCCCGCCGCCGCCGTCGCCGTAGGCCACACCGGAGAACAGGTCCAACGTCCCGTTGGTCCCATGAATCAGCAAAGGCCGGGCAGCGGCACTGTTGCCCATCCGCATGTGGTAACTGGCCAGGCATCCGCCCGGGTATTCAATCAGGCATTGGGCCGTGTCCGGGGTGTTCCGCCCGTCCGGCCAGACGTAGATCCCGCCGGCGGCCGTCACCGCCTTGGGACGCTCGCCCAGCAACCAGTTCACCAGGTCGATCATGTGGCTCATCCACTGACAGAAGATCCCCGTTGAATAGGGCCAGAACAGCCGAAACTCCCGGTAGAATCGGGGATTGAAGGGTACAGCAGGCGTGTAGCACAGGAACTCCGACCAGTCGGTATCCTCAGCGGTTATGCTCTTCTCCGCGCCAGGAATCCGCCACCGTTGCTGGAAGAGCGGCTGGGACATTTCAACGTAGTTGATCTTCCCCAGTTTTCCGCTTTGGAGATAATCCTGTGCCGCCCAGATTACCCCCTTCGCCCGCTCCTGGGTTCCGTGCTGCATGATGCGGTCTGACCGCTTCACCACATCCCGCGCCGCCTTGATCTGCTCGAAGTCGCAGCCGAAAGGCTTCTCCACATACACATCCTTCCCGGCTTCCACAGCCAGACGGGTATGGACGGGATGCTGGAAATCCGGTGTGGCGATCAGGACCGCGTCGATGTCCTTCAATTCGCACAGTTCGGCCGGTGTTCGGCATGAACGCGGGGGTGCGGGGGTATTCTGCGCGATGCGGCGGACGGCGGATTCCCGTCTCTGGCTCCAGATGTCGCACACCGCCGTCAGGATGACGTTGTCTGACTTGTACAGCTTCTCGGCCCAGGCGATGAGGGTCTCAGCCCGGTTGCCGGCGCCGATCAGGCCCAGGTTCAGCTGTTCGTTGGCCCCTCGTATCCCGCCGGGCTGCGTTTCTGTTGACCGAACCGTCCGAACGCCGACAACGGAACCCACCGTCAGCCCGAGGATGTTTCTACGCGTCAGTCGGCTTTCCGCCATGATCCACCCCACTCGATGATCCCACCTGGGTTGCGGCCCTATTGTACCCGCCAAGGAAGAGTCTGCTCAGTGTGGGGCGATTGCTCCATCCGGCAATCTGAACGACCGGACTCAGTCGACCATCCGCTTCTTACGCTCGTTCGGAATGCGAGATGTATCCAACCGGGTGCTTGTTGAAAAATTCCCGTTTGACAAGCAACCTTTCGACGGCTATGTTCCCCACACACAGGCAACAGGCAGGTTTGACCGATAAGGGTATTGTGCTTCACCGGCCGGGCCATTCTGTCCCGGTTTGGAGCGCGACCCGCACGATGATGTCGCGAGTCTCTCGCCGGTGTCTTCGCCGGAATCCGCCCCGCGAAGGTTGACTCGATCCGCGATGTCATCTGAACACGTTAACTGATAACCTGATATGAGAGCCAGGGAGGGCTCAGCGCGGCGAGAGGTGAATCCGCTTCGACGTGATAAACGTTCGTTGCTCGGCTGGCCAAAGTTGTTCGCGCGAGCCTAGAAGCTAGATAGACGGTTTGTTCCACCGTTGATGGCATCTGGGAGACCTGCCACCATGCGAGTTCTCATGCTGGGTTGGGAGTTTCCCCCGTTCATCTCGGGGGGTCTGGGCACCGCGTGCCACGGGCTGACCAAGGCGATGAGCCAGATCGGCACGGACGTGCTGTTTGTCCTGCCCAAGCCGGTACAGGAGCAAGAAAGCCACGTCACGATCCTTTCCCCGCGCTCGTTGTCGGCTCAGTTGGCCAATCTCGCCAGCGAGTACGAGTTGCGGGGTTTCGAGCACGTGCGTTTCTGCGTCCTCCACGCGGCGGGCGGCATCTCGCCCTATCACTCGCCGGAACAACATGCCGAACTGATGCGCGAGCGGACCCGCAAGGTGCGATCCATCGAGGGCGGATCGTTGGCTGACCAGCCCGCGGACGTGCGCGACGAAAACGCCTCCGACTATGAAGGCGACATGTTCCACCAGATCGAGCGCTACGCCCGCCTGGCCTCGGCGGTCGCCGAGTTTGAACAGTTCGACGTGATCCACGCCCACGACTGGATGACCTACCGTGCGGGCATGGCCGTCTCGGCGCTGTCCGGCAAGCCGCTCGTCGTGCACATCCACTCGACTGAGTTCGACCGCAGCGGCGAGCACGTCAACCAGGCGATCTACAATATCGAGCGCCAGGGCATGCACTTTGCCCAGAAAGTCATCGCCGTCAGCCACCTGACCAGGAGTGTGGTCACCTCCCGGTACGGCGTGCCGCCGGACAAGGTCGAGGTGGTCTACAACGCCGTCGAGCTGAACGGCAATCTGCCGGCGGTGTCGATGGCACCCATCCAGCGCGACGAGAAGCTCGTGCTCTTCCTCGGCCGGATCACCATGCAGAAAGGCCCGGAGTACTTCCTGGCGGCCGCCAAGAAGGTGCTCGAGGTCATGGACAATGTCCGCTTCATCATGGCCGGCTGGGGTGACATGATCCGCCGCACGATCGAGATGGCCGCCCAGATGGGTATCGGTCACAAGGTGCTCTTCACCGGGTTCCTCCGCGGGCCGGATGTCGACCGCGTCTTCCGTATGGCCGACCTTTACGTCATGCCCAGCGTGTCCGAGCCTTTCGGCATCGCCCCGCTCGAAGCCATGTCCAACGACGTGCCGGTGATCATCAGCAAGCAGTCCGGCGTGTCCGAGGTCATCAAGCATGCCCTGAAGGTCGACTTCTGGGA
>DATIKE010000543.1:0-2666 GCA_035477895.1 Phycisphaerae bacterium
AGTACATTCGGCTGCAAGGCCAGGAGCCTCCTGCGAACGAGGAAAACTTTGGTGTTGAGGGATGAGCCGAAGGACTTCAGTCCGTAGGTTCATCCCGGTCTTCAAAGCCACCGCCTTGCAGGCGGTGGTGGTTTACTTCCCGGTGTCCCCGCTGTCAGCCTACGGTTATGCATTGCCGGCGGGCATAGGCCGGTTTCCGCGCGATGCCGGGCCGAAGATGTACTCGAAGGAGGTCATCCAGTCGGACTACGGGCGCGAGGCCTTCTTCAACCCGGCCGACCCGACTACCGGGAGCTTTTACTGGCGGTACATCCACGATGCCGGCAGCCCGGCCCCCGCCTTCATGGGCCCCTGGCCCCCGGAGCGGCGCGGTAAGCACGCGTGGCCGGCACTGCTGAGCGACGCCTACTTCGGTGACTGGACCGAGGGGTATCACATGGGCGGCTACAATGTGCTGTACTGCGACCTGCATGCTCGCTGGACCCGCGATCCGGGCGGCCGCATCCACGCCGCCCGCCTGGCCGATCCCCGCAGGGACTACACCGGGATCAACAGCACCAAAGCCTACGCCTACATCGTCTGGGAGTTCTTTTCACAGCATCCGTGATTTTCGGCCGGGTGGGGTCGCGATGAGCGAACGGGAACCAACGCAACCCGCAATGGGTTGTGACCCCACCCGCACGCGGTTGATCATCGTGACCCATCCGGCTTCGCCCGGATGGATGGGCCACCCGCCCAGGCATCGCCTGAATGAGAGAGAAAGGAATTGCCCGCAGATCACGCAGATTATTGGAGACAAGATGATGTGTCGGCAATATGGGTGGCCGGTCTGGCGTCATCATGTTTTTTGTCTCATCTGCGTCCATTTGGTTGATCTGCGGGCACCTTCTGCTTTGCACGGTCCGCGCTTGGCGGCACCCGCCTGTCCTACGCTCAGGCCGGCGCTGTTCCGTAGTCGCGAATCCTCATGCACGCGCTGCCGCTTGGGGCCTTGGTATCCCTCTCACGCTTTTTTCATCGGGTCGGATTCCAGGCCGTAGCGTTTGATCTTCTTGTAGAGCGTGGTGCGGTTGATCTCGAGCACCTGGGCGGTGAGCTGGCGATTCCAGTTGTTGGCCCGCAAGGCATGCTCGATGATCCGCTTCTCGGGCTCCTCAAGGGCCTCCTTGAGCGACGCAGGGCGGTAGACGCCCGGGGCAGCGGCGCCGGCCTGTGTCTGGGCGACCAGTTCCTCGTCGAGATCGCTTACGCCGAGCTGGCGGTTCCTGGTCAGCACTACCGCGCGCTGCACGACGTTCTCCAGTTCGCGGACGTTACCGGGCCAGGCATACCGCTGAAGCACCGCCAGGCACTCGTCGGTGAAGCCGGCGATGTCCTTGCGCATCTCGCGGTTGTAATAATCGAGGAAGTGCCGGGCCAGCAGCGGGATGTCGGTGATGCGTTCGGCCAGCGACGGCAGCTTGATGGTCACGACGTTGACTCGATAGAACAGATCCTGCCGGAACCGGCCCGCCTGGACGACCTTGGCGAGGTCCTCGTTGGAGGCCAGGATGACCCGGACGTCGACGTGCTCGGTTTTGTTGGACCCGACCGGCTCGAACTGCCGCTCTTGGAGCACGCGCAGCAGCTTGACCTGCAGGGCGGGGGTGGCCGAGGAAATCTCGTCGAGGAAGATGGTCCCGCCGTCGGCGGCCTTGAACTTGCCGGCCTTGTCGCCGACGGCGCCGGTGAACGATCCCCTCACGTGCCCGAACAGCTCGCTTTCCAGGAGCGACTCCGGCAGCGCCCCGCAGCTCACCTCGACGAAAGACCCCTCGTGCCGCGAACTGCGGTGATGGATCGCCCGGGCGATGAGCGACTTACCCGTGCCCGATTGGCCCTGGATGAGCACGGTGGTCGGCGAGTCGGCCACGGCGTCGATGAGGTCGAACACCTTGAGCATCTTGTAGTCGTGCCCGATGATGTTGTCGAGCCCGTATCGCAGGTCGAGCTGTTCGCGGAGCGACTGGTTTTCGCGGATCAGCGACTGCTGCTGCAGGGCCCGCTCGATGGTCAGGCGGATCTCCTCGTCGATGACCGGCTTGGTCAGGTAGTCGTAGGCGCCCATCTTGATGGCCTCGACCGCGCTCTCGATGGTGCCGTAGCCGGTGATCATGATCACGACGATGTCCGGGTATCGCTGCTTGACGACGCGGAGCAACTCGAATCCGTCGGCGTCGGGCATGTTGATGTCACATAGGATGACGTTGGGGCGGCGGCGCTGCACCGCGGCCATCGCATCGTTGAAGCCGGCCACGCCCATTGCTTCGTATTCCTCGAGGTGCAGAAACTCGACCAGCGACTCGGTGATGATCTTGTCGTCGTCGACGATCAGGATTCGCTTTCGGTCCTTGTTCTGGCTCATGCATTCTCCTTGCCGGGCGCCGGGCAGACCGGAGAGCAACTGTCCAGCGGGATGCGGACGGTGAAGATCGTCCCTCCTTCCGTCCGCCGTTCGGGCATGATCCGCCCATTGTACTTCTCGACGATGTCCTTGCAGACCGCCAAGCCCAGGCCGGTGCCTTTGCCCGGCGGCTTGGTGGTGAAGAACGGCTCGAAGAGCCGGCCCATTTCCTCGGGCAGGCCGATGCCCGTGTCCTCGAAGCGAATGAGTACTTCGCGATCCG
>DATIKE010000544.1:0-2349 GCA_035477895.1 Phycisphaerae bacterium
GCCGTCGGCGGGTGTCGTGGCGTCAGGCAGACCCTCCAGGTAAGACAGATCCTCGACGACGCGAAGATCCGCCGACCGGCGGGCCAAAACACCCCGCACCTGCTCCAGTTGCTGCAGGTAGTCCCGCCCGCTGAGTCGGCCGATCGCGGGCGGCCGCACCACGACGCCGATCGGCAGAAACGGCTCGTCTTGCAGCCATTGTTCCAGGAATGACTGCCGAGCACCGAATTCCGCGGGCAACTCCACGTCCGCAATGAAATCCACCTGGGCCCGCCGGCATTGGCCCACAACCGACTGCCAGGCCGCGAAGTCCCAACCCGTCGGGCCGGCCTCCATCCATCGCGAGGGCAGTTCCAGCCGGACCCAACTCACCCCAAGCTGCGTCGTGCGCGGCGATATGTTGCCCTGCCGGCTCGTCAGGCCGAACGGGCTTCGGGCCGGCACGGCGTCGTTCATTCCAATGACCGCCAACGGCATGGAGGCCTGCGAGATCAACGTGGACGTTCCTGGTTCGCCGGCCCACAGGGTCGCCATGACCCGGTAGTAGCCGCGCGGCAGGTCGCCGGCCTCGATCAACTGCGACCACACGCCGCCGGGCGGCAACGAAACCTCGCGGGTCTGACGGGCGACGACGCGATCCCAGGCATCCGCCAGGTCGATCGCCAAGCGACCGACCGGTCGGGCCGACGCGGACTCCGCCGGCTGCGTTACCGGCGTGGCGGCCGACTCCCCCGCCAGCCGCACAACGAACGCGACCGCCTGTCCGACATCGAAGAGGTTCGCCAGATCCGTGGAGTCGCGTTGAATGCCCGACAGGCCGACCTCCACCGCCGACCGCGGAACATAGCGCGACACGATCGGGTCGGCCTGCAGGACCACCCCATCCAACCAGCAGGTGTTCGGCTCGGGCAGAGCTTCGCTGATGAACTCGAACACCAACTCCGCCGCGGTCAGATCCAGACGCCGTTCGAAAGTGTCGGCCTCGAACTGGAACGAGCCGGTGAATCGTTGCCACTGGGGTGTCAGAATGTAACGCCCTCGTCCGATATCTCCGGATTGGGTCCGGAGCGACACAACCAGAACCGTGGAAAGAGACGCCTTTGCCGAGAAAGCCAGGAAGACCCGCTGGAGGCTGCCGGCGGGCCGGGCGACGGCCGGGTTCAGGTTCAGCGGGCCGAACCCCACTCGGCCGGTCGATGCCGACAGGTCGAGACTCAGCGCCCTGCCGCCCGCATCGGTTTCGCTGAGGATCTGCCAGCTCAGGGGAAGAATTCGCTCCTGTCCCCCAGGCCATCGGGCGGCGGCGCTGGCGAAGAAACGGACGGAACCGGCCTCAAAATCGCCGTCGATTACCAGATTGGCAGGTCGGCTCGGTTCCGCCGGCCGCGACGGGGCAAGCGGGTCCGAAGCGGCCAGGCGGATCGCATCCACGGTGAGAATGCCCCCGGCCGCGGTCGCCAGGATCCTGATCCTGGCCGAAGCCACCTCCGAAGAGAAGTAAAGCCAGGAGCTTTGCCATTCCCATCCAGGTGAAACCCCGGCCTCCAGAGGCAGCACGACTTCGTCGGAGCGGCCCGCCTTGTCCACCGCGATGACCGAGATGCGGGTTTTCTCCAGGGCTTCGACCCGCAGGAACGAGCGGCAGGTCATCCGGATATCCACGCGCACATCGCGTCCGGCCAGCGCGGCCGCATCCAGCGGTCGCTCCAGGCCGCAGGCATCCCTGACGTCGACCGGGCTGCGCATCTCCATGGCGGCCGCCCCGTCGAGCCCGATGGGGCGGATACTGGGAAATCCCACAATATGCCAACCGGGCACCAGCGCCGACGTGACCCGGTCGAAGCCCTCGTCCAGCACCACGGTCTCCGGGCCGGCCCGGAGGCCGTGTCGGCGCAGCAGATCGGCGCTCGCCCGCCCGACAACCGGCCGCCAATCGAGTCCCGGCGGCGGCGCCCCCAGATCGGTCTCCCACGCAATCGGGGCCTCGATCGGGCGGCTGGGCTGGGAGGCCGGGCCGGCCGGCGGCGCCTCGCAACCCGCAGCCAGCGGCACCGCCAGGGCAACGAGCTTCATCAGCCTGATCGGATGACTCTGCATGCTTTGTCGAGTGCCCCGTGAACCGGTCGCCGGGCTCAGTCCCCTCGCACGATGCGGCCTCTCAGCCTGATCAGCTCGACGAAGGCCCGGATAACAACCTTCAGGCTGGCTCCGCTCGGCCGGCCTGCCAGACGCGGATAATGGTGCACGCCGACCTGACCGATGCGGTAACCCTTCCGGCTCGCACGGGCAAGGACCTCCGCGTCGATCAGGGCGCCCTCTGAATACATCGGGATCTCGTCGAACAACCGC
>DATIKE010000545.1:0-3883 GCA_035477895.1 Phycisphaerae bacterium
GGAGGGCCTTTGGGCCTTCAACTGGTTCTGATTCTGGTGGCGGTGGTGCTGATGCCGTGGTGCGCCGGTGGCGATTCGGCCTGGTCGGTGTTCAAGCGCAGCCTCAAGAACGTCTACTGGTCGACCACGATCTGGCCGCTGATGGCCCTGGCCTTCGGCTGGCTGGGGAGCCTCAACGATCGCGAATGGTACCGCCGGTTGACTGAACTGCAGGGGGCTTGTCTTATACTCGTCGTGGTCGGCGTGGTGTGGATTCTTCTCCTGCGAGCTTTGCTGGTCGGCGCCGGCCGATATGTCGGCCCGGCCGACGGTCCGGCCTTCCGGCCGCGCGAACCGCTGTGCGACCGCTGCGGCTACCGCATCACCGGCTTGCCGTTGTCGGGCAACTGCCCGGAGTGCGGCCTGCCGGTACGAGAATCGCTGCCCGGCGGGCGGCGTAAGCCCAACGACTGGCAGAAGCATCAGTTCCGCCCGCGCGGGCTGATCGAGGCGGCTCGGCTGCAATGGCGCGTGCTGCGCGGTCCGGGTTTCTTTGAGCGACTTCCGGTACATGAGAGTCCGGCTACGGCCCGGCACTTCTGGTGGGCGACGTTCATGCTGATCCTGCTGGGCACGCTGATTGCCGGCTGGGCGGTGACCGGAGCCCTCGCCGTTGGCGGGCGCGAGTACACGAGAGAGGTGCTGGGCGCAAGGATCCTGATCGGGTTGTGTATGATGCTGATTCCCTTCTCTCTCCAGACATTGATAACATTTGCGGCCTGCCTGTGGAGCCAGTTTCGGCTGGGCATGCGCGATTACCGCGTGTCGGCGACGGTCTGCTGTTACGCCAGCCCCCTGATGTGGCCGGTGATCGCTACGCTGTTCGTGGGATGCATCGGGTTACCTGCCCTGGGGAACTCGGGCTTCATGGGGGATCGCCGGATCGCATTTCTGGGGCTTCAAATGGTGTACGGGGATCTTGTGGCTCTGGGCTACTGTTGCCTCGTGATCGGGTCGTTGGGCTACTGGGCGACGCGACTCGGGCGGGCCCTGCGCAGCGTTCGGCACGCAAATGTGTAGAATTGTAGAATAGTAGTCCGGCTCCACAGCCCCGCGAGACCAAGGAGGCCTTGCCATGTCGCACAAACCGATCCGGGGGCACACATGGACCACCGCTGTGCCCGCGGTGTCGAGATTCCCATCTCGACACAAGCAACCGGGGATTCATATCCCCCAAGCAGAGGAGCCGGAAGGGATTCCGACCACAGGGAGGCGCGAGAAAGGATTCTCGCACCAGCGGGAGAAGGGATTCTTGCACCAGCGTACCCCGGTCTGGGCTGTGATTCTGGGCCTGATATTGGTCGGCCCGGTCGGCTGTTCCTCCCAATCGGAGCGGGCGGCGGATACGCAGCCGTCTGCGACCCAGCCGGCGACCTCCGCACCGGCCACGCAGGCCGCCTGGCCGCCGATACCGCCCGCCGCCTCCCAGTACGTCGACCTGCGCAACGCGATGGTCCGCTCGCAGATGGCCGAGCCCGACGACGCCCGCCGCCCGATCACCGATCCGCAGGTCCTCCAGGCCATGCGGACCGCGCCGCGACACGTGTTCGCCCCGGGGCACCTGGCGTCAACGGCCTACGGCGACTGGCCGCTGCCCATCGGATACGACCAGACCATCTCGCAGCCGTACATCGTCGCCCTGATGTCCGAATTGCTCAGCCTCACGCCACAATCCCATGTGCTGGAGATCGGCACGGGCTCTGGCTACCAGGCAGCGGTCCTGGCCCACCTGACGCCGCACGTGTACACCATCGAGATCGTCGAGCCGCTGGCCCGGCGGGCCCAGCAGACGCTCCGAGAACAGGGCTACGAAACCGTGCACTGCCGGATCGGCGACGGGCACGGCGGCTGGCCCGAGGCGGCGCCGTTCGATGGGATCATCGTGACCTGTGCGGCCGACCAGGTGCCGCAGCCGTTGTGGGACCAACTCGCCCCCGGCGGACGGATCGTGATCCCCATCGGCCGACCGGACAGTATCCAGCGCCTCGAAGTGATCACCAAAACACCCGACGGCCAGCGCGAGCGCAGAACCGTCATCCCCGTCCGGTTCGTGCCCATGACGGGGAAGAAGAAGTGAGAGTGGAGAGTTGGGAAAGCCCGGCCCCTTTCATAAGGTATTCCCACGATCCAACATGCGGTCTTTTCTCTCTCATCGTTCTCGTTTGGACTTGTTTGCGTTTTGACTTTTCGCAGGGAGTGCGGACATGTCGCGGATGAGGGGTATGTCGCGAAGGAAGTTCCTGGGGCGTTCGGCCGGTATCGGCGCGGCGGCAACCGTCGCACCATACCTGGTTTCCTCGCAGGCCCCGGCCGCCCCGGGCGGCAAGGGAACCAACGACAAGATCAACATCGGTGTGATCGGCTGCGGAACGCTGGCCATGGGTTGGCACTTCCCCGAGTTGTTCAAGCTCCAGGACGTCGTGGTCACCGCCGTCTGCGACGTGCAAAGCGATCGCCTCGACAAGGCGGTCGAACTCTGCAAGGGGACCGCCAGGCCCTACGGCGACTACCGCGAAATCCTCCGCCGCGACGACATCGACGCCGTCGCGATCGTCACCCCGCCGCACTGGCACGCGCGGATGGCCGTCGACGCCGCCGAGGCGCAAAAGGACTTCTACTGCGAAAAGCCCATGACCCTGCACCTTGGCGAAAGCTTGGCCGTCGCCCGGGCGGCGAAGAAGCACAAGGTTGTCACCCAGGTCGGCACGCAGATCCACGCAAGCGAGAACTACCGCCGGGTCGTCGAGCTGGTCCGCTCCGGCCGGCTCGGCAAGATCAACGTCGCCCGCACGTTCATGGTCATGAACCAGGGGCCGGAAGGGATCGGCTACGTCCCGCAGGGCAACCCGCCCGCGAATATCGACTGGGATATGTGGATCGGGCCCTACCCGATGATCCCCTACAACGCGCTCATCACCAAGAGCGCCTATCCGAACTGCTCGTTCATGGCTCACAGCGGCGGGTGGACGCCGGGCATGGCCCCGCACGTCATCGATCTGCCATTCTGGGCTCTGGACCTCGGCATTCCCAAACGCACGTTCTGCTCCGGCGGACGATACCTCGTCAAGGACATGGGTGATTCCCCCGACACGCAGGAGGTGCTCTGGGAGTACGACAACTTCACCATGACCTGGTGGATGTCGCTGATAAACAGCTACGGCTTCGACTTCCAGGGCAGGAACGAGATCAAGCGCCGGCTGGGCATCTGGTTCCACGGGGTCAACGGCACGCTGAGTGCCAATTATGGGACCCACACGCTGATGCCCGAGGGCGACCATATGAAGGCGACGGCCGACATGCCGGTCACCTCGATGCCGTCGTCGTCGGGCCACCACCGTGAGTGGGTCGACTGCATCCGCACGCGGCAGCAACCGTCCTGCCACGTCGGCTACCACTACAAGCTGGATTCAGCCATCGCCCTGGCGAACCTGTCCATGCAGCTCAAACGGGCGATCCATTTTGACCCGCAGACCGAGCGGATCATCGGCGACGACGAGGCCGCCCGGCTGGCGGTCCCCGCGTACCGAGACCCGTGGAAGTTCCCGGCGGAGTACCTGAAGGCGTGATGCCGACATGGGATGAACATGCCGATTCGGCGCCCGGAACATCGATCGAGTGTTGTACCTACCGGCTTCACCGAAGGGCATGAGCTGCCACCGGTTGACACAAACAGGGGGTGCGCCGGGGGATGGCCGCGAGTGTGAGGCAAGCGATGGAGAAAGCCGTAAAGCTTTGGGAAAAAAGAAGTTAGGCACCGATTGCCGGGGGCGACATCGGTTGGCCGAAAATGCCCGGGAGAGGGATCGAACCTCCACAGCCTTTCGGCTACATGGCCCTCAACCAT
>DATIKE010000546.1:0-5202 GCA_035477895.1 Phycisphaerae bacterium
GTAGTACTCGATCGGCTCTTCCACGGTCACGATGTGACGATCGAAGGTGGTGTTGATGTAATCGATCATCGTCGCCAGCGTCGTGGTCTTGCCGCAACCCGTTGGCCCCGTGACCAGGAACAACCCGCGCGGGCGCCGGCACAACGCCTGGCAGATCTTGGGCAAGCCGATCTGATCGAACGTCAAAAGCTTGTTCGGGATCAACCGCAGCACGATCGCCAGGTTGCCCTTCTGGCGGAACACGCTGACCCGGAACCGGCCGGCCTCGCCGAACGCGAAACCGAAGTCCGTGCCGCCCTCCTCCTGGATCTCCTGCTGATTCCGGTCGGGCGTGATCGACTTCATCAGGCCGACCGTATCCTCCGGCTCCAGCACCTTGGTCTCAAGCGACCGCAGGTGCCCGTGCAGCCGCAGGACGGGCGGGCGGCCCACCGTCAGGTGGATGTCCGAGGCCCCCCGCTTGATGCAGGTCTCCAGAATACGATCAATGTGCAGCGTACCCATGTGGTCACTCGCTCATGGTCACTCGTCGATCAGAATGCCTTCCGCCTGCGCGTGCCTCGCGACCTCCCCGAGCGTGGTCACGCCCCGCAGAATCTTGAGTTTGCCGTCCTGCAGCAGCGACTTCATTCCGCTGGCCTTGGCCGCCCGGCGAAACTCGCTCGTCGAGGCCCGGTTGAACGCCAACTCGCGCAGCGTGTTGTTCATCGTCATCATCTCGAACAAACCCATCCGGCCGCGGAATCCGGTGTTGCTGCACCGCTTGCAGCCGGCCCCCTTCTTCAGCGTCCGGCCGCGCAGTTCCTCCTCCGTGAAGCCCAGCAGCTTCAGCATCTGGCGATCCGGCGCCGTCTCGTCGGTCTTGCACTCGGTGCAGATGATGCGGCTCAGGCGCTGGGCCATCACCGCCTGGATCGAGCTGGCCACCAGGAACGGCTTGATGCCCATGTCGATCAGACGCGTGATCGCGCTGGGGGCGTCATTGGTGTGCAGCGTGCTGAACACCAGGTGCCCGGTCAACGCCGCCTGGATCGCCACCTCGCCCACCTCCAGGTCGCGGATCTCGCCCACCAGGATGATGTTCGGGGCCTGGCGGAGCATGGCCCGAAGAATCACCCCGAACGTCAGGCCGATATCCTCGCGCACGTGGCACTGGTTCATGCCAGTAAAATTGTACTCGATGGGGTCCTCGGCGGTGATGATCTTCTTGTCCGGGCGGTTCAGCTCCTGCAGGGCCGCGTAAAGCGTCGTCGTCTTGCCAGATCCCGTCGGCCCGGTCACCAGGAATATGCCGTTCGGCCGGCGGATGATCCGGTTGAACATCTGGTAGTCTTCTTCCTCGAAACCCAGGGCCTGAATGCCTACCCGCACGGAGTCCGGCCGCAGAATACGCAGCACGATGCTCTCGCCGTGGGTGTTCGGGCAGGAGGCGACGCGGAAGTCGATCGGCTTGCCGCTGAGCGTCAGCTTGATGCGCCCGTCCTGCGGGATTCGCTTTTCGGCGATGTCGATGCCCGACATCAGCTTCAGCCTGGCCGTCACCGCCCCCTGCAGCTTCTTGGGGATCTTCTCCCGCTCTATGCACACTCCGTCGATCCGGTAGCGCACGCGAACGCGGTCATTCATCGGCTCCACGTGGATGTCGCTGGCCCGCGTCCGCACCGCCTCGCCGATGATCTGGTTGATCAGCTTGATGATCGGGGCGTCAGCGTCGTCGCCGATGGCCTTGCCCAGGGCCTTCTCGTCCTCCGGCATCTCCTGGTCGATGCTGGCCATCGTCTCTTCGATCTTGCCGCCCACCGTGGACATGAACATTTCGATGAACCGCTTGATCTTGGAGGCCGGGGCCAGCGAGACCTCGATGTTGGGGTTCACCCGAAACCGCAGCAGGTCCAGCGTGTCCAGGTCCAGCGGGTCGCTGACGATGATCTTCAGCCTGCCGTTCTCCTCGCCCCGGGGCAGCACCAGGCGCTCGCGGATGATTTTTTCGGGGATCAGCTTGAGGTTGTCCCGCAGGTCGGTCGTGTGATCCAGGTCCACGTACGGCATGTCGAACTGGGAGGCAAGGCCTTTGCAGACGTCCTCCTCCTTGCACAACTCCAACTCGATGAGCGCCTCGCCGACCCGCCGATGATTTTCGGTGGCATAGGCGAGGGCGTCCTCCAGGGCGCTGGGCGTCAGGAACCCCCAACCCACCAGGATTTCGCCGAGTTTTTTCTGTTTTCGGGCCATAGTGCGGCTGGTCAAACCGGGTCCGGCGCCGCCTTTCCCCGTAGCCCGGTTTCGCCCGGGCGGCTCCCCTCAACAGCGCCGTGCTTGCCGGCCTTGCGAAGGCAGGGCCGACCAAGGCCCAGTTTACTTCCCAACCGCCCCACCCAGCAAGCCGGCCGAAACCATCGCTCAAGCCTCACTGCCGATCCTGTTCGCCAGAACCGCCGCGGAAGCCGGCGACCGGCGTGTGCCCATCTTGACGGGCGATGCGCGCGGGGATTTAATCGCCCGACCGATGGTTGTCAGACCCCGATTCCGGGAAAACCAGCCTCGACATCAAGGAACCGCCGAAATGCCCGACACCGCCCTGCACGCCCCCCTGCCGCCGGCTGTGGATGCCTGGCTGAAAGACCGCCGGCGCGACCCGGCACACAGACAACAGGCCATCGACCTGCTCAGCCAGATGGTCCAGGTCGATACCACGCCGAAACCCTGCCCGAAAGCCTCCGCTCAGGCGGAAGCTCGGGTGTTTGACCTCATCGAGGGGTTTCTGGCCGCCGGCTCGCCCGATGTTCAGATGGAACGTGTGCCGATCCGCGATGCCATCGGCGAGCACCCCTACTTCACGGTCCCGTACTATGCCTCCGACGTTCTGACCGAGGCGGGACCGGACATCAGTCCCCGCGAGCTGGTCAGCCGAGTCTACCGCAACCGCTCCGATCTTTTCGTCCGGCTTCCCCGCGCGGGCCTGGGTGTCCTGGCTTTCAACGCTCACATCGACACCGTCGCGCCCCATGTCCCGCCCCGCGTCGTGGGGGATATGGTGTATGGCCGCGGCGCCGTCGACGACAAGGGGCCATGCCTGGCCATGATGCTGACCATCCGACTGCTCGCGGAGATCGCCAACCGTTTCGGGCTGCAACCCACGCGCGAGCTGCTCTTTCAGTTCGTCATCGACGAGGAGACCGGCGGCAACGGCAGCCTTTCGGCGACCCTGGAAAAAAAGAAAGGCTGGTTCGACGCCATTGTCGTCCTCGAATCCACGGGCCTGCAGATCTCGCCCGGCAACCGGGGCGTCGTCTGGTACCAGACCCGTCTGAACATCAGCCCGGAGGTGCGCGTCCCTGCGGGCCGCGACATTCTCCTGGAAGCCGCCGCATTCGTGGTCGGCGCCTTCGGTCAATGCGGACGGCGGATCAAAGCCGAAAGCGACCACCCGCTCTTTCCTCACCGGCCGGTCCAGACTTGTCACGGGATCATCAACTCTTTCGGCCAGCACCCCTCGCGGGTCAACGACTACGTCCCCCTGCGCCTGGCATGGCAGGAACCGCTCGTAACGGAGATCCGCCGGCTTGTCGAGGAAGCGGTGGCTGAGTACTGCGAAACCTACGGCGACAAGACCAGGCCCGGAGCAGGCGACGGGGTCATCGAACGGCATCTGGCATGGTCCGACGTCTCCGACGCCGGAGCGACGCTGGAAGTGTTCGGGCTCGCGGGTCACATGGGGTCTGTGGATCGACTCGACGGGGCGATTACCAAAGCGGCCGCAATCATACGGAAACTCGTTACCACCCGGCAGCAACGCAGCGAGGATTTATCGAGCCTGACCGTCACGCTGACGCGGCAAGCTGACGCGAACCGACTGCTCCTCGAAGGCGGGCAGGGCTTTCTGCCGACCCACCGCCTGGAAGATGTGGCCCAACGAATGCGTCAGGCGGCACGGGAAGGGGCGGACGAGTATCTCTCTCTGATGGGGCTGCCGGGTGAGGCGATAGCCTGCGAGACGCGCTTCGACAAGCTCCATAACGACGCATTCGCCCGTCCCGCCGACGGCCCGGTCATGACCTCCATCCTCAAGGCCGCTTGGGACAGCGGCACTTACGCCGGCCAACCGATCCGCGGCTGGGATGTGTCCTGCGACGCGCGGATCTTTGCCCGCGAGTTTCCGAACGCGGAAGTCATCACCTTCGGCCCGGGCGCGCTCTCACAGGCTCACTCAAACGACGAACACGGCGATATTAATGACGTGTTGGCGGCGGCCGAAACCTTGACCCGCCTGGCACTGACCTGCCGTGATGGATCGGGATCGGATTAGCCCGGTTTGATCTGAGCGGCGATGATCTTGCCAATCTCCTCGGCCGGGATCTTGAGCATGGCGGTCACCGCCGCGGCGATACCGTCCTGTACGCCCTTCTGCCAGCCGTCATCGATGGTGCAGCCCATTGTCGGGCAGAACAAGCCCACGATCATCACCAGCACCAGTAGAACTTTGGCCAGACGCATGTTTGCCCTCTCTAAGGTTGATGATTGTCCCGGCCGGATCGAACCCGCACCGGCCGACGTGCAATGAATTCCAGATTAGAGTGCATGCTAAAACCCCTGCCTGCGGCAGACAGGCAGCCGGTCAGTTTTCAGGGTTTTAGGACGCACTCTTATTACACACTCTCCGTCCGGACCCGCCGGCCGACTACTCCAGCCTGCGCCTTGCCGGGTGAATCCTGATCGACCACCGATCCGAGACGGGGTCAGGGCATCTGAGTGAGCCTCGGATAGACTACTCTCCGCACCCCTGCACGGTCAATGCGTTTATCGTCAAAAACCGCCGTTGTCCACCATCCGATTCGCAGCCGCCGCCCGGCACGGGTGGCTCCGGGGCGGTTCAGAGAATAATAGGTCACCCATACCCGCGTCAAGTGAGGTGATCATGACGCCCCCCTCGGGACAGCCCAGTAAAGCTTCAGTGAGACCATGTCAGTTTCCGGGATGGTTGGCGGTGAGGCGTTCGCGAAAGCGTTTGTGGAGGGGGTAGAGGTAGATGTGTTTGATGGGGGATAGGCGGCGGTGGTGCCGGTCGAGTTTACCCCGCCCTTGGGTCTGTCCGACATGGATCCGGTTGGCTGCCCGATAGCAGGTTCCCCGAAAGCGATCGCATTCCACGAAGGTTTCCAGCAGAACAGGCTGATACCCATATCGGGATTTCGTGAAATAACC
>DATIKE010000547.1:0-7216 GCA_035477895.1 Phycisphaerae bacterium
GCCGCCAGTCCACTCACCATCTCCCGGATCACCCCATTCCGATCCGTGGCCTGCAGTTCCGGGACGACTGCGTCGGTCACGATGAAGTCAGTCAGCTTCATGATTCGACACCTTGTTCTCCCATAGGCCGTGGACGGCTTACCGAGGCGGAATCACTCCGCCGCCTTATCCTTGGACCCGGCCCGATGCTTGCGGTTACGAAGCTTTTCCTTGTGCTTGCGCAACTGGCCTTCCACCTTGTCGACCACCAGATCGAGCGCCTCGTAGTAATCTCCGGCATGGACCTGTCCCACGAAGGCCTCCTTGTGGTCCGTCGACACCACCATCTCGACGCGGTACTGGATTCCCTCCCTCTCCACCACCACCTCGGCGCTCTGAACCCGGTCGTAGAATCGGCTGAGCCGTCCCGCCTTTTCCTCGGCATACTGCTTCATCGCGTCAGTCATCTCAAGATGTCGTCCCGTCACGGCAAACCGCACAGGCAAACCTCCTTCGAAGATCTTCCGCTCGACCGAAGGCCATTCTCTCAGAGCAGTGTTTTCCCTTACAGTGCGTCCTGAAACAGCGTGGGGCGGGCTTCCAGCCCGTTATTTGACCGGCTGGATGCCGGTCCCACGAATGGGTCTCAGGAGACACTCTTAGCGTCGGCCGAACAAAGAATCACGACCGACCCGTGGGCGTAACAGAGAGGAATGTACGGCATCACCGCGCTGCCGTCAATACCGCCGTCCGGACCACTGGCAAGCCCGGGGGGTTTGCATCGCCTCGCCGAACGAGGCTAAGATGCCCGCCCATGTACCAGATTTACACGCAGACGCGGCCCGGCCGTCCCCGCTGGGCGCTGGCGGCCTGCGCCGGCTTGCTGGCGCTCGCACTCATCCTGGCCGCTCTGCTGAGCGCCGGCAAGACGCGCGGCACCCCGATCCCCCTTCAAAGCAGCCCGACCTTTTTTCCAGCCGGGCGACTCAGCATCCAACTGCCCGCCGGCTGGACCCAGGATGATTCCAGACTTGCCAGCATTCCGGGGGTCGTTTCCGTGAACCGCAAGCCCGGCGGAGTCGCCGAAACCGTCATCGTGTTCCGCGGTATTCCCCGCCCGCATGGCATACCGTCCGTGGACGCGACCGAAAGCCTCCGCGACATACTCTTCAGCCCGGAGCCGATGATCGAGAACCAATCAGAACCTGCCTTCATGGGGTCGTTGCCCGCATGGACGCTCGAGCTGTCGCCCGACTCCGCCCGGAGCCAGTCGCGGCTGCACTACCTGGGACGGGCCTGTCTTGCCCCGGACGGGCAGATCGCGGGCGTCGTGCTGGCCCTTGCGGGGCCGCCGACCCGGGAGGACCGCCGGCTGCTGGACAACATGAGCGACAGCCTGAGCATCAAGGACCTCGACGCGGCCGGAAAACCGCAGGACATGATGAAAGAGGCCGGCATTACCTTTGACCCTCCGGAAGGGGCCAGATTCTTCAGGTCCGCGACCGTGCTTAAGACGTTGCCTCGCCTGCACATGGCCGGCGGGGACGGGCGTACCTGCTGGTACCTCTCCGCCACCCGACTGCCGTTGATCGGTTCGCGGAAGGTCGCCGAACTGGTGGAGCAGCAGGCCCGGACGCTCCTCGAACAGCTCGAACTGTCCGAACCGCTTCAGACCGCCACGATCGGCAACCGTCCGGTCTCCTGGACGCGGGTGACCCTGCCGTCGAACACCGCTCCGTCCATCCTGGTCTGGGGCGCCGAGACCGACGAGCACACCGCGATCCTGCTCGCGGGCCGGTACGAGCCCGAGGCGGAAGAAAACCTGCGAGCGGCCGCCGAGGCCGTCATCGCGGGCTCGATCTCGCCGATAGCGGACGTGGTCGACATCGACCAGGCCATGGAAACCGGCCGGCAACACCTCGGCGACCTCCTGGCCGGGGGGATCGAACGCTCGTGGGGGCAACGCTCGACGGAAGTCTTCGCGATACACTCTCCCTCGATCGTCATCAGAACCAAGCTGCGAACCTATCAGCCTCAGGTCGGCAAAGATGGTTTCCGCTGGTGGAAAGTGGGATCAGCCTATCACCGGGCGGGAGGCCTGAACCGGCTGCCTCCGGACTTCGAGGAGGAATACCTGATTCGCAACGACGGTGCGTCGCACGGCGGCGTATGCCGTGAACGCCGGGGCCACGGCATCACCATGGTGTACACCGAACGCCGCCAGCCGGGCGGAAGCGAGGTGCTCTGCGAGCTGACCCACGGCGACGGCAAACCGGCCGCCTGGAATGTGAGCGTCGACGACACCTATGCCTGCGAGCCGATCCTCATGACCGCGGGCGCGAAGGTCGCCGCGGACCCCGACCGGCGGGCGGCCATCTTCAGCGACACGGAGATCTACTGCTCCACTTCCGTTTACTGGATCATGATACCGCTCGGCGAGCAACCCTTGCCCGGCGAAACCGACGGAGCGAAGGCCCGCGCGGTCTGCCTGCTGCGGGACTGCGGGCCGACACCGATCATCTGCTATTATGATGAGGATGATTCGCTGAAGGCGGTTTCCTTCGAGGATGTGATCTGGGTGAAGCGGCTCCAGGAAAACCAGGATGCGGAATCCCCTTCGCCGGGTCGTGGGAGACCACGCTGAGGGCAACCTTCCGACAGGCGGTCTGTCGCCGGCGTCCGCGAGGTCGGCAGAACATGCGAGGCGCGTTCATGAACGGGCTGTCAACTCGCTTCAATCCGCTTTTCTTCCTTGCCGCCGTCATCGCGATTCCAACCGGCCCGGCCGGAGCGCAGAGTCAGCCGGCCACGCAACCCGCTGCGGCACCGGCGGCGAGCCCCAAGGGAACCCTGCATGCACCTTACGTGGACGGCAGCTTCGGTTTCATGCTGGCCTTTCCGGACGGCTCCGAGATCGAGCGCGAGAAGCAGTTCATCACCCCGGCCGAGCTGGAGATCGTGCGTTTCGTTCAGCTTCAGCACACATGGTCGCTGGCCCTGCGGCTGGCCACCGAGGAACGCCCGCTGGACCCCGAGGCCATGCTCGAGAAGACGGCCGCCCGGTTGACGAACCAACTGCAGGACATGAAAGTGCTCCGGTCCGAGCCGACACGCATCGACACCCGGGAGGGCGCCCGCTTCGCATGCAGTTTCAAGGCCGACAACACCGACTGGCTGCGTCAGCAGGCCTGGGTCCGTAAATCCACGCGCGAGTACTACGTGCTCATCACCATCACGCCGCTGGCCGACCAAGCCGTCGCCGTTTCCGTCTTCGACGAGATCGTCACGAGTTTCAAGATCCTGCGGACCGAGCTGGCGCAGGAACGCCTCGACGCCGCCCTCGAACGCGGGGCCGACCTGATCCGCAAACTCGCCGCCAACCCGGCACGACAGCGGGCCCTGGGCACTGTCGATACGTTCCTGCGGTACATCGAGAACGGCAAGGAAACCGGATTCCGTCACATACTGCAGACGCCGGGCGAAATTGACCACCAGCCGGGCGTGCTCGTGCGTGAATGGGGCTGGCTCTTCCGCGACGACGGCAGCTTCACGCAACTGGCCGGCGTGATGTTCCTGTCCAGCGACCTGTCCTATGCCAAGTGGGACAGCCGGTCGCGGGCCTTCATGCCCGAGGACCCGGCCAGGAATACCCCCACCCTCTCCATGTTCGGCATGGAGATGGGCCTCTATAAGGACGGCACACTCCTGGTGAACTACACGCCGAGCTTCAACGCGTCCGAGATGAAGGAAAAAGCCATCGTCACCGAGCGATCGTTCGGGTCGCCGGCATGGTTCGCCGTCCTGCCCCAGTTGCTCGATCTGACCCGACCGGAAGTCTACGCCTTTTCCGCCTACGACAGCGACCGCCGCGGGCTGATTCTGCGCACCTGCGAAGTGATCGGGCCGCGCCAGCTCGCCGTCGACGGAAAACGTTTCTCGGCCATTCGCATCCAGGACGGCGAGGGGCTGATTCCGCCAATCAACGAGATCGATGTGGACCCGACAGGCAGGCTCCTGCGAGCCCAGGCCGGCCCGATCGAACTCGTCGTGACCACCCAGGCCTACATCGAGCAGACTTACAAGGCCCGCGTCGATGCGGCCATGAAAATGCTCGACAAACACCCGGTGCGGCTGCCGTCGCTGCCCGAGCACGGCCCCAACGAGACGCCGCAGCCGCCGTTGAATCCGTAATGAAAGGGTGGCTATACGAAAACATTCGGCCGATCCCTGTTTTCGCCGCGGCTTCTCAATCGGCGCCGGCCCCGCTATCCTCTGGGTCATGGACACAACGATTTCAACATCGGAAAGCAGCGATGCCGCCCCGCCGGCGGCTGACACCCCCAAACGCTCCCTGGAGGAGATCAAGGCCTACCACCACGTGAAGCGCGTGTGTCACCTGTCGGGCCTCGGGATTTCCTTGCTGTATTGGCTCTGCTGGCTGGCCCTGGCCGGGGGGTTCGTCAACTGGGTGGACCTCCAGGTCGATGCCCGCTGGGCCGCCCTGCCCATCGCCGCCCTGTTCATGTTCGGGCTGAGCGTCGTCGTCCACCTGCCGCTGGACTTCTACAGCAGCCACATCATCGAGCAGCGGTTCAACCTCAGCAATCAGACGCCCAAAGACTGGCTGGTGTTTCAGCTCAAGGGCTGGCTGGTCGGCGTGATCATCGGGGCCATCCTGCTGGCCGGCCTGTACGCCCTGCTGTGGTATGCCGGACCGCTTTGGAGCGTGTGGATGTGGATCGGGGTGATGGGCTTCAGCGTGCTGCTGGCCAAGGTCTTTCCGTTGATCATCCTGCCGCTGTTCTATCCGGCCACGCCGCTGGATCGGCCGACGCTGATCGACCGGATCAGCGCGATGGCCGCCGGCGCGGGGATGACCGTCACCGGCGTCTACAACCTCGGCCTCAGCAAGGAAACCAAGAAGGCCAACGCGATGCTGGCGGGCCTCGGCTCGACGCGGCGCGTGTACCTGTCGGACACGCTTCTGGACGCTTTCGACGACCGGCAGATCGCGATCGTCTTCGCCCACGAGTTGGGCCACCACGTGCGCCGCCACATCTTCAAGATGATCGGACTGGCGGCGGTGATCAGCTCGGGGCTGGTCGCCCTGCTGCACTGGCGGATGAACCCGTTCGCGACCGGCGACCCGGCACAGTGGCAAGGCGCGATCGCGACGCTCGCGCAGGTCGGCCTGCTGATGACCGTCTACCCGCTGATCATCGGCCCGATCGCCAACGCCATCAGCCGGCACTTCGAACGCCAGGCCGACACCCAGGCCCTGCGTTTGACCGATGATCCCGAAGCTTATCGCGGCGCGTTCGAGAAACTCACCGATATGAACCTGGCTGACCCGACCCCCCCGCGATGGGAGGTCATCCTGTTCGACGACCATCCGCCGATGGCGGAACGCATTGCCATGGCCGACGAGTATCGGCCAGGCGAACAGTCGTAGCCGTGGCCGGGACCACCGCCATCCGTCGGATCAGCCCCCGCGCGAGTTCGGGTGCGTCATCGATGCACCTGCCATGCCGACCGCCCGTGCGAGCATCCGTTCTCGCACGCAATCCGCACGGGAATTCGTTCCCGCCTCCTATGGACAGAAGCCCGTGATCTGCCGGCCGAGGCGAGCCCGGACGATCAGCAGGTCGACGCCGTCGATCTGCCCATCGGCATTCACATCGCTGCGGAAGGTGGAATTGTCCACCGGGCCGTACAGGTTCCGCCGCACGCGCACGAGGTCGAACGAATTGATGGTACCGTTGACATCCGCGTCGCCCGTCAGCACCGCGAAGCACACGCCGTCATACACCCAGCACGACGGGTTGGACGCCTCGAC
Source organism: Phycisphaerae bacterium (assembly GCA_035477895.1). GTDB lineage: Bacteria > Planctomycetota > Phycisphaerae > UBA1845 > PWPN01 > JAPKGY01. Next base: position 5,816 of record DATIKE010000547.1, read on the forward strand.
AATGCCTGCCGGGATCACCGTGTAATGCCCGTCGGCCAACTCGGGCAGATCGATCGTCAGCATGTCGCGGTCAACCGCGACCCCCAGGACCGGCACCGCCTGCCAGGACGAGGCTATCACCTGCACGTCGCCGGGGTCGAGCCCGCCCGCGCCGTCGATCGGCCGGGTGAACCGCAGAACGACCCGGCTGCCCGGCCCGGTGCGGGACTCGATGGCCACGTCATGGCCGGGAGGCGGCGTTTCCAGGTCGAGATCGAAGGGCCCGTACCGGCCATGCACGCGGCGAAGCACCGGCCCGCGGCCCGGCCGGCGATCGATCAGCGGCGGGAACATCGCGCACCCCCCCGTCCGGAAGGACCACCGCGGCCCCGCCGTCCGGCCGCAGGGGGTTTCCGAAAACACCTGCCAGAAGTAATTAGTATCATACGCGAGCGTCTCCGGCGGCATGCAGTCCGGGGCGGGCGAACCCGCGCACACCGGCACCGGCGCCTCGCCGGCCCGGCCCAGGTACACGTCGTACGCCACCGCCCCACCTTCCGTGACGCACAGCGTGAGCGGCAGCAGTGCACCGGCCATGGGCCCGCCCGGCGGCTGGAGCGCCGAACCGGCCAGGCGCCGGCTGATGTATCCTTCCACCGTGCCGAGTTCCCACTCCACCGGGCAAGGCCGGGCCTCCAGACCGAACCCCACCGCCCGATCGCCCCAGGCCAGCCCGAGGGCGTAGAAACGGCCCGGCTCCAGCTTCACGTGCACGCTCCCCGAGGAATAAGTGGTCTCGCCGGCCGCCATCGCCCGCACCGTTCGCGTCAGAACCGGCGCGTAGGGGCCGTCCCGGGCCGCCGCCTCGAATACCAGGAATTGGAGGTCCACATCCGCGTCGACCCGCAGCCGGACCTGGAACTCCAGCAGGGTCTGCGGCTGCGAAACGGCGATCACGCTGGCCAGGACCCGGTTCCAGGACGTGTAGCTGACGTTCGCCCGGCCTATCGGGATGCAGCGCCGGGGCTCCCACAGGCCGACGTTCCAGGACAGCGGCTCATCGAAGCCGACGTACTCCGCCCCGTCCGGCGGCTGCGGCAGGTCGGGCACCGCCGGCAACGGGCAGATATTCAACGCGATCGATCGCGGCTGAGTCTGGCCCAGCCTCGTGTCGACGAATCCCACGCTGACCCCGTGGGTGCCCGCGGGCAACAGGTCCGCCTCGTGGTTGATGCACACCGTGACTGTTGCGTTTTGCCCTGGATCGAGCACGCCGTCGGCCGGTGCGACGTCCACCCAGGTCGTGTCCGCGGCGGCCGTCCAGTCGATCGCGGTCGGTCCGGAATTCGCGAGCGTGTAGTTGATGCACGCCGGCTCGAAGGGTCCGCCCTGCGGCCCGCGGGCCTCCGCTGGCTGGATGGG
>DATIKE010000548.1:0-4544 GCA_035477895.1 Phycisphaerae bacterium
CGGCCTCCGATGCGACAAGTGACCGCAAGAGGCTGCTGGCGATCTGGGCCTGGCTGGGCCTGCTGCCGGTATGGCTGCTGGCCGACTGGGACCGCATCGGATACCCGGCGGCCTACTTCATCGAGACGAGTTACGCCGCGGGGCTGCTGGCGGCCTTGCTGGTATGCGACGTTTACAGGCGTCTTGCGGAGCATCCGGTCGCTCGCACATGCGTGGTCGCTGTCGGTTGTCTGGCGTTGGCCCAGACCGCTCTCGGCACGGCTGACGACTGTATTGGTTCAGGCAGTTTTTCCCGCTGGACGGGCATCGCCAACAAGCCGGCCGAACTGCGGCACGACATCGGCGCCAAGGCAGCCGGCTGGTACGTGCGCCGACACGTGCCGATCGATGCCGCCATCCTGTGCCTGCACGACAACAAGGGCATGGAAACATCGGTTGCAGAGTACTATCTGGGCCGACGTGTGTTGGCAGGGTTTGACATGAAGGCCGAGACGCTGCCGGCAATCCTGGCGGCCATGAAGGATACGGCCGACGTGGTCATCGTGGATGCACGGCACCGGGAGTTGATCGAGGCGACCAATCATGCGAAAGCCACGGGGCGGCTTCGCACCTCCGGTGCTTCGCAGACCCGTGCCACCCAGGAGCATGGCGGGCCGAGCCCGCCCTACCACTACCATCGTGTTTGCGTGATCCGCGAAGGGGACAAGCCGATCCGGTTCATCTACGCCCGGCCCGGCCTGGGCCTGCCTGAAATCGACATCCAGACAGCCCAGGCCAACCGACAATACGACGAGAGCTATCGCCCCCGGCGCGTGCCGATTCCTTTGCCTGCGGCCGGGGGCTTCGATGCGAAATTGAGACAATACCAGAAGGTTTGCGCACAGTTGAGGGATACGACATGTCAACCATAACCATCGATCTGCCGGCGATTCGTCAACCGCACGAGTCCGTCCATCACCCGGCCATCCAGACCGCCAAGCTGACGATCGTTCTCCCGGCCCTGAACGAGGAGGAAGCGATCGGCGGGACGATCCGACGGTGCATGGACGCGCGAGTGGAGATCCTGCGGAACACGCCGGTCACCGAAGTTGACATCGTCGTGGTCAGCGACGGCTCGACGGACCGGACGGTCGAGATCGCCCGGAGCTTCGAGGACGTCGACGTGATCGTGTTCAGGAAGAACCGCGGTTACGGGTCGGCGATCAAGGCCGGCTGGCGGCACTCGAACGGCGACCTGCTGGCGTTCCTGGACGCCGACGGCACTTGCGACCCGCTGTATTTCATCGAGATGTGCAACATTGCCCTGCGAGAGAACGCCGATGTGGTGCTCGGCAGCCGCATGGGCCCCGACTCGAAAATGCCGCGGATCCGAAGGTTGGGCAACCGCACCTTCGCCGCGATGCTCGGGGTGCTCTCGCGAAAGGCGGTAAGCGATTCGGCCAGCGGCATGCGGGTCGTGCGGCGGGACAGCCTGCCGAGACTGCTGCCTCTGCCCAATGGACTGTCCTTCACTCCGGCCATGAGCGCCCGGGCGCTGATGGACAGCGACCTGGTCATCCGCGAAATCCCGATGCGCTACGAGGAGCGGATCGGCCAATCCAAGCTCAGCGTCATCAAAGACGGCCTGCGCTTCACTCGCGAGATTCTCTCCGCGGCGGTGTACGTCAAGCCCTCACGGATCACGCTGCCGATCGTCACGGTGATGGCGGCCGCGGCCGTGGCCATGTCGGTATTCCCGATCGGCTTCTACGCCGGCGCCGGCTTCCTGCCGGAATGGCTGATCTACCGTTTCCTGGCCGTGCTGCTGCTGGGTGTGACCGGCATGACGCTGCTGAGCGCGACCGTCGTGGCCGAGCACACGATCGCCCTGTCGCAGCTTCGCCATGAGCAGTTCCTGAACCGGAACGGCTCGTGGTGGGGCCGGCGGGCGCTGCGGGCGTACTGGTACGCTGGGTTGGCCTTCGTGCCCATCGCGCTGTTGCTGGTCTGGCCGGGGATCGTGTCCTATCTCCAGACGCGGACCGTGCCGGCCACCACGCTGCACTGGTCGCGGGTCGTGGTGGCGATGTTCTTTCTGAGCGGCTTCTTCCAGATGGTTGCGACGGCCTGCATCCTGCGGATCATCCGGACGATGCACGACCGCCAGCAGTTCCTCGTCGGGCGAGCATGAGATGAGTTTCGACGAATGTGCCCTGGCTTACGATCGGCAGCTTCGCCGCGGACTGAGGCTCAGCGGCGAGGGGCCGGAATGGTTCGCACGGCAAAGAGTCGCCTTCGTGGCGAAACACCTCGGCCAAACCGGGCACAGCCCCAACATTATCCTCGAGTTCGGCTGCGGGACGGGCAACCATGTCCCCTTCCTGCGCACAGCCTTCCAGGATTGCACCATCGTCGGCGTGGACGTGTCGAGTGAATCGCTTCGTGTCGCCCGGCAGCGGCATGCAGGCGACGATATCCGGTTTTACACGCCGACCGAGTTCGACGAGCCGCAGTCCGTCGATCTGGTTTTCGTCAACGGCGTATTCCATCACATCCCGCCGGCCGAGCACGACCGGTGGCTCGCCTACCTGGCGCGGCTGCTGCGTCCCGGCGGATCGGCCGCGATCTTCGATAACAGCCCATTCAATCCTGGCGCCCGGCTGGTGATGCGGCTGATCCCTTTTGACCGCGACGCGGTCATGGTCAATCCCTACCGCTTCCGTAAACAGATGGCCGAATATGGCTTCGCGTCGCCGCGGCTGCGTTTTCACTTCATCTTCCCCCGCGTGCTGTCGGTCCTCCGGCCGGTCGAACAGGCCCTGGCCCGCTGGCCGATCGGTGCCCAGTTCGGCCTCATTGCCGAAAAACTGGGGCAAGGGTGGTCGCAGCCTTTTTGACGCCGCTGGAAACAGGTGGTAGATTAGTGGCGGTTGGTTTCACGGGGGAATCGGCCATGATCATTCAAACGCATGCCGTTGAAGATTCGTTCGATTCGATGAACCGACAGATTCACAACCTCATCAATGAGATGGGCCGGCGGAACTACTACCGCTTCTCACGGTCGGCCGCGTGGGAGCCGGCGGTGGACATTCTCGAAGACCAGCAGAATCTGTATTTGTGCGTTGAGCTGGCGGGGCTTCCGGAGGAGGCCATCGTGGTCGAGGTGGCCGACCGGAAACTGATCGTCCGCGGGGAGCGGCCGGCGCCGAAGCCGCCGGCGTCCGCATCCCCGGAATGCATCGTGCACATGGAAATCAACTCCGGCCCGTTCGAACGGATCATCGATCTGCCCGACCGGGCGGACCCGGGACGTATCGAGGCGAAACTTGAATCCGGTTTCCTGTGGATCACGATCGTCAAGAAGCCGACGTGACTCCGCCGCGCCGTCGCACCTGTCGAATCATGGACGACCAGGAAAACAAGAACGCCGCCTCCACCGTCCCGGCAGCGGACCCGCCGCGGCCGAGCGACAATTCGAAGTCACAATCACCGCCGCAAACCGGGAAAGCGGACTCCGGCGATCGAATCCCCGAGCTTCTCCCTCTGCTGCCGATTCGTGATTCTGTTGCATTTCCCGGAACGATCATGCCGCTCAACATCGGGCGGGACAAATCCAAGCGGCTGATCGAGCAGGTGGCGGGGGGCGACAAGCTTATCGGCGTCGTCGCCCAGCGCAACAAGGACACCGAAGACCCCGGTATAAACGATATTTACCGGATCGGGACCGCCTGCGCGATCCTCAAGATGCTGACCCTGCCGGACGGCACACTTAACATCATCGTCCACGGAATCGCGCGCTTCGGCATCGAGGGTCTGACCCAGTCCGAACCTTTCATCATCGCCCGCATCCACACCCGCGATGACAGCACACAGGCAGATCCCGAGATGGAGGCCCTCGTCCACATGGCGAAGCAGTCGGCCTACCGGGTGTTTGAGTTGTCGCCCAACGTGCCGGAGGAGGCCCGCATCGTCCTGGACAACATCGACACACCCGGCGGAGTGGCCGACTTTCTCGCGGCCAACCTCTCGATCGGGCTGGTCAACCGCCAGGAACTGCTCGAGACCTTCAACGTCGCCGACCGCCTGCGAAAGATCAGCCGGGCCCTGGCCGAGCAGATCCAGCTCCTGGAGCTGGCCAACAAGATCCAAAGCCAGGTCCGCGAACAGATAGACCACACCCAGAGAGAGTATTACCTCCAGGAGCAACTCAAGGCGATCCAGAAGGAATTGGGCGAGACCGACGCCCGGATGGCCGAAGTCGAGCGGCTCAAGGCGGCCATCAGAAAGTCCGGGATGCCCGAGGCCGCCCGCACCGAGGCCGAGCGCGAGCTGGGCCGCCTTACTCGCATCCCCCAGGCGTCGCCGGAATACTCGGTCGCCCTGGACTACATCACCTGGCTGTGCGACCTGCCCTGGGTGGTCGGCACCCGGGACAACCTCGACCTGGAACGGGCGGAAAAAATCCTCAACGACGACCACTACGGACTGGAGAAGGTCAAGAAGCGAATCCTGGAGTTCCTGGCGGTTCGCAAGCTGAAGCCCGAAGGCCGGGGGCCTATCCTGTG
>DATIKE010000549.1:0-11385 GCA_035477895.1 Phycisphaerae bacterium
CAGAACCGACGACCCCCTGGCCGCCCATCCCGCCGCCGCCATGCCCGCCGCCTTGAGCAGTTCCCGTCGCCCCAGCCCGAAACACCCGTGCGAATGTGAACACGCCATGATCGCCTTCTCCTGATCTGTGCCTCTTTCCAACATTGCCTGAATATGCTTATCACTCATGGCCGGCCGGCACAAGTCCCCGCAAAAACGCACGAGTAATGCCGCCGGATTGAAGTGTAGATGTAATTAGGGGGGGGTAGGGGTATAAACTCCGTAGAGGGGAACCGCCGAGTATTTTTTCGTAAATTCGAGGTGGATTTCAGTTGACATGGCCGCCAACCCCATGTAACCTGATGCCAGCCAAGTCGCCCGTGAACACGGGTGCCTCACTTCCACAAGCGGCTCTGTCGGGCGATGAGGAGGTTGTGCCATGTCGTCCTGGTTCGCGGGGCAACACGACCGGCTCCTGATCCGGATCGGAGGTTCATCATGAAAAAAGCGGCGAAGGTTCTTTCGGTGGTGGTGCTGGCTGTGGCAGTTTTGACCGCGCTGTTTGTAACCGGCTGGTTTGTGCATGCTCAGGACGAACAGCCCCTCGGGCAGGAGCAGCAACCGTCGCTTACGGAACAGGAAATGGCCGCGATGTCAGTCGAGGCAATTCGCGCGGAAGGAAATCGGCTACGAGGGGAAGGTGAGTTCGAGACGGCTCTGCCGCTACTCCTGGAGGCGTGCCGCCGAGATCCTACCAGCCGAGGAGGGATGCTTATGGCTGGGGCATGTCTGGCAAGTCTGGGGAGACATCAGGAGGCTCAGCAGTACTACCAGAAAGCGATGGACGAAAAGAAATCGGGGTTCCATTCCAGCGCATTGTACTACTCGGCGGCGTCCTACAAGGAAATGGGTGAAGCGGATCGGGCGTTGGAACTGCTCAAGTCACTCAGGGGATGGGATCCCATGGGCAAATGGACAATCCAGGGGATGGCCCTGAAGGCTGAGCTCGAGGGCCAATCGCAAGCCGAGATCGACGAGATTGTTCGACGGGAGGAGCAGGCTGCCCGGTTGTATCATCAGGGCAAGGACGTGATCAGTGGAACCAATCACAAGAATCCAGAGCGTTTGACTTTGCTCGATGAGATCCTGGTCAGATTCCCGGAAACCGGCGCAGCCGTCGAGACGTTGAGACTGAAGGGAGAGGTTCTTTGGCAGCTTGGCCGGCGTGAGGACATGTGTCAATGCTATGATTTGCTGCGTCCGATACTGAGCCAGCGGAACCCGCCCAAGGAGGTGCGGCGCCTGCTTCGGAAGATGGATTGTCGAGTGGCGCAACATCGTTGCGAGCAACTGAGCAATCAGGTCCTGGCCGCGCAGGTTCGCAATCTGCCGGTCAGCAAGCAGGATTGGGACGAGCTCTACGCTCGCTGGCAGGTGTGGCATCGGACCGCTGATCCGGAGACCGTCGTCGAGGCAGAGGTCTACAGGATGTATTTCTTGCACATGCAGGGCGATTTCTCCACCTTGGCGGAAAAGGGCAGAGAGTACTTCACCGATCATTACGAGAGCAGTCCGGACCGCATGCTGAATCCGCATTACAAGAACTTCGCGGGCGCCGCCCATCTGGAGACGGGCTGCGCCTTGGCATACTTGAAGAGATACGACGAGGCCCTCGTCCATTTCAACGCCATCATCCAGATGGCCGCAACAACGCCGCCCCTCGGGGCGGAGCAGGACATCGTCCCGGAGGCCTACATCGGCATCGCGCAGACCATGATCGCGATGAAGGCTCCTCGGGAGGACGTGCTGCGGGAGATCGACGAGTGCCTGTCCCGGTACCCCGACTATTCGGAATCAAACGTACTGGTACAACTTCGCAAGCGTATGTGGTGATGGCGTTACTCGCAAGATGGGGCGTGCGTCCGACAAGGGGAGTCGTGTGGTAAGCAGGATGTTTGGCTTAGAGTGCGTCCTAAAACCCGTGTGGCACCGGCGTCTCGCCGGTGTGACTTCAGGGTTTTGGGACGCACTGGTAGTCCGTGGAACGTTCATCAGGCGGCGAGAGCCGCTTGTTGAGGAGATGTTCTAATGAGAACCAGGGTGCTGGATCACCTGATCGTGGTTTCCTTGGCGTTCGGCATCCTGTTGCTGTGCGAATCGCCGGCCAGTGCGACCTGCCACGGTGGATACTGCAAGTGCGTGTGCAAGCCCCAGGGGCTGGGGTGTTGTAGCACTGGTAATCCTTATAAGCCTGTCGACTGTTACGACAAAGACGAGTATTGCTGCACGCCGGAAGGGGTTCAGCCCAAATGCGGCGGCTCGACCTGCTGCGCGGATGACAAGTGTTGTGTGAATGACCTGTGCGTTCCTCGGTGCGGCGGAGAAGGCGGGCCGTGTTGTGGTTCGCTGGGCTGTTGTACGAAAACAGGAACCCCCACCTGTTACAATAGTAGCGACAAATGCTGCACGCCGGAAGGAATTGAGGATAAGTGCGGGGGCACGACATGCTGCGCTGACGAAGAATGCTGTGTGAATGGCGCATGCGTGGAGAGAGAATGCGGGGAAACCTGCAAGTGCGGGGAGAACGAGTGCTGCCACGAGGATCAGTGCGTGCCGAAGTGCGGCGAGAGCGGCTGCTGTGATGCGGACGAGTGCTGCAACGAAACCTGCTGTCCCGAGGGCCGGTGCTGCCAGGACGACGAGTGCGTGGACAAGGAATGCGGGGAAACCTGCAAGTGCGGGGAGAACGAGTGCTGCCACGAGGATCAGTGCGTGCCGAAGTGCGGCGAGACCGGCTGCTGTGATGCGGACGAGTGCTGCAACGAGACCTGCTGTCCCGAGGGCCAGTGCTGCGTGGATGGCGAATGCGTTGATCGCTGCGGTGGCGAGGGTGGAAAATGCTGCGCCCAATCAACCCCCCAGTGTTGTGACGATGGCCCGGGGGGTTCGTCGTACTGTTGCAAGTCAACAGATACCTGCTGCGGGGGAGTCTGCTGCGCCCAATCAACCCCCCAGTGTTGCGACGATGGCCCGGGTGGCTCATCGTACTGTTGCAAGGATGACGCAACATGCTGCAAATCGGCCTGTTGCAAGCCCGACTGCAACTGCATCACCAATGCCGATGGCACGGGAGGTTGCTGCAAGGTCGAGAAGCTACAATACTTGAAGGACGGAACGTACACGGATGTATCAGGAACTTTGTACGTGTACAAAGGATCGCGCATTACGTTCAAGGCAGTCAAGGACTCCTGCATGGACGGTTGGCCACCCAACAAGCCGGAATGGAGCGGAACCTCCGGTGCCTCGGGCACGGGCGAGACCAAGACGGTGACCTTCAATACCTTGTCGTCGAGTACCTCGGACTACAAAACCGTCAAAGCCAAGTGCGGCAACGAGGAGACGGTCGATGTAATCGTATGTGAGATCACGGTGTCTGTAATAAAGTTCAACCACGATACTTGGGGAGACTCGTACGATGCCATTTCAATAATGGCGAATTACTCGACGGATATTTCGGCGCCGGAATGGGTAGCAGGGTCAAAGAATGACCCGGCTGCTTACAAGTTCGGCGTTACACCGATTGTTCAGGCCAAACTGACGATATCTCCACCGGTGACGATGAATGCAACGGTGAGTGCCGAGGGGGCGGACGTGATCGCCGGCCTCGACAGTACCGTGGTGTCATTCTCGTCCGGAGTCTCAGATCCCGAGTACGTATCATTCTCAAGTTTGACCAATATTGCTGCAATGCAATTTGGTTTAGGGATTTGGAATGTGTCGCTTCATTGGAAGGTGACCGACTTTGGTGATTGTGGCCAGGCTGTGTTCAATGCGAACACATCAGGACCACATAAGATCTACACGGTTCTGGAGACCCCTGTTAGTCCCATTCTGAAGCCGTGGGTGGATGTGCTCGAACTCACAAACACCTTGGCACTTGGCAGCCCTGATGCTCTCACAGCCATGTCGTTGCTTTGGGCCGAGTTCTATTACAACGGAGGGGGACAATATGATGTGGTAAATGGAGCTGCACAATACACCAACTCAAGTACATGGGTTTTCAATGTAACTAACTGGTTGGGTAATTTTCCTTCGATTCAGACCGTTAACTGCTACGATATGGCAGCGTCCTTGGTAGTTTTTGGGAGCGCGATCGGTTGCGGATCACAGTTCGATTTCATTGATCCATTTGGTTATCTGAACTGCATATCTCCAATAGGTCGAAGCTGGACTAATAATCCGTTCTATGGCAATGCCACTTATTTCGACTCCAACCCTCTAGTTCCTGGCGACTATGGATATAACCCTCCTCAGGAGAGGCGTAGCGCTTTGGGGAATCATGCGGTCTGTGTCCTAGGTGGATACATCTTCGACGCCTCTGGGGGTCAGGTTGACGTTGACAATGATCCTGATGATGGCCCACCCTTCTCTCCGTGGGAACTTGTCGGCACCGATGATTGGTCTGCATACAGCTCAAAGGTCATTGACAATAATCCATCCACGAATACGGGGAACCCTTCGATTAGAACGCTGGGAGTGCAGTAAAATGGCATGCTGCCGGATAGTCCCGTGGCATGGGAGGAGACTTCAAATGACAATGGCACATCGATCCATGGCGAGTTTTGTTGTTGGCGCCATACTTGTGGGCTCGGTTGGTAACGCCCAAACACAGCCTACAGCAAGCAGTCAACCATCATCTTATGACTACCGTGCGCACATTCGGAATGACGTACAGGAACTCGCGGAGCTGGTAGATAGTGCGAATTGGCCCAGAACATCTACTCTTCGTACGGCCCCGAAGATCGATAAGTCTCTCCTGTCCACAGAGAGCGTTTCAAAAGTAACCAAAGATTTCAGTAATTATTCCATCGCTTATGATACCCAGTGTGCTGATGGATACTGGACTTGGCGAAGAATTGTGACACTGCCTCCTGTAGATCTCCCCGAGGACAAGAAATTAGCATTGTTGAAAGCCATTCAGAAACTTCCGCCAAATCGAAGAAACGATCCCCAATTCGTTGAGCAGCGCCTGGCAATTTCGAGAGAAATGCACAACAAGAATAGGGGGTTTGAAGGTGACATACAAGTGAGGATGAATGTCACCACTGGTTCAGCTTCCGCGATCGATCTGATGCTCACCCATGCTTCAAACTCAAATGCTCCTATTATAGCAAGGGCCACCCGTTATGCCGATAAAAACCGGATCAATGACCTGGGTACTATTGGCTTTTCCGAGACACATCCAGATGGCAATACACAGGCAATATGGATTCGCGACAACATCCTGGTTCGAGTCAATGGATCAGGGGTGTTTGCTGGCGAAGCTCTTCCGCTGGCTCATAGGATTGACGACCGGATCCTCCAGCAGCTGGCATTGACGAAAGAGCAATGGCTGGCTCGAAAACCGACCGCCGTCATCAACGATCGGGCGACCAAAATACAAGAAGCAATCAGTGGACAGAATGATGTGATTCCCTATACGCTGTTCTTGCCTCCGGGTCAGGAAGTTGTCGAAGCCTACGCCATGTTGGACGGCAATCGGACATCGGCCCGGGATGGAAAGATCGTAATGGGCAACCGCCATCTCCAGATGGGAGAGAGCATTCATGTGAAGCTGGTCATCATTACCAGCGAACTGATGGCCAACGTGATCGAGAAGGATGTTGCTGGAGAGTAGGTCCAGTTTCGACGCTGTGGGGATGTCGGCTTCAGGGACACGTCGTCAGTTCCTGCGTCGGACTCTTTATGCCGGTGCCGGCCTGTGGGTCCTGGGCGGTGCTGCTTCGACGGCTCCGCAGATGCCCGGGCGGCCGCGGCGGGGCTCACCGAACAACAAACTTCAGATCGCCTGCATCGGCGGCGGAGGCGGGCAGGGAGCATGTGATATCGCGGCCGTCGGCAAGCACGCCGACATCGTCGCCATCGCCGACGTCGACTTCGCCATGGCCTTCAAGTCCTTCAAGGCTTTCCCCCAGGCCAAGCAGTACAAGGACTTCCGCAAAATGCTCGACGAGATGGATCGACGGATCGACGCCGTCACCGTCTCCATCCCCGACCACCAGCACGCCGTCGCCGCCATGATGGCCGTCAAAATGGGCAAGCACGTCTACGTCCAGAAACCGCTGGCCCACGACCTGTACGAGGCCCGCCGACTCACCGAGGCCGCCCGCATATACGGCGTTGTCACCCAACTGGGCAACCAGGGCTCGGCCAACAGCCGATTCCGCGAGGCGGTCGAGGTGGTCTGGTCCGGGGCGATCGGCACCGTCCGCGAAGTTCACGTCTGGAGCGATCGCCCCTTCTGGCCGACCGGAATCCGACGACCTGAGTACGTTGACCCCGTCCCCCCGACCCTGGACTGGGACCTCTGGCTCGGCACCGCCCCCCTCCGCCCATACACCCGCGACTACCACCCCATGAAATGGCGGGCCTGGTACGACTTCGGCACGGGCACGCTGGGCGACATGGGCTGCCACACGGCCAACCTGCCGTTCATGGCCTTGAAACTCGGCGCGCCAAGCACCGTTGAGGCCGAACCGGGCCCGAATGTCACCGAGGACACCTACGGGACGTGGAACATCGTGCGCTACGAGTTCCCCGCCCGGTCGTGCCGAGAAGGGATTCTCGGCACAGCGGGGAATCTCGGCACAGCGGCTCCGAGCGAGTTCCCTTTTCGGGGCGATCTCCCGCCGGTCAAGCTCACCTGGTACGAAGGCGGGACGCGCATGACCCCGTGGGTGAAGGAGACGATCGAGAACCTCCTGCCAGGCCGGGAACTTGCCCCCAACGGCTCCATCCTGATCGGAGACAAGGGCACGATGTACTCGCCGGGCGAGTATGGCGAGAGCTACAAGTTGCTGCCGGAGGAGCAGTTCAAGGACTACCGGCCGCCGACACCGACGTTACCCCGTCCGCGTGGCGAACACCACGAGGAATGGATCAGGGCCTGCAAGGGCCAGGGCAATGCGCTCTCCAACTTCGACTATGCCGGCCCGCTGACCGAAATGATCCTGCTGGGTTGCGTGGCCCTGCGAGCCAGGAGCCGCATTGAGTGGGACGCCGCCAACCTGAATATCACCAACAATCCCAAGGCCAACGACTACCTCCGCCGCGAGTATCGAAAGGGCTGGGATCTGTGAGCCGCGTGAATGACGATCGTGAGTTTCCCATTTTCCCAGGCCGCGTTTTCCGCAGAGGGTTGCCTTCTCTCGTCGAGGCATGATTCGCGTGTGGGCACAGGCAATTTCAGTTCCACCCCCGCCTGTTGCCGGATCTCACTCCAGTTGCAATCGAACCATTGCGAATATGTAATGCCTTTTCTCAATTCCCCAACGTTGTATTATGCAACGTTGGGGTAAAGAAAAGCCGCCCGGACGGTGGCGACGCCCTTGGCTGCGCCGGCCGGCGCGGTGGTCGCCGCGGCCAGAACCGACGACCCCCTGGCCGCCCATCCCGCCGCCGCCATGCCCGCCGCCTTGAGCAGTTCCCGTCGCCCCAGCCCGAAACACCCATGCGAATGTGAACATGCCATGATCGCCTCCAGATCTGTGCCTCTGTCCATAGTTGCCCGAAATACTTATCTCTCACGGCCGACTGGCGGCCTTATCCATCTCCTGCTGGAACCGCTCGGCGATCTTCCGCACCAGGGCCTCGTCGCCCCGCGTTCGGGCCAGATCGACCGCCTGACCGGCGACAGCCCGGGCTTCGTCGACTCTACCCGCCCGGGCCAGCAGAATCGCCAGCGTGCCCAGCGGGACGGGTTCCCGGCGACCGGTCGTTCGGCAGGCCTGGTCCGCATGGCGAATCGCGCGAGGCAGATCATACAGCGCCGGGGCCGCCGAGTCCGCATGAAGCCATGCCAGTTGGTTGGCCACGTCCCACCAGGCCGGGTTGAGGCGAAGAGCCTCCGCGTACTGTCTGACCGCCTCGGCCCGTCGGCCCGCCTGCAGCAACACGATGCCGTAGTTCTTGTGCGCCTGGGCGTGATCGGGGTTGCACTCGATCGCGAGCTCGAATTGCTCGACCGCTCCGGGCACGTCTCCCGTCGCGACCAGCGCGTTGGCCAGGTTGTAGTGCCCGTCCGCCGCCTTGGGTCGAATGCGCACCGCCTCGCGGTAGTGCTTCACCGCCTGGGCCGTCTCCTCTTTCTTCATCAGTGCGTTGCCCAGGCTGCTCTGGGCCTCGTAGAAGTCCCACCGCAGCCTGAGGGCCTCACGGTGGTGCCGGATGCCCTCGTCGATCTTTCCGTGTTTGACGAGAAGCAGGCCCAGGTTGGTGTGCGCGATCTCGAACGTCGGGGCCAGCTTCAGAGTCCGGCGGTATTCGTCAATTGCTTCCGCGTCCCGGCCCTGGTCGGCCAGTTCCTTGCCCAGGAACAGGCGCGGCGTCGGCGCGTCCGGATACAGGGTGAGCATGTACCGGAACAGTTTTTCCGTGTTGTCCCACTGTGTGATGTATGCCCGTGACCCGACCGCGAGAGCCAGGGAGATCGCGCTCGTCGCCACGGCGATCGCCGCGCGGCGGACCCGTGGCGCCGGACGTGAAGCCTTGTCCCACAACCACGCGATCGCGCAGGCGGCCGGCAGCATCAACCCGATGCCGGGCAGGTACGCGAACTTGTCCGCGGCGATCACGTTGGTGAAGCCGATCACCCCCATCGTCGGGAAAATAGCGATGAAGAAGTACAGCCAGCCGACCGCCGCCGACCGCGTCCATCGCAGCGATACGATAAGCAGCGGCAGAAGCACGACCGTGCCGACCATGCCCAGGGCAAAGGCCGCATCGCCCGGCGAGATCGTCGCCGGCATCGGATAATGGGCTGACGAGCCCGCCGGCCAGAGGATCCGCCACAGGTAGAACACGATGTTGTGGGAGAGGATCAGCGGGATGTGCCACCACGTCTCCCGCCCGGGCAGGACGGTGATCGCGGTGCGTTTCTGGGACTCGTAGGTGATCCAGGCCGACACCAGCGCGATGATCAGCAGGGGGATCTTCTCCAGGATGGCCTTGCGGCTCAGCCGCTTGAGCGGCCAGACGTCCAGCAGCAGCAGGCACACCGGCAGCGGCGTCGCAGTCGGCTTGGACATCAGGGCCAGCACGAACAGCACCGCGCACGCGACGTACCACCCTCGTTTTTGCGTCCGGACGTAACGCACGTACGCCACGATGGCCGGCAGGGCGAAGAGCGCCGCCAGCACCGTCTTCCGCTCGCCCACCCAGACGATCGTCTCGACCGTCATCGGGTGCAGGCCGAAGAAAATACCCAAGATCCCCGCGGCCCAGAGGTGCCCGAGCAGCAGATATAGCACGAGCACCACCATCGCCGCGTTGGTTGCGTGCAGCAGCAGGCTCGTGCGGTGGAAGGGGGCCAGGTCTTTCGGCCCGCCGCCCATCGCCACGTCCAGCATCAACGAGATCATGGCCAGCGGCTGGTAGTACCCGTGGACCGTTGAGGGTTCGAGCACTTCCCCGAGGAATCGGCCGGCATTGGCCGCACTGGGCCGTAGCACCAGCGGATTCTCGACCATGTACTCGATATCATCAAAACAGATCGCCCCGGCCCGCGTCGCCGGCCATTGACCGAGCAGCGTGACCGCGGCGACCACCAGCATCGCACAGGCGACCGCCCACGGCCCTCGACCTCGGCCCGCGACAACCCCGGCCGTCTCGCGGGGCACCGGCATGTTCTTTCTGGTTGATCGTTTCTCCCGCTGCACGCGCATAAGGTACTCAAAGTTTGCGACCTTCGCATCGAAACCGCCTCGAATGGAACCGGCCACGGCACCCATATTTCCTCTCCCCCGCTCGGCCGGCACACCCGAATGCCGCGCGCGTTCGCTTGAACAACCCGGCCGGCTCGGCTAGACTGCTCGAACTCCCTGAATCTTACGGGGATGATCGCCGTTAACCTCTTGCAGCAAAGGTAGTTATAATGAGCAATCCACTCGAATTCCGCGCCATTGAAATAGGCAAGAACGTTGTTCGCATGACCACCGCGGCCGGCTCCGGCCACCCATCCAGCGGGCTGGCTCTGGTGCATCTGGTCGCCTCGCTGATGTACAAGCAGATGCGCCACGATCCGTCGAATCCGTGGCATCCGGGCGCGGATCGGCTGGTGCTGAGCGAGGGGCACGCCGTGCCGGTGGTCTACGCGGCGTACGCGGATCTCGGCGGCGCGGTCGGCAAGTCGCCGGCGGAGAAGAGATCGCTCACCATGGAAGATCTCAAGACGCTCCGCGAACTGGACAGCGTGCTCGATGGCCACCCGAACCCGGCGGAAGGCTTTCCGTTCTTCGACTCGGCCACGGGTTCGCTGGGGCAGGGGTTGTCGGCCGGCGCGGGGCTCGGCCTGGCTGCTCGCCTCAACAAGATCGACAAGCGCATCTTCGTGATCGTCGGCGACGGCGAATCGCGCGAGGGGCAGATCTACGAGGCCCTCGATTTCATCATCGACCACAACCTCACGAACGTCTGCCCGATCTTCAACTGCAACGGTCAGGGGCAGGCGGACTACGTGTCGCAGCAGCAGTCCGCCGACGTGCTGACGAAGAAGCTGAAGGCATTCGGCTACAAGGTGGACGTCATCGACGGGCACAACCTGGGAGCCATCGCCCGAGCGTTGAACAAGGTCGGTAAGAACGACAAGCCCATGGCCATCGTGGCCAGGACCCAAAAAGGCTGGGGCGTGGAGTCGTTGCAGGACAAGTCCAACCACGGCAAGCCGCTGTCGGAGTCGGAAGTGCCCGCGGCCATCGCCGGCCTGGACCGGATCGCGGCCGAGCGGCAAGTCGTACCCGGCCGCCGCGCGCCCAAGCCCCCGGCGCCGTCGGCGGTGGATTCGCCCGATCGGCCGGCGCGGATCGACATCGAGCCCTTCGCCGACGCGATGCGGCGGGCCAAGGCCGACGACGCGGTCGCGAAGAACAAACTCTCGACCCGGCGGGCGTACGGGATCGCCCTGCTTTCGCTGGGCCATGCCGACGAGCGGATCGTGGCTGTCGACGGCGATGTCAGCAACTCGACTTTCGCCAACGTGTTCGCCAAGGCGTTCCCGCACCGGTTCTTCGAGTGCAAGATCGCCGAGCAGAACATGATCTCGGTGGCCGTCGGCCTGGCCGCCGGCGGGATGATTCCTTTTGCCAGCAGCTTCTCGAAGTTCCTGGTTCGCGGGTACGACCAGATCGAGATGGCGGCGATCACCCGGGCGAACATCAAGATTGTCGGTTCGCACTCGGGCGTTTCGCTCGGGGCCGACGGCCCCAGCCAGATGAGTCTGCCCGACCTGGCTTTCTTCCGCGGCTACGCCCAGGCCAACGACGGCCGGGGGAATCCGGCGGCGGTCGTCCTGCACCCGTGCGACGCAGTGTCGGCCTATCGGCTGACCGAGCTGGCCGCCAATCTGAAGAC
>DATIKE010000550.1:0-10484 GCA_035477895.1 Phycisphaerae bacterium
GGCGTACGAGTCGTCGCGGACCGGGCAGCCGGTGCGATTGTGAGAACAGACCGGTGAAAAGGCGGGCGGAGCCCGCCCTACAGGGAAACGCCACAGGGAAACGCCACAGGGAAACGCCGCGGGGAAACGCCGCGGGGAAACGCAACGATGCGATTCGATCGATCACACGAGTTGTACGAGCGGGCCTGCCGGAGCACGCCGGGCGGGATTCACAGCAACGTGCGCAAGAACTGGCAGCCGGTGCCGATGTTCTACGCCCGCGGGCAGGGCTCGCGGGTCTGGGACGCCGACGGCAATGAGTTCATCGACTACGTGCTGGCCCGCGGGCCGCTGCTGCTGGGGCACTCGCCGAAACCCGTGCTCGACGCGGTCAGGAAGCAGCTCGACGTCGGCCTGATGTACGCGGGGCAGCAGGAGATCGAGATCCGGGCGGCGGAGAAGTTCGTCGATCTGGTCCCCTGCGCGGAGATGGTGCGTTTCAGCTGCTCGGGCAGCGAGGCGGTGCACGCGGCGATGCGGCTGGCCCGGGGCGTTACCGGCCGCAACAGGATCGTTCGGTTCGAGGGCCATTACCACGGCTGGTTCGACAGTGTGTTCTGGAACTATGCCCCGCCGATGGATCAGGCCGGCGAGCGCGAGGAACCGAATCCCCTGCCGGTATCCTGCGGCCAGGTGCTCAGCGACGCGCAGAACCTCATCATCCGCCCGTGGAACGACATCGAGATCATGAAGCGGACCTTCGAGCGGCACGGCGGGGAGATCGCGGCGGTGATCACCGAGCCGATCATGTGCAACTGCGGCGGGATCATGCCGAAGCCGGGTTTCCTGGAGAGTTTGCGCGAGCTGTGCACGAAACACGGCGGGCTGCTGATCTTCGACGAGGTGATCACGGGTTTCCGGGTGAGCCTGGGCGGCGCGCAGGAATACTTCGGCGTCAGGCCGGATTTGGGCACGTTCGCCAAGGGGATGGCGGGCGGGTTTCCGGTCAGCGCGCTGGCGGGTAGGAAGGAATACATGCGGGCTTTCGGCGACGGGTCGATCAGCCACGCGGGCACGTACAACACGAACGGGCCGTGCATGGCGGCAACACTGGCGGCCATGAACATGCTGGCGGAGAGCGGCGGTGCGCTACTCAAGCAGGCGCACGCGTTGGGCGAGCAGTTGATCGCGGGTATCCGCGAAGCGGGCAAGCGGGCGGACAAGGACGTGCACATCCGCGGCGTGGGAACGGTGTTTTTCATGTCTTTCAACGACCGGGAAGAGATCGTCGACTACCGCACGTCGTTGAGCCGGGACCGCGAGGCCTATGCGCGGTTCTGGCTGGCGCTGCAGGATCGCGGCGTGCGGACCATCCCCGAGGGGCTGTGGTTCGTCTCGACCGCCCACACCCCGCGGGACATCGAGCAGACCCTGGCGGCGGTCAGCGAAGCGATGAAAGTGGTATAGCATGTTGCGGAACAAGGGATGCGGGCGGAAATGGGTGCGGCGATCGGCCATCCGGCGGCTGCTGATCGCGGCGGCCATCGCGACGACCTGCGGAGCCGCCGGCCCGGCCCAGGCCGCCGATTCTCCGGCATTTCGGCCACGGATCGAGAAAGCGCTGGACCAGTGGTGCCGCTGGCTCTCCGGAAACCTCTATAAGATTCCCGGAACGGACCTTTATACGCTGAACCCGACGCGGGGAACGGGCAACAACCCGTACCGGGACGTGGCCGGCAACCAGTTCGCGGCGGCGGCGGCCGGCTACTGGCTGGCCCGGCACGAGGTGGACGAGAAGACGGCCGAGCCGCTCCGCGGGCTGATCCGCCTGTGTCTGGGCACGCACGTGGCCGTCGGCACGATCGACCGGCCGGACGTTTCGCGCTGGGGCGCTTCGCTGACGTTCTCCGACGACTGGCACGCCGACCTGTTCGCCTGCGCCCAGGCGATGCTGCTGCTTCCGGACGCCCTGCCGCCGGAGCAGCGCAAGCAGATGGAGATGATCTTGCAGTGGGAGGCGGACAAGCAGGTCGAGTACGGGATCAGCAAGGATCGCCGGACCTGGCCGGCCCGCTCGCCCGATCACTCCTGCGGCGAGTCGAACGCGTGGTCCGCAGCCCTGCTGCAGGCCGCCCGGGTACTGCTGCCGGAATCCGGGCGCGACGACGCGTGGCGCGAGTCGGCCATCCAGTACTCGCTCAACGCGATGTGCGTGCCGGCGGACGTCACTTCCGACCGGATCGTCGGCGGCAAGCCGCTCAGGGAACGCGTCAAGGGCGCGAACTTCGAGCCCGGCGGCATCCAGGAGCACCACGGGTTTTATCACCCGGGCTACATGGGCTGGCCGCTGGCCTACGAAGCATTCGCCCACGTGTGCGACCGCCAGTTGCCCGAATCGCGGCGGAACCCGGACGTTTACCTGCACAACTGGAAGCTCGTCTTCGACCGCCTGAAGCAGTCGACGTTTCACAATGGCCGGTTTATTCACTGCGCGGGCGACGACTGGATCACCTACGGGTACGGCAACACGCAGTTCTTCCCGGCGACGATATTCGCGGCCGCCCAGTTCCGCGACCCGGACGCGGCGCTGATGGCCGAGGAGTGGCTGAAACTGATCGAGCATCAGCAGTCGCTCGGCGGCGGCAGCGTGCTGGCGGCAAGGCTGGCGACGTTCCAGCGGCTGAAGATCAATGACTTCGCCTGGTACGAGGCCCAGGAGGGCTGCTGCCTCGCGCAGGCCCTGTGGCTGCTGGACCGCATCGACTCCGGCGCGATCCCGGCGCCGTCGACGCCGGGCGAGTTCAACCGGCGGAACGTCGGCACGTATATCGAGCCGAACGCGAACCTGGCGTGGCATCGCGACGAGCACCGCTGGGCGTCGGCCTCGTGGCGGTCTGCGTTCAAGCAGTGGCAGTTCATCATCCAGCCCGTGCAACTGCCGCACCTGCTGAAGTTCAACCACAACGGGCTCGGGTTGCTGGAGATCAGCGGAGTCAACAATCAGCACGCCATCAAGTGGTTCCGAATGGACACGTTCAAGGACGGCGGATTCTGGTCACTCGGGCAGATCGACCGGCAGAGCAAGCGGATCACGAAGGGGCCGGCCGTCTTCCCGCTCGTGCGGCAGTACCAGGCGATCGCCGCCCTGCCCGAGGGGCCGACCGTCTTCGTCGATCTGTGCCAGGCGGCCGACCAGTTGTGGATACTGCGCGACGGGGGGATCGGCCTGCGGCTGGCGGCGGACATCTTCAACGACAACGCGGCACGGCTGACGGTCGGCGGCGAGGAATGCTTGTTCAGCCAGGCAACCTGCAATGACACGTGGCACGACCTGGGCAGCCGCTCGATCACGATCGAGAAGTTGCTGACCGTTCATGCTCTGGCCGGTGAAGGAACGTTCCAGCTCAAGCAGAAGTCGGCGCGGCCGGCCGACCGAAGCCGATTGCTGCACGATCAGGACACGTTCGGCGTGGAGGAGTCGCTGCTGACGCACGAACTGTACTTCGGCCCGCCCGCGTACGAGCGTCCGAGGATCATCGCGCCCGACGAATTGTTCCGCCGACAAGTGACGGTGTTCTACTGCGACCCGGCGACGACCCCGGCCCGGCCGGCCGGAGAGGTCGCGGGGCAGTTCCCGTGCCTGACCGTGAGCCTGCCCGATGTCGGACGCACGGTCGCGGTCAACTTCGGCGAGCAGGAACGGAAGGCGACGACACCGGCCGGCGCGGTGACTGTCCCCGCCCGCAGTGTCGTGGTCATCCAGGGCGGCGGCAACGGTCCCTGACGAGCCGTTGCAACCCGGTGTTGAACCTGATGAGGAAGGAGGCTTCGCTGTGACATCGAGCCCGGCGAACTTGCGAAGGTCGTGGATTTCCCTGACCGCCGCTGTTCTGCTGTCCGCGGGGACTGTATCCCGCGCGGCCGGGCAGGCCGCGGAGCCTTCACCCGCGATCGCGCAGCAACTCTTTGAGCGTGTTTTCGGCGATGCCGTGAAACTCGACCCGGTTATGGTCGCCAAGGTCAAGGCGGCCAAACCAGGCCAGCGTTTCTTCGTCGATCGCGACGGCGACGGGAAGAAGGACGAGTGCTGGTTCATCGATGATTCCCCCCGCCACCAGGAACAGAACCGCCCCATTCTCGTCCGGGCGATCGACCCGAACGGCATCGACGAGGTTCGCGGGCCGAACCTGAGCAGCACGCTGTACGTGGCGGACTGGCGCGCGGACGGAACCGTCGACGTGGTGCTCGAATACGTGGACCAGGACCAGGACGGCGACCTGGACAAGACGGCGTTCTACTTCTACATGCCGCAGCACTCGTACTTCGGCAAGGACGTACTGCGCGTCTGGTGGGGCCGCGACGACGGCGACGACAACCTGCTCTGGTATGACGTCGACTACAACTATTACCAGAACCTCTGCCAGTATCGCTGCCACTTCAGCGGCGAGGAGACGTTCGTCGCGTTCGGGCTGCTGCCCGAAGGTCAACAGTGGCTGTCGGCCTTCGAGAACCCGTTCCTGTTCTACGACCCGGACAACGACGGCTGCAGCGAGATCGTGCTGCGCATCGAGGGCCACAACGACGAGGTGCGGGCGATCCGCTACAGCTTCGACATCGACGACGACGCCTTCGGCCGGCGCACGCACGACTACGACTTCTCGGTCACCGCGTACGCCGATGCGGACAAACCGCTGAAACTGCCGGCCGACGCCCTGGAGAGCACGACGCTTCACGGTCTGCCCACGCAGCCGTGGCTGAGAAGGGACAAGGCCCGGGCGATCGCCGAGAAGGCCGACTGCTGGGTGCGCAAGCTGCTCACCTGGGACGAAATGAACGCCAACACGGAAGGGAATATCGAGCGCGACCCGTTCGAGCGCTGGGAAGGAGTCATCGCACACGGAAACGACGATTTCAAGCAGGTCGGCGGCCCGGCGTGCAGCGTCAACAACAAGCGTTTCGAGCTCAGCCTCAAGCCGGTCGCGCCGATGCGGCTGTACTACGACGAGACCGATCAGCGGATGCACTTGCTTGGAGCAACCAAAGGGTGGCTGCACGTCGATTTCGACTTCGATGGCAAGGTGGACGCCGAGTACACGTGGGCGGACGAGAACGGCGACGGGGTGTTTGACCGGCGGCGGATCGACGTCGATGCGGATGGAACGATTGACTTCGATTGGCCGATGCAGACGGCCAAACTCGAACTGATGGAACCCGACTGGGACAAGCTCAGGAAGTTCTATCCCCCCGTGCTCAACGGCACGCTGCTGGACAGCCAGGCGTTTATCGACGCGGCCAAGAGTGCTCTCGGCCATCCGACGCCCGACCCGGCCGAGGTGTTCTTCCTGACGAAGCTCACGTCCTGGACCCCGCGGACGGGCCTCGGGGCGTACATGCGCAAGTCGCCGGCCGGGGCCATGTATTACGTGGGGCTGGTTCGCGATCGGCTGATGGCGGCCCTCGGGAAGAAGTTCGGCTCGCATCCAAGATGGAGCGAGTTCGAGAAGTTCTACGCCGGCGGCGACTACCGGGAAGCAGCGTACTTCCTGGTGCACGAACTGGCCGAAACGCCGGCCCACTCTGACAAGGTATTCGGAGCGTACTCCCGGCGGCTCCCGATCCGGATCGACAACAGCGGCCAGCCGAGGCGGATGGACTGGCCGATCACCATCACGTACGGCGAAATCCTCAAAACCGCGCCGGACTTCAATCCCGATGTCTGTGCCGTCGTGGCCCCGCAGCGATGGCTCGGCTGGCGGGAGACCCCGCATCAGATCGACACGATCGAGCAGTCTGTCGGGCGGGAGCTGAGTTTCCTCGTTGACCTGCCTGATAACGATGCGGTCACTTATTACCTCTGCTGGGGTCCGTCAGCGGTGGACACGAGCGGAGAACCGCCGGAACGCTTCCATGTCAAGACCGCGACGGCCGAGGACTGGGTCCCGCCGAACATCGGCTGGGAAAGCAACCGCGTAGGCTACCGCATGTATTGGGGGCAGTTCGACTTCTTCGGCAAGAAGATCGACGGGTTGATCTACCCGACGATCGGCAAGGAGAGCTACCACAGCGAGGTCGCGTGGGGCATCGACGCCCTGCACGTCGGCGGGACCTGCGGCCTTGGCGGGATATGGGTGTACAAGGGCGAGAAGGCGATGCGCTTGTACAGCCCGGCAGGCAAGGGCGACATCCGATTCACGAAGCGGCAGGTGGTGAGCGGGCCGGTCCGGGCGGCGATCGAAGTCACCGGAACGAACATCGACCCCGAACAGCCGGACATGACCGCGAAGATCCTGTGTACGATCTACGCCGAGCGGTCGGAGAGCGAAATCCGCGTGAGCCTCACCAAAACCACGGGCCCCCTCGACGTGGCCCCGGGTCTGTGCAAGCTGCCGCGGGAAAAGGCGTTTTCGGACAAGGAAACGGGTTACCTTGGTGCATGGGGCTTCCAGGAGCCGGCGATCGACGAGATCGGCATGGCCGTGATCGTTCCGCCGGAACAGATCGTCGCATTCAACGAGGATGAGAACGAGCGCCGGGTGCGCTGCCGAACCTCTGACGATCATCGGCTGCGCTACTGGATTGTCGGCGACTGGCGGCGCGGACGCCAGCACCCGATCGCCCCGACAATCGACAACTGGCGGCGGGAAACCCGGGAACTGGCCGGTCTGCTGAACAATCCGCCGGCCGTCGTGCTGGAACAACCGGAGGAGGCAAGGTAAAACACCCGTTGTCGCGGCGGAGGGTGCGGATGCAGCGGCCTCGCCCGGCTTCAACTCCTCGGAGACTCAACACATGTGGTGTTTCCCGGTACGCCTCGGTTCGGGCCTGGCTGCTCTACTGACCATGCTGATGGCTGCCGCGCCGGTCCAGGGGCTCTCCGAGGACGAAATCCGCGCCAAGTATCTCGCCATCGTTGAGGAATCGGTCAAATCGTTCGAACCGCTGTGGACCGATTACTCGAACATCATCCCCCGCTCCGGCTTCTTCGACTTCCGCAAGTACAACAACTGGGAGCCCCCCTGGTACGTCCCGGAGATCACGGTACCTGGAAACGGACACATCATCTTCTGCTACGCCGTGCTCCTGGCGGAAACGGAGAAGGAAACCTTCACCGATCGGAACATCCCGCGGGCGGTCCTGCTGGATCACGCGGTCAAGGCGATCCGCTGGTGCTGCCTGACCAGCGCGTACGTCGACCGCCCCTACCCATTCCCGATCGAGGGCAGCCACGATCGGCGGATACGCAACGGGAGCTGGGTTCGCCCGGCCGGCCACCGGACGGATGTGCTCGGGTGGTTCACGGTCGGCACGGCGATGCTCTGGAATCAACTGGACGCCGAGACGAAGAAACTCGTCGAACAGGTGTGCATCGGGGCGGCGCCGAAGGAGCGGTTCATCCGTACATGGGAGTACGGCCAGGGCGGCAACCACGATGTGGTCAAGCAGGACATGTCCAGCACGATCGGAGCGGCGTTCCTGTTCCCGCGGCGGACGGACCGCGGGCTTTACCTTGATCTGGTCCGGGCGGCGGGGATCGACCTGGTGTCGACGGCGCACGACCGCGCCTCCACCGCCGTCGCGGACGGCCGGCCCGTCGGGGACTGGCATACTGGCATAAACCTCTACGAGGATTACTCCAGCGATCACCACGGCTGGGCCCAGACCTGGTACGGACTCGACCTGCTGTTCGAGGCCCGTTCCTACATCGAGATCCTGAGCCGGCTGACCGGCGTGCCGGTCCCCGAGACCTACTTCTACCCGGGCAACGGTTTTACGGGGGTGCAGGACTGGGCCGAAACTCTGTCCCTGCCGGAGGGCGAACCGGCCAACGTTCACGGCATGGAGTACGACGCGTATTATGGTGCGGGCCTGCTGGCCTACTGCTATGCCGCGGTCAGCATCAAGGATCCCATTTCGGCGGCGTTTGAAGACCGGGCCGCCGAACTGCTCGAGCGACACTCCCGAGCCATTCCCCAATACGACTACCACCGCAACTCGGCCGCCAAGGCGGCCGCCGCCTACCTCCTGCACAAGTATCTGGGCCCCCGCCCGGAGCCGATCACCATGCCTGAGGCGTGGCAGGTATTGAACGGGACGCATCACTACCGGTGGCAACAAACACTCGTCCACCGGGCCAACGACCGCTGGGCGTCCTTCTCGTGGGGAAGCATTTCCAGGCAGGAGCGGCCCCGGCCTTGCGGATTCATCGTACCCACCCGCAACTTCACCGCCGCCGAGCCGCTCGTTTACTTCCATCCGGAGTCCATGGCGGGTAGCGCGACCGTCCAACCGTCCGGCGCGACCACCCGCCCTGCCGGCGGCGACAGTTATTACCGCCATACGTGCAGCGATGCCGGTTTCGGCACCGCCGGGGTCGCGGCCGACGAGAATCTGAGCCGGTACCACGCGGCGTGGTCGTTCGACAACGGCCCGTTTGTCACGTTCGCCGTGTTCCGGACGATGATGCCCGGCCAGATCACCTGGACCGGCCTGCCCCTCTACTTCTACGTTCGCCCGGGGCTGACCGGCGCCCGCCGATATCACGACGCCGAGGGGCACGCCGCCCTGGAACAGACGCTCGACCGTAAATCGACCTGGTGGTGCGTCGCGGACGCCCTCGGACTGATCGCCACGGGCGGCAACGGCCGGATTCACGTCGAGCGATCCGCCGGGTTCAACTGGGCCAGAACGCCGGATTACCGCGACAAGTGCGACGGGGTGTTCGTTTCTCCGATCCATGACATCACTGTCGGCACGGGGGACATGCCCGTCGACCTTGCGGCGGCCATCTACCCGGATCGGCCTTTCGATCAGATCGCCGAGGCCGCCAAGACGGGCGGCCAGACGTCGCTCGCCCTGCCGGAGGGATGGAAAGGTCTCGTCGCGCCCGACGTCCCGCCGACCGGCAAGCGGTTCCTGGCCGTCGCCAACCTGTTCGGCAAGGACACGCAGGCGGCCTTGAGTCTGACCTTTGCCGAGGGGGCGCCGGTGCTGTCGAGCGAGACAACGCTTGTCGGGCGGATCGGCACGTGCTCGCTGGCCCTGGCGGGGATGGAAACCTTCGGCCAGGCTCTTGAGCTCTACGTGGAAGTTCTGGACGGCAAGACGGTCTTTGCCCGCCGGCTGTCGACGCGGCTCTACGAGTTCCGGCCGATGACCGGGGAAAAGGCCCGCGTTCGGCTCCGCTTCCGGGGCAAGGGAGCCCAGACGCTGATCATCCGCTCCGTCGCCGGCGAAGGCGCCCGCAGAATCCGCCTCACCGGTGCGGCCGAGGCCCGCCCTGTCGACATCGATCTGGCGGAACCGACCTACGTCGGGATCGAAGGCCCCGCCTACGAGGACCTGATCGGACCGGCCGTTGAAATCTCCAGTCTCACCGTGCGTGAGGACGGCCGGGTGACCGTCGAGGCCGTCGCCCGGGACCGGAGCGGCCTGCAGGTCGTGGATCTCTACTGCGACGGGCAGCCGCTCGGCCCCCGGACCTCGGACCCGTACATCTGGGCCCACAAGCCCCGGCCGGGCTGGCACACGTACCAGGCCGTGGCCCTGGACGCTTCCCCGCAGGCCAACACACGGGCGTCGTTCAAACGTACCATACTGGTCGCTCCGCAGGAGGGGAGCCTCGCCGCTCCGGCACAATCAAAATGATCCTCGACGCCCACGTCCATATCGGAACCAGCGTTTTCCTCCACATGCAGGCTGACGCGGACTTCCTGGTCCGGCAGGCCGACAAGGCCGGCTTCGACCGCCTGATGGTCACGGAGCTGAACGCGCTGTTCTACGACATGAGCGAGGGCAACGACGCCCTGGCCCGCCGGATCGCCCAACACCCCGACCGGCTGATCGGGCACGTTTCGATCCCGACCCCGCGGCTGGGCCGGCGGGCCGTCGAAGAAGTCAAACGCTGTTATGAAAAACACGGTTTCCGTGGAATGAAGATCTACTCGCACCCCGAGGCGAGCATTGCCGAGCCCGGGACCGCGCCGCTGCTGGAGGCGGCGGCCGAGTGCGGCATGGTCATCCTCGCCCACACCACGCCGGACGAGTGCGACTACCTCATGAAGCTGGTGCCGCAGGCCCGGCTGTTGATGGCCCACATGGGCGGGCACCCTTACGCCTTCGGCGACTGGCACCGCGCCGTCGCCGTCGCGAAGAAGCACGGGAACCTGTTGCTCGACACCGCCAGCTCGCAGATCGACAACGGCATGATCGAGCACGCGGTGGCCGAGCTTGGGCCGGAGAAGATCCTGTTCGGCACGGACATGCCGCTGCTCGATCCACACACGCAATTGGCCAAGGTGCGGGGCGCGGACATCAGCGACGAGGCCAAGGCGAAGATCCTCGGCGGAAACATCGCCGAGCTATTGGGATTGACATGATGCGAATCGACATCAACGCGTGTTTCGGCCATTGGCCTTACTGGGACCTCCATCACAAGTGCCCCAAAGACCTTGTCGGGCTCATGGACCGCAACGGCATCGATCAGGCGGCGGTCATGAGCCTTCGTG
>DATIKE010000551.1:0-2698 GCA_035477895.1 Phycisphaerae bacterium
CGGAAAATCTCCGGAAAGTCGACCACGCCCGTGCCCAGCGTCGGAAACACCCACTCCTCGAACTTGCCCGTCGAGTCCTTCAGGTGCACCGAGGCGATATCATCGATCAGCTTGGCCATCTCGCCGACCGCGGTTACGTCGCGATTGTAGAAGTACACGTTGGCGGTGTCGTAATTGATGCGGACGTTCGGGTGGTTGACCGCCCGCATGGTCTGCCGGCCCACGTCGCCGTTGGTCACCAGGTCCGGGTGGGTCTCCAGCACGACGGTCACGCCGAGCGACTTCGCGGCCTCGCCGATCGCCCGCAGGCGGTCGTGGACGATCGCCCGGTCGGTCTCCTTGGCCTTGGCGCTGAGGAAACAGTAATTCGCGCCAAACTCAACACAGGCCTCCAGTTGCGGCCGCATGATGTCCACCGCGTCGGGAAGCGTCACGTCGCACAGTGACTGGAGCGAGGTCACTCGCAGGCCGTTGTCCGCCAGCTTCTTGCGGACGTCGGCTTTCTGGTCGGCCGGCGGGATCGGCATCTCGACGTTACGGATGCCGATCGAGGGCAGGTGCGCCCATGCACGATGTTGATACTTTCCATAACTCAGAATCCGGCAGGCGATCAGGTTGGCCATCGGAAGGCTCCGTACAAGATACGTACGCGGCGGCGTACAACCGCCGTCGGCGTTCAGTTTAACAACTCCCCGCCGTTGATCCAGTTTAACGCCGGTTGGCGGGTAAACGCCCGAAAACAACCTCGCTCCGCGGCGAGCCGTGGCCCCCGAATATACTTTCTTGATCCGGCCTTTACCCCGCAAATGAGGACGCAATTCGTGCGAATCGTTCGCTGATATCCCCCCGCCGCCCAGGCCGGAACATTCCCCGGAACGGGCGCTGAAGCGGGCCGCAATTTGCCCCGGGCGGGCTTTTGGGTGCTCTGGATTTTTCGCTGGGGCTGACCATATACTTGAATGCGGAAGGTGAAGTACCGATCGTCGGGTACTATCTGGAAGGGAGAAGGTGTCATGGTCCTCCAGGCCTTTGAAGTGCTCCGGCAACATGAGTTGGTCATTATCCGCCGGCTGCGCGGAGGTCCGCTCACGGAGTTCGAGCTGGCCCGCGAGGTGGCCGAGAACTCAAACTGGTCCGCACAGGACTCTTTTGAACACATCAAGGAATGGCTGGATCACCTGCAGAAAGAAGGCCTGGTCTGGGCCGGCAAACTCTACAACGACAAAGGCCAGCACATATACGCCGCCGCCCTGACTCGACGGGGAAAGGAGATCATCCGCTGAGCACTGCGGGGGAAGTCGCAATACCCGCCCCCGCCGATCCGTGGTTCACGTATAAAGGCGAGAGCGCCCGGCTCCCTTGAGCCGAGCGTTCTCGCCATCAAGGTTTTTACACAACGACGATGCCCGATCACACCGCTCGCAAATTATAAATCATTCGTCAATTACGGGACGCCGCCTATAATAGCACAAAATAGGTGCTAATTGCGGAGAGCCGCAGCCGCACGAAAGGGTAATGGGCATGGCGGGGTCAATCTTAAGGCGAGAGTTTCTGAGGCAGGTGGGTGTGGGCACGCTGGGCGGAGTGCTGGCTTCGACGGGGTTTTCCGTTGCGGCGGACGACGGCGGGTCCGGACAATCTGCGGGCAAGAACTCCGGGGCATCATTACACCAGCACAAAGGAGAACATCAGATGGGGTTTCGACTTCCGGATTTGCCGTACGCGTTCGACGCGCTGGAGCCGTACGTCGACACGATGACGATGCAGATTCACCACGGCAAGCATCACGCGGCTTACGTGACCAACCTGAACAAGGCGCTGGAGGGTCACGCGGACTGGGCGGGCAAGAGCATCGACGAGATCTGCGCGAGCATCACCAGGGTTCCTGAGACGATCCGGACGGCCGTCCGCAACAACGGCGGCGGGCACTGGAACCACAGCCTGTTCTGGACGCTCATGGCGCCGAACGGCAAGGGCGGCGGGGGCGAGCCGTCGGGCGATCTGGCTGATGCGATCAAGAAGGATCTCGGCGGGTTGTCGGCGTTCAAGGAAGCGTTCGGCAAGGCCGCGGCCGGTCGGTTTGGTTCGGGCTGGGCGTGGCTGTGTGTCGGGGGCGACAAGAAGCTGTGCGTTTGCTCCACGCCGAACCAGGACAACCCACTCATGGCTGGCATCGCGGAATGCCCGGGCGTGCCGATCCTCGGTTTGGACGTTTGGGAGCACGCGTATTACCTGAAATATCAGAATCGCCGACCGGAGTATGTGGACGCGTGGTGGAATGTGGTGAACTGGTCGGCGGTGGCGGAACGGTTGTCCAAGGCCCGGCGCTGAGGGGGCGTTCGGGCCGGTGTTTCCGGGGTGGGAGAGCCCCTGAGAGACGGCAGGACTGTTTGAAGCGGTCCTGCCGTCGTCTTTTGGGTTTCCCGGCGATGGTCTGACTGTTTATTGGCGGCCGACGCGGCGATCGGCGCCGGTCTGCTGGACCCTGCGACTGCGGGTGTCCATCGATCAAGGCCGCGTCGGCCGACGCGGCGCTAGTCTCGGGCTGCAAAGCGCGATCGATGACAGTGTCCATCGATCAAGGCCGCGTCGGCCGACGCGGCGCGGTGCGCGGCCGGATCAGCGTATAATCGGCGTGTCCATCGATCAAGGCCGCGTCGGCCGACGCGGCGGCTGGTCGAGTGTCTGCGACGGCCCG
>DATIKE010000552.1:0-7270 GCA_035477895.1 Phycisphaerae bacterium
CCCGCTTGCGTTCAGGATCACCGAGCAGACCGCGAACCGGATCGTGGTGGAAGTGAGCGTTCCCGCCTCCTCGGCACCCGCGACCACGCAGAGTCCATAAGAGCCTATCCCAAAACCCTGAAATCCGACCGGCTGGAAGCCCTTGATACGCCGCGGACGCTTTGCCTGCCTGCCGCAGGCAGACGTTCCATCGCCATGCGATCCGCCCGGGGCGGGCGGCGTGTCAAGGGAAGCCGGTCCCACAGGGGTCTTGGGATAGGCTTTGCGTTACTCGGCGGGCCTGTGAGCGGTTGCCCCACGAGACTCCAAACCCAGTGATGCCCCGACCAGAAGGGTCATCGACTGTTCACCGTGAAGCGGTACTTGCCCGCGGGCACGTCGTAAACCCGGCAGCCCTGCTGTTCGCCGATGAGCCGGACCACGTCGGCCGTGGTGCCGGCGGACCAGTCGCCGCGAACGACGTTGGAATCCATGGACCCCATCAGCGGAACGAAGATGCGAGCGGTCGTGTTGGGGGGGATGGTGGTTTCGAGGGTGAACGTGCCGCCGCAGCGCTGCCACTGGCTTTCGATCCGGCCGTAGGGGCTGTCGTAGGACGCCCGTGCCCCGGTCAGTGTACCCGCCGGCTGCGGGTGGA
Organism: Phycisphaerae bacterium; assembly: GCA_035477895.1. GTDB lineage: Bacteria > Planctomycetota > Phycisphaerae > UBA1845 > PWPN01 > JAPKGY01. The sequence goes on from DATIKE010000552.1 coordinate 638, forward strand.
TGATGATCCGTTTGAAGCCGGGAATTTTCGGGTCGGGCTGGATCCCGGCGAGGGTTTCGTAGTACCACTGCCCGACCGCCCCGAACGCGAAATGGTTCCGCGAGTTCATCGACGGGTCCATCTTGTCGGAGTTCCATCGCTCCCAGATCGTCGTCGCGCCGTTCAGGGCCATGTAGCCCCACGAGGGGTAGTCGCACTGGGCGGCGATTCGCCAGGCCAGCTCCTGATTGCCGAACCGGCTGAGCGTCGGCAGCAGGTAAGCGGTCGCGATGAAGCCGGTGGACAGGTGGTCGTTGCGGGCGATGATGTCGTTGAGGATATGGGTCAGCACGGTTTCCTGCTTCTCCGCGGGTGTAATTCCAAAAGCCAGAGGAAGGAGGTTCGCGGCCTGGGTCCCGCCGATGTACCCGCCCTGCCGCGGGTCGAGGTAAGCCTGGTTGAACGCCTCGGCGATGCGGTCGGCCAGTTTGCCGTACTTGTCGGCGTCGTCCTTTTTACCGATGACGGCGGCCATCCGGCTCAGCAGCCGGGTTGAATAGCAGTAGTAAGCCGCCCCGAGCGGACCCTTCGGTGAGGCCACCACCGGCACCCAGTCGCCATAGCCCTCGCGGTCGTAGAGAAGCCCGTCCTTGGCGTTGGAGCGCATGTACTCGACCCAGCGGACCATGCCGTCGTAGTTCTCCTCGATGATGCGCGTGTCGCCGTAGAAGCGATACACGTTCCAGGGGATGACGATGACGGCATCGCCCCATGCTGGCGCGGCCGGCCCCTTGACCACCACGCTCGGGGCCACGTCGGTGACCGCCCCGTCGGGGGCCTGTGAGTCGAGGATGTCCCGCATCCACTTGGTGAAGAAGGAGGCCATGTTCATGTTCCAGCACGCGGTGGGTGAGAAGACCTGGGCGTCGCCCATCCAGCCGAGACGTTCGTCGCGCTGCGGGCAGTCGGTGGGCACGCTGTGCATGTTCGATCGCTGGCCCCAGAGGATGCAGTGCTGGATGCGGTTGATCAGCCAGTGCGAGCACTCGAACATGCCGGCGGGCCGGGCGTCCGAATGCAGCACGCGGAACACGACCGCGTCCCGGTCTGGTGTGCCGGGCCAGCCGGTGACTTCGCAGAATCGGAACCCCCTGTAGGTGAAAATCGGCTCCCAGGTTTCGTCGCCGCCGCCTCGGCAGATGTAGTAATCGGTCGCCTCGGCCGATCGGTAGTTGTCGCGGTACAGCGTGCCGTCCGGGTTGAGCACTTCCCCGAACCGCAGCCGGATCTTCGTGCCCGGCTCGCCCTTGATCTTCAGCCGCACGCGCCCCGAGGCGTTCTGGCCGAAATCGTAGATGAAGACGTTCTTGGCCGGCTCGCTGATCTGCTCGACCTTGATCTCCTGAGTGACGCGGATGGGCTCGTCGCGCTGAGCGCAGAGGAGCTTTGTCGGCGAGGTCGTCTCCGTCACCACCGCCCACTGCTTGTCGTCCAGGGTGGGCTGATCCCAGCCGTTGATCTCCAGCCGGGCGTCGTGGGTCTCGCCGTGATAGAAGCTGTCGCGGGTGACGGGTGAGGGGTGCGACTTCCATGTCGAGTCGGTGGCGACGATCTGGCTGCTGCCGTCGGCGTACTCGATGCGAAGCTGCGCCAGCAGCATGAGGGATCGCGCGTTTTGTTCGGCCTGCGGCATCCAACCGAGTTCGCCCGCCCACCAGCCGTTGCCGAGAACCGCCGCGATTGCGTTGTCTCCCTCGCACAGCAGACCGGTCACGTCGCGGGTCTGGTACTGGATGCGGTCTTCGTATTTCGTCCAGCCGGGCGCGAACACGTCGTCGCCGACTCTCCGGCCGTTGATGTGCAGTTCGTACAAGCCCAGGCCGGTCGAGTGGAGGGTCGCCCGGCTGATGCCGCCCTTGGCCTGAAACGTCTTGCGGACAAACTGGGACCGCAGCCGACCCGGTGATTCCGCCACCTGTTTCCAGGGCTCGCAGCCGTAGGGCCCGATGACCCGCGAAGGCGGCCACGTGCTGTCCTCGAGGTCGGACTGCATCCAGTTCTGGCCGCCCTTGGCCTGAGATCGGATCTCCGGGCCGCTGAGCAGGTCGATGGTTTTACCGTCGGCCAGTTCAATACGGAGTGTGAAGATCAGGCCGGCCGGCCCCTTGGCATTGTGGGCCTTGACGGCCAGCACGTTGCGGCCGGGGCTGATCCGCCCGGCCACATCCACACGCCGGACAACGTCCCAGCGGTTGCCGTCGAGGGCCTTCTGGCCGTTCAACATCGCGATGAAGCTGTCGTCGGCCGTCATGCGCAGCCATGCCTTGCTGATGGTTGCGTCAACCGGGATGTTGAAGACGGCCCGAAAGAACGCGGATGTGTCGTCGCCCTCGGCTTCGTTGTTCCAGATCCACCGGCCCCAGGGCAGTTCGGGCAGCTTGTCGCGCTGCTCGACCGGCTGTATCCACCTGGCGGTCCAGTCGTCAGCCTTGAGCAGGCCCATCTCGAACCATGCCGGCTCGCTGTACTCGGAAGCCTGTCCGTCGCCGTCCCAGGTGCGGACCTTCCAGTAGTAACGCTTGCCCGACTCCGGCGGCTTGCCGGCATATTCGACGTGGACCGACGCATCAGAGTTGACCTTGCCGGTGTCCCATACGACAGCCGCGGCGTCGGCCAACTTCGGGTCGGTTGACACGACGATCTGGCAGGCGGATTGGGCGGCTCCGCGCCGATCGTCGTTGACCAGCCACGACAGCCGCGGCTTGAGTGTGTCTATCCCCAGCGGGTTGGCCTGGTACTCGCACCGCGGTTGCTGCGGGGCCCCCAGGCCGGCGACCAGGGTTCCGGGCGTGTTCGCGAGGATCGCTGCGGCGGCCAGAAGCGGGATGGGGGTGAGACACTTCATGGGATCAACCTCTCAATGAAAGCCCGGGGCCTTCGCCGTACACCTGGAGGTGACGTTCCAGTCGCTCAGAATAATCCGCCCGTGCGCCGTGGCAAGCCTGACGCCGCGCATGCCCCTTCAGCAGGTGGAATCGCCGTGGCGGGAACGCCCGTCGACGTAGGTACAGTAGGCGCTGAAGAGCATATCAGGGTCGAACAGTCGCGGGCGCCAGCCGAGGGTTTGCCCCGCCCGGGTCGTATCCAGGACGTAGTCGACATCGGCGATGCGAAACTGCTCGGGAACCAGCGGGGCGATCCTGACGGCGTGCAGGCACCAGAGAGCAGCATGGGCGAGGTGTCGAGGCAGCGGCAGCGGCCGGGATCGCGAGCCGGCCCGGCGGATCAGGCTCATGAGCAGTTCGCGCACAGGTGGCGGGTCGGATGATCCGAGATTGAGGATTTCATCGCAAGGATGTTGTGCCGCGAGCAAGCAGGCCTCGGCCACATCGGCGACGGAGACCATCTGGTAACGGTTGCGGCCCGACCCGAGGAGGGGTACCCGCCGATCTTGCCGGATGCAGTCGAAAAGCTTTTTGAGGATGCCGAGCCGACCCGGCCCGATGATCAGGCGCGGGCGAAGGACAGTGACCCGGAGTCCGCGATCGCGTGCGGCGATGCAGGCCTTCTCGGAGGCCAGCTTGCTGCGCCCGTAGGGACCGATGGGCCTTGGCTTGTCGGACTCGACCAGCGGCCGGCCCGGCGGCAGGCCGTAGACCATATCGCTCGATACGAGCACGAAGTGTTTCGTGCCCGCCGCAATGGAGGCCTCGACCAGGTTGCGGGTCATCTCGACGTTGGCGGCGAAAAAGCGTTCGCGGCCCCAGCGCGGCACGCCGCTGTGATGCTGTCGGGCGGCGGTATGAACGACCGTGGCGACGCCGTCGCATGCCTTGCGGCAGGCGGCCGGGTCGAGCAGATCAGCGGTGAGCAGGTCGAGGCCTTCACGGGGTTGGGATGAGAATCTCGACCTGTCGGGCATGTCGGCCGGCAGCAGGTCGATGCCGCGCACGGCCTCGCCCCGGCCGATCAGTTGGCTGACCAGCTCGCGTCCCACCAATCCCGCCGCACCCGTGACCAGGATCACAGCATCCTCCGGGGTGAATCGCCCGCGTTTTCGTCAAGGCGAGGCGCCGATCGCGCCGCCCGCCCACAAGAGATCTCTGGCAGAGCTTGTGAGACCGGCTTCCCCCTCGGTCTGGGGCCTCGGGGTCGAAGACAGCCGGCAGATCTGACCGGCAAGATGCCGGTCCCACACGATGACGCGATCGGGAAGAATTAGACGCAGGGTGGCCGCGACCGTCAAGGCGGGTGGCGTCGGGCGGGTGCTTGTGTGGTCGGGCAGAGGGTCTTATGCTCATAGCTTCTTCCCGGCGTTCGCTCCGGGCGCGGGTATGAAGCTTAGAGCCTACCCCAAAACCCTGAAATCCGACCGGCTGGAAGCCGGTCCCACACGCCTGCCTGCCGCAGGCAGGGGTTTAGGGCTGGGCTTTTGGTATCCGGTCTGACGTTGAAAGGTCGCTTTTCAAGGAGCACCACATGCCAAGGCCGATGTTCCTTGCGAGGTTGGGCGGATTGCTGATGGCGGTTTGCATGGCCGCGAGCGTCAGCGCGGCCGATCGACCGCAAGGGCGTATGAACGTCCTGTTCATCGCCCTGGACGACCTGAACAACAGCCTGGGCTGCTACGGGCATCCGCTGGTGAAGTCGCCGAACATCGATCGGCTGGCCCGCGGCGGCGTGCGGTTCGACCGCGCGTACTGTCAATCCCCGCTCTGCAATCCGACGAGGGCGTCGCTGATGACCGGCTTGCGGCCGGACACGATCCGGGTCTACGACAACTCGGTCCATTTTCGCGAAGCCGTGCCCGACGTGGTCACCTTGCCGCAGCTGTTCAAGCGGAATGGCTACTTCGCGGCCCGGGTCGGCAAGATTTATCACTACGGTGTGCCGAGCGAGATCGGCACGAGCGGCCTGGATGATCCGCCCTCGTGGCACGAGGTGATCAATCCGCGCGGCCGGGACAAGGATGACGAGGACACGATCATCAACTACACGCCGCAGAACAAGCTGGGGGCCGCCTTGTCCTGGCGTGTGGACGAGGGGACGGACGATGAGCAAACGGATGGAAAAGTGGCGGCCGAGGTGATCCGCCTGCTGGAGAAACACAAGGATCAGCCCTTTTTTATCGCCGCCGGGTTCTATCGACCGCATGTGCCGTGCATTGCCCCGAAGCCGCACTTCGACGGCTATCCGCTCGACAGCATCTTGCTCCCCAAGTTCCCGGACGACGACCTGGACGACGTGCCGCCGATCGCACCGTGGGTGAAGAAGCCGAACTACGGCCTTGGGTCACAGGAGCTTCGACTTTTCACCCGCAGCTACTTTGCGACGGTGACTTTTGTGGACGCTCTGGTGGGTCGCCTGCTGGATACGCTCGATCGGCTGAAGCTGGCCGACCGGACGGTCGTCGTGCTGTTCGGCGATCACGGCTGGCTGCTGGGCCAGCACGGGCAATGGCAGAAGCAGAGCCTGTTCGAGGAATCGGCGCGGGTACCGATGATAATCCTGGCGCCGGGCGCGAGGGGCAACGGTCGGCCGTGCGGCAGGACGGTCGAGATGGTGGACATCTACCCGACGCTGGCGGAATTGTGCGGGCTTGATGCTCCGAAGACGCTGGAAGGCACGAGCCTGAAGCCGCTGCTGGAGGATCCGACGGCCGCCTGGGACAAGCCGGCCTACACCCAGGTGACCCGCTCGGCCAACAAGAAGCGTGTGTTCGGCCGGAGCATTCGCACGGAGCGCTGGCGGTACACCGAGTGGGACGAGGGCCGCCAGGGCGCGGAGTTGTACGACCATGACCAGGATCCGAATGAGTTCAACAACCTGGCCCGGAAGCCGGAGCACGCGGCCATCGTAAAGGAGCTGCGACGGTCGCTTCATCGCGTTGGTGAAGCAGCTGCGCAGCCTTCAGACGTCGTGAAATGATGATGCGACGCGTTAGACTCGACGGCAGGGTTGATTTCGATGCCCTATAAGGAGTGATGAGATGGCGGAAGGACGAATCTCGCGGCGTAGTTTCGTGAAGGGCGCGGCGGGCGGTGTGGCCGGTCTGTCGCTGGTGTCGGCGGGGCCGGCGATCGGCGAGCTGGGGGCCAATGACAAGATCGTCGTGGGCTGCATCGGCACCGGTGGAATGGGGATGGCCCATCTGCGCAGCCTGGCCAAGATGAAGGACGTGACGATTGCCGCGGTCTGCGACGTGGACCAGGGGCGGTGCGAGGCCGCGGCCAAGGAGGCCGGGACGTCGCCGAAGATGTTCAAGGACTTCCGGCAGGTGCTGGACATGAAGGAAATCGACGCGGTGCTGATCGCCACGCCGGGCCATTGGCACATCATCCCGGCGATCGCGGCCTGCCAGGCGGGCAAGGACGTGTACGTCGAGAAGCCGCTGGGCCACAACATCCGCGAGGGCCGGGCCTTCGTCGAGGCGGCCCGCAAGCACGATCGCATCACCCAGGTCGGCATGCAGCAGCGCAGCGCCGCCCACTGGGCCAACGCCGTCAGGCGAATCCGGGCGGGCGAACTCGGCAAAATCAGCATGGTCCATGCGTGGAACGCGTGGGACCCCAAGGAGATGTTCAGCAACATCGGCTTCGCGGAGGATTCCGACCCGCCGCCGGGCGTGGATTACGACCTGTGGCTGGGGCCGGC
>DATIKE010000553.1:0-9467 GCA_035477895.1 Phycisphaerae bacterium
CGCCGCCGAAAGGCGGAGAGAAGGAAGACAGGGTAGCGCTGTCGTATTAGAGTGTATCAATAAGCCCATGCAGGACCGGCTTCCCTTGACGCGCCGCCCGCCTGCGGCGTGTCAAGGGCTTCCAGGTGGTCGGGTTTCAGGATGCACTCTTAGGCGAAAACGCTCCGGTACCCGGTTCCCGCGTGTCCGGGTTCGACGCCGTGCGGGGGTCGCGGCGATCGAAGTTTACGAAGTTCTAACCGATTTTTTTCTTGAACAACGGCGCGTGTTTGATATGCTGATGGGCCGCTGGAGCGAGTTCCGGGCGTCGGCGGCGAGGCCGGCGCCGGGAGCGGCAGGGGGATGGGAGCGACAATCCTGTCCTCAGGCCGGGCTTCAGCCATTCGTCGGGTCCGGGTGCCGCGCGATGGGCGTGGATTCGGGCGTCGGACCGCCGGCGGACGCCGATGCGGCTTATCTTTCGGGTGGTAAATAGAGGCGCAGGTGTGTCGCCCGCGCTTCATCAGGCATGGCGGATCGGAAGGGAAGCAGCCTTTTTCCGTGTCTCCCAAAGGAGGGTACAACATGAAACGCACGATTCTGGCACTGGCCGTGGTGGCGTTGACGGCGGGGATGGCCAATGCGGCGAACATCGCATTCTGGCATTTTGATGACACAACCAACCTCGGCGGAACTAGCGGGCTGTGGCGGATCAATCCGCTGGGGACCACGACCGCGATGACAGATTACGCGTCGGACCTCGGCACGGGCGTTGCCAAGCTGTCGACCTGGGGCGGTACCCAGAAAGACGGCATTCTCGTCGGCACGAACGGCACGTCGGGCAGTTCGGCGGCCGACAACTTCGGCAGCTTCACGGGCAGCACGCTGAATGATATTCGCCCGACGCCCTTCGCGGGCGGATCCTTTTCGCCGGTCGGGACAGGGAACAACAGCAAGTACTTCCTGCTCGTCCTGAACGACGCCCTTGAGAACGTCGTGCTGAGCTATGCTACGCGGGGCACGAGCACGGGATTTGGTACCCACGCCTATGAGTATTCGACGAACGGCGGGTCCACCTGGACCTCGGCGGGCTCCCAGGCGGCGAACAAGACGACCACCTGGTCGACTCTGTCGTTGAACCTCGGCAACGTGTTCAATGCCACGAGAGGGGCCGAGATGAACCTGATCAAGATCACGGTCAGCGGCGCGACGAGCGCTACAGGCAACAACCGGTTCGAGAACATGCTGATCACCGGGGAAATCGTTCCGGAAATCGTCCCCGAGCCGGCCACGCTGGGCCTGTTGGCCCTGGGCGGTCTGTTCCTGCGTCGGCGCGGTGCCTGAGACCGATCTGAACACGATCAACCTCCTACGGGTTGGTTCATTCTGAAAAAAGAAGGGATCGGGAACCCTGAGACGAGGGATCCCGATCCCTTCGTTTTTACCATACCTATCGGAGAACGGCCGACGCCGCCGGCCTGCCGAGACAGGCTCTACGCCTTGCGGACATTCTTCTTCGGGCCTTTGACGCGGGCGCAGGCGTTCCGGGTGTCGATGATGAGCCGGGCGTTCTTGACGATCATCCGGTAGTCGTAGCAGTCGTGGTCGGTCGAGATGACCACGCAATCGTACTTCTTCAGGCTCACGGCGGCGAGCGGGACGGACTTCATCTGGAGGTCGTGCTCGCGCTGCTTGTGGGTGGTCGGGACGTACGGGTCGTTGTAGTCGACCTTTGCCCCGCGGGCCTTGAGGCGCTCGATCAGCTCGATGGATGGCGACTCGCGGATGTCGTCGATGTTCTTCTTGTACGCCAGGCCCAGGACAAGGACCCTGGAGCCTTTGAGCGATTTTCCGAAGTCGTTGAGGGCATGGGCGACGTGCTCGACGACGAACTCGGGCATGGAGGTGTTGATTTCGCCGGCCAGCTCGATGAAGCGGGTCGGCATGCCGAATTCCCTGGCCTTCCAGGTCAGGTAGAACGGGTCGATGGGGATGCAGTGCCCGCCGAGGCCCGGGCCGGGGTAAAATGCCTGGAAACCGAAGGGCTTGGTTCTGGCCGCCTCGATGACCTCCCAGATGTCGATGCCCATCCGCTCGAAGAGCCTCTTCAGCTCGTTGACCATCGCGATGTTCACACAGCGATAGACGTTCTCGATGATCTTGGCGGACTCGGCGATCTCGCAGCTCGAGACCGGGCATACCTTTGCGACGGCCGCTCCGTAGAGCGCGGCGGCGACCTTCATGCTCTTCGGGCCGTGTCCGCCGACGACCTTGGTGATTGTCTCAGTGGTGAAATCCTCTCTGCCGGGGTCCTCGCGCTCGGGCGAAAACGCCAGGAAAAAGTCCTTCTCGGCCTTGAGGCCGGTGGCGTTTTCGAGGATCGGCTTGCAGACCTCGCGGGTCGTGCCGGGGTAGGTGGTGCTTTCGAGCACGACGAGCTGGCCGCGGCGGAGATGGGCGGCGATGGTTTCCGTGGTCTTGATTACATAGGTCATATCCGGGTCGCGCATTTTCGACAGCGGGGTGGGGACGCAGATGAGCAGGGCGTCGGCCTTGCGGAGCTCCCCGGGGTCGCAGGTGGCCCGGAACAGGCCGGCGGCCCGGAGTTGCTGAATGGTCCGGCCGGGAATGTGCTTGATGTAACTCCTGCCGGCGTTGAGCATTCTGACCTTGCGGGGGTCGATGTCGTAACCGAGCGTCCGAAAACCAGCGCCGCAGAAAGTCCGGGCCAGAGGCAACCCGACGTAACCCATTCCCAGTATGCCCACGACCGCCTGCTTGCGTTGGATCTTGTTCAGCAGTTGTTTGTCCAGCAAAACCTGTCTCCTTGAGCCAGAATAACAGTGCGCGGTCCTGTGCCCGCGGGGGTTGCGCAAAGGGTGTCCGGCCGCGGGTGCGGCCCGCATACATATGTCGGCGGAAACCGGCTTGGGCTATAATGCCGGCCCGATCGTGGAAGGAATGGCTGAAACGAAGGGATCACACGAATGAGTATTCCGCTGTCTTGCCCGGACATCACCCAGGCTGAACGGGACGCGGTCAACGAGGTGATGTGCGGGACGCAACTGTCCCTGGGCCCCAGACTCGAGGAGTTTGAACGCGTCGTGGCCCGGTACGCGGGGGTCGGCCGTGCCGTGGCGGTCAACAGCGGCACCAGCGGCCTGCACCTGTGCCTGAAGGCCATGGGAATCGGGGCCGGCGCCGAGGTGGTCACCACGCCGTTCTCGTTCATTGCTTCGTCGAACTGTATTCTGTTCGACGGAGGCAGGCCGGTCTTCGTGGACATCGATCCGGAGACGTGGAACATCGACCCCGCCCGGATCGAGGCGGCAATCACCCCGAAAACGCGGGGGATTGTGGCGGTGGACGTATTCGGCGTGCCGGCGGATTTTGACACGATCCACCAGACGGCAGCCCGTCACAAGCTGCGGGTGATTGAGGATTCCTGCGAAGCTCTGGGGGCGGTGTACAAGGGCCGCAAGGCGGGCACCCTGGGTGAGGTCGGCGTGTTCGGGTTCTACCCCAACAAGCAGGTGACCACTGGGGAGGGCGGCATCGTCGTCACCGATAACGAGCAGATCGCGGATCTGGTTGCGTCCTATCGCAGCCAGGGGCGCGGCTCGCACGGCGGGTGGCTTTCACACGTTCGGCTGGGGTACAACTTCCGCCTGAGTGACATCAACTGCGCCCTTGGAATCGCCCAGATGAAGCGGATCGACGAGATCCTCGGCAACCGCGGCCGGGCGGCCGGCCATTACCTCGAGCGCTTGCGGGAGATTCCTGGAATCTCGATTCAGAAGACCCCGGCGGACGTGCGGATCAGTTGGTTCGTGATGGTCGTTCGTCTGGACGACAGATACACCCGGGCGGACCGCGACCGGATGCTCGATCGGCTCAAGGCCAAGGGGATCGAGTGCAGCAATTACTTCCCGTCGATTCACCTTCAGCCGTTCTACCGGGAGATGGGCTACAAGGAAGGGGATTTCCCGATCTGCGAGGCGCTGTCCGACCGGACGATCGCGCTGCCCTTTCACGGCAAGCTGACCGAGCCGGAGGTGGACACGGTCTGCAAGACGTTCAGAGGCCTTCTGTGACGTAACCGCGATTGTTGGATGAGTGCAGGATTCAATCCGGGAGTGAAAGAGACGATGGCGGCATCGAATACACCGGCGGGAGAGGTCATTCGTCAGGTCGGCGGCAAGCTCGAGGTGCCCGATCAGCCGATCATTCCGTTCATCACCGGCGACGGCACCGGCCCGGATATCTGGCGGACGTCGCAGATGGTGTTCGACGCCGCGGTCGAGAAGGCCTACGGCGGCAAGCGGCGGATCGCCTGGCAGGAGGTGCTGGCCGGCGAGAAGGCGTTCAAGGCCCTCAACACCTGGTTGCCGGACGAGACCGTCGAGGCGTTTCGCAAGTATCTCGTCGGCATCAAGGGGCCGCTGACCACGCCGGTGGGCGGCGGCATCCGTTCGCTGAACGTGGCCCTGCGGCAGTTGCTCGACCTGTACGTGTGCCTGCGGCCGGTGCGGTATTTCAAGGGCGTACCCTCGCCGGTGTGCCAGCCCGAGCTGGTGGACATGGTCATCTTCCGCGAGAACACCGAGGATATCTACGCGGGCATCGAGTTCCAGGCGGGCACGGACGACGCCGATCGGTTCCGCAAGATCTTCGCCGAGGCGTTCCCGGACCGGTTCAGGAAGGTGCGGTTCCCGGAGAGTTCGGGTTTCGGCCTGAAGCCGGTCAGCAAGGAAGGCACGCAGCGTCTGGTGGACGCGGCCATCAACTACGCCGTGGCCCAGAAGCGCAAGAGCGTCACGCTCGTTCACAAGGGTAACATCATGAAGTTCACGGAAGGCGCCTTCCGTGACTGGGGTTACGAGCTGGCCAGGGAGAAGTACGGCGCGGTTGAGATCGACGGCGGCCCGTGGTGCAGGCTGCCCGAGACGCGCGGAGGCGCGATTGTCAAGGATGTGATCGCGGACGCTTTCCTGCAGCAGATTCTGACCCGGCCGGCGGAGTACGACGTCATCGCCACGTTGAATCTGAACGGCGATTACATCTCGGACGCACTGGCGGCCCAGGTCGGCGGGATCGGCATCGCGCCGGGCGGCAACATCAACTACCACAGCGGGCACGCGATCTTCGAGGCCACCCACGGGACGGCTCCCAGGTATGCCGACCAGGACAAGGTCAACCCCGGCTCGGTGATCCTGTCGGGCGAGATGATGCTGCGGCACCTCGGGTGGGACGAGGCGGCGGCCCTGATCGTGAAGGGGGTGGAGGGCGCCATCGCCGCCCGCACGGTGACCTACGACTTCCATCGCCTCATGGAGGCCGACGGGATTGCCGCGAAGCTGGTCAGGTGCAGTGAGTTCGGCCGGGCGATCGTCGAGCACATGGGCTGACCCGGAAGAGTCTATGCGGGATGATCAGGCGTAGCTGGCCTCGCCCGGCGAGCCGTGCTTCTCCGTGCGTTCCTTCGCGACGCGGGCCTCGTAGCCGCTGGCACGATGAGCGGCCAGGGCGTCGCCCTCCATGCCCATCTGCCGGCGCACCCACGCGATCAGCGGCTTGGTGTCGGCGAAGAATGCCTCCAGCAAGATCTGTTCGGCGGTCACCAGGTCGTCCCGGGCCTGGGCGTCCCGCAGCGCCTTGAGATCGACCAGCAGGGCCTTGGCCAGCAACTCGTGGGCGGTGCTCACCGTCTGAATCACGGCCTCGATCTTGGGCTTGAGGTTGTGCGACTGGTCGACCATGTAGGCGATGGGCAAGGCCTGCCCGCGCTCCTGCTCGGCGGCCACGATTTCGTGGAAGATGCGGAAGGCCTGATACGGGTCGATGCTGCCGAGGGTCAGATCGTCGTCGGCGTAGCGGCGGTCGTTGAAGTGGAACCCGCCGAGCATTTCCTCGTCGATCAGCCATGCGACGATCTGCTCGATATTCTGCGAAGAGTAGTGGTGCCCGGTATCGACGAGCACCCGGGCCTGCGGGCCCGCGGCTTTGGCCATCAGGCAGGCCATGCCCCAGTCGGCGATATCGGTGTGGTAGAAAGCCGGCTCGAAGGGTTTATATTCGACGAGCATGGTCATGCTCTTCGGCATCGCGGCGTGCACTTCCTTCAGCCCTTCGACAAAGCGTTGTTTGCGGGCCCGGATGCTGTCCTGCCCGGGGTAGTTCGTCCCGTCGGCGAACCACATCGACAGGACGTCGCTCCCCACCTGCCTGGCCAGGGTAACACAATCCAGGCAGTGCCGGATCGCCTTGCGGCGGACCTGCTCGTCCCGGTTGCCGAAGCTGCCGTACTTGTAGCACTGCGACTGAAAGACGTTGGGGTTGATCGAGCCGATGCGGACGCCGGCTTTACCGGCATGGTCCACGACCTTCGGGTCGAAACCCTTGGGGAAATCCCAGAGAACGTGAACCGCGACCGTTGGGCAGATGCCGGTCAGCTTGTGAACCCATGCGGCGTCGTCGAGCTTCTCGAAGATCGTTCGAGCGGCCGCCGGCTGGTGGAACTTGCCGAAGCGAGTGCCGGTGTCCGCGTAACCCCATGACGGCGTCTCGATGGCGAATGATTGCAGGCGATCGATGACCTGTTGGGGATCTCCACCCCGGCGCGCGACCTGATCCAGCAAACGCTTTGCCCGCGTCTCGTGAGTCTCGACGCCCATGTGTGCTGCTCCGCCTGCATCCGATGACAACAAAGACGGCGCCCATCTTCAGAGTGTTCCGGGGGCCTGTCAAGGCGGGCGTTGCGTCGATCCCCACGGGGATTTACACTGCACCCAGCGACAAGGCGGCAAAGATTCTTTTTTCGTGCGGGAGACCCAAGCAAATGCTTCACCTGTCGCGACATTTATGGGCGCCCGCGGTTCTACTGATATTCACGACGGCGGTCCGCGCGCAGGACGCTCCGCAGCCGGCGGGCACCACACAGCCCGCGGCCCAGGACCTGTCCGCGGAGGCTCTTGCGCCGAAGGTTCCGGCTGCGCCCAAGTCGGATGAGGAAATCGTGTCTCGGCTGGAACTGCTCGACACCGAGCTGCAGCGACTGGGGCCGACCACCCAGCCCAGCACCGCGCCGGCAACCGGACCGGCGGATCGGCTGGCCTCCGCCCGCTGGCGCCTCGGGCAGGTTTTGCAGCAGTATCGTTCAGGCCTGGATCGGTGGCGCCAGGCACGGATCGATATCGCAGCTCTGAAGAGCCCCAAACAGAGCGACCAGCTCGCGGCCGATCTCGATCGCTGGTCGCGTCAGCAGAAACGCATCGAGGAGCAGCGCCAGGATCTCGCACGCCATGCCTGGCGTGCTCAGACACTGCTGGATCAGGCGGAGAAGAACAAGGAGCACGAGGACCTCGCCGCCGAACTGCGCCGCATGGAGGCGCTTCAGACGGCGCGTGAGAGTCAATTAACAGCCCTGGCTGCCAGGCAGACGGAAACAAAGACGGCCATCGACAAGACACTCGCCGACCTCAAGGCTTATGCCGCCGGTCTGCCGGCCAAGGCAGCCGAAGCGGCCACGCCGGAGGACCGCGCTGTCCTGCTGACTGAGAAACGGATTCTCGAATGGCAGCATGGACTCCAGTTGCTCCGGGCCGGCTCCTGGTCGGATTTGAATCTCCACCTCGAGATTCCGTTGCGGCAGGACGGCGACCGCGTGAAAGTTTTGCGGGAGCTGGTCAACGCGATTCAGCAATACCGGGACGCGATTCACAAGATCGTGACCGGCGACACCATCGCCCAGGCCCGGGAGAACCTGGCCCGGCCAGACCTGCCCGACTACGAACGGACCTACTGGCAGATTCGCCTGACGTTGTTGCAGGCGGTTGCGGATTTCCAGGCTTACAGGCAGTTTATCGAGGATACGCGCCTGCAAACGCAGGAGTTCGATCCCGACCGCCTCGGCCAACAGATCGCCCGCGGGCGATGGTACCTGGACGAGTTCTTGGAATCGCTGGATCGTCGCAGCGGCCAGATCATCATCGAGATCCACAGGACGCTCGGGGAGCGGCTGGCGGTGAACGAGGATCGTCTGCGGACGGTCAGGACCCACCTCGATCTGATGGCCGACAAGCTTCGGGCGGCCCAGGACCGTAAGGACGAGACGGCCACCCGCGTGTTGCTGGGCCAGACCCGGCTGGAAGACGAAATCAAGCAGCTCGAGGGCGACCAGCTGGCCCAGGCCCGCGATCTGCAAACGCGACTGACCACTGAGGTGAACAAGTCGATTAAGGAGGAGATCGACGCTGTGGTCACCGAGCTGGCCGCACTCCATGATCGTTTTGACAAGCTGGTTCCGGTGCTGACCGATCATATCAAGCGGCTGCGGGTCGCCCGCAGCGCGCTCTACTGGCGCCGCCTGACCGTGGCGGGCCGGAGCCTGTTTGATCAGGACTGGTCCGGCCTGCTCGCTGAAGTGCGGGCCGTCGCGAGCGGCCAGGGGGAGATGGGGCAGCGGGTGCGGTCCCAATGCGACCTGCTGACCCGGCAGTGGCGTGAGGTTCCTCTCCAGCGACATTTGGCCGTGGCGGTCCTCGTTCTGCTGAGCATCCTTCTGGGACGCCGGGCGCGAAGTCGTCTGCGTGCGTGGTTGGAGGCCAGTGATGAGGCCATCGAGATGGCCCGCCAGGAGGCCCAGGAGGGGGGCCGGGCCTTTGAATTGGGGCCGGCGTTCCGACTGCAGATTCAGTCAGCCCGGGCAGCGGCCCATGCATCACTGATCCTGTGGCCTCTGGTGACCCTGGTGTTGTACGGCCTGTGGCTTCGTTCGGAGGGTCTCACGTTTCCGCTGTTGTCCATGGTGCTGGGGCTCGTCGCCGTCGCGCTGGCCGGTCCGCCGCTGGTCAGCGCGATATTCGATTCCAAGAGGCCGCATCTCCGGGTTATCCGCTGCGACGATCCGGTCGCGAGGTTCCACCGCTGGTGGCTCAAGTCACTGGGGCTGGCGGCCCTCGTGCTGCTGCCCTGGCCTCTGATGCTCGACCAGTTAGGTGTGACTGCGATTCTCCGGCGTGTGGTCTCGGAAGTCGGGCTGACGGCATTTCTGCTGCTGTCGCTCCTTTATCTGGTGCGGCGAAGCCGGTTTGTCGCACTCCTTGCCCCTACGAACGGGCAGCCCGGACTCTTGGCCGGTTTCCTGGTCCGGTTGTATCTCCTGCTGCCTCTTTTTGTCGCTGTGATGATCGGCCTGCAAGTCGCGGGATACGCCGCGCTGGCGAAATACATGGCTCAAGGCATCGGCCTGAGCCTTCTCATCGCCCTGGCGGGAAAGGTCGCCAGCGCGCTGTTGGCCGCATGGGCCGGGCTGATCGAGAAATTCATCACCTCCCATATGTCCCACGCCGCCAGAGAGGCTGAAGCTCCGCCGCCGCATCCTTTATGGCGTTTTCTCGCCCAGGTTACGCGGCTGGGCGTGTTTGTCGCGGCCGTTGCCGGCATCCTCGCGGTCTGGGGGATCAGCCTGGTCGAGCTGCATCAGCTGG